>JAZKIK010000352.1:0-1731 GCA_040384925.1 Pseudomonadota bacterium | reverse complement strand
TAAAGCGCGCCTTAATTATGCAGCAAAAACAGTGCTTTAAAAAGCGCGACAAAATCGGCGAGATTTCATGCGCCTCGGGTTTCCCTTCAGTGCATGGCCAGTATCGAAACCGGCTAAACCATGTAATCCCGCCAGCATTCGCGCTTTTTAAAGCTCTTGTGCTTTTATCTCTTTCAAACATTCCCGGCTTTTCAGCCATCCCCGCCTGGCGACTAACAGTTGATGTGATGGATACAGTTTGGATGTAATCACATCGGCATTCGCCAGGCGACGATATTCATATCAAATTCAGCTGAAGCGCTTTATCTTCATACGCCATCAGCTATATTTTCAGCAGCAGATCCTTCTTTCATCAAGCCTCCAGGGAAATATCCTCAATCACGCCCACCCAGTGGTCGGCACCCAACTCACCGGCTGCAAACATGGCCAGCATCTTGAAAACCTCGTCGGTAAAACCGCCAATGTTCAAGATATCGGCCCGCTCACACGCCTGGGTGTGGGCATAGGGCTGAATGTCTATACACACCAGCCGGGCTTGCCGGTTGCGCTGCTTGAACAACTCCCACTCCAGCAGGGTCTGCGTCGCGCCATGACGTTTGTTGTCCACCCATGACTCGTTGTCAGACACCAGCACCACCAGATCAGCCTTGACCTTGTGCAGATTCAGCTGGGCCAGAGGTGCCGAACAATTGGTTCCTCCACCACCGATGGCAGCCAGCTTTTCAGCGTTGCTCAGCACCGAATCACTTGGATTCAAGGACAAGCTCACCACTTTCTGCTCGAACGGCAGCACCAAAGTGCCGGGGTTCTTGCGCAGCAGGGCTGCAGCCACCAAGGCCGCCACGTCAATACAGCGCACTGCTGACGTAGCCGAACCCCGGTTGCCAGTCACAGCCTGGCTCATGGAACCAGACACATCGGGGCAAACCACAACCTGAGCTGCCATTTCAGGCACGTTTTTCAGGGCAATCTCCATCGCATCCTGCAAAGCCTCGCGTACTTCAAATGGCACCGACTCGTCAACCGACTTGTAAGCCATCATCAACTGGTAAGGCAACACGCGCGCCTTGCTTATGCTTTGCTCATCACGCAATCTGGCCGCCACGGCCTTCACAGCCTTGGCCGTTCCGAACACGCCATGGCGTGCAAAGGTGTTCAGATTCTGTCTGACCATCTGCCAGGAGCCATTTTTTGCAATCTGCGTCCACTGGTTTGCCGTCAGCCCCAGCGCCGTCAACATCTGAAAAGGCACATCGGGCAGCACACCGCTGCGGTCCTTTTTATAGGCCTCAAAAGTCCGCGTCATTGTGGGCAAGTTGTTGACCTCGTAATCACGACCAATGAGCCAGGCAAACCAGGCAGCACGTTCAGCATCAGCTGGTTTGGGGTGAACCATCTTCACCACATCGGCCAATGACGGGCTGTTACCCACACTGGCGGCCAACAACTGCTTTTCGGTGGCCTGGCACAACCAGTTCTGCACCAGCTTTTTGGGGCGCGAACCCAGCGATTTACGACCGACCTGGCCGCTGCGCAGAATCTGCACCACGTTGCGCAGCATCTTGCCGCTGTCCACCACTCGCGGAAAAGTCTTGGCAAAAAGCGCTACATCACGCACAGCCAGGCTGGCCAGCAGCAGGGCAGGCATGTCCTTCATGTGGCCACGTTCGCGGGCATCAAGCGGCGTCTTGAGAAGAAAATTCACTGCCGTAACAAATTCCCGGAATGAAC
>JAZKIK010000351.1:0-2599 GCA_040384925.1 Pseudomonadota bacterium | reverse complement strand
TCAGAAGCGTTGTAAAAAACAAGGCTGTTGTTGCAGGCAGGCCAAGTGCAACAGGCGTAATGGATGCCAAAACCACACCCACCAGGCCCAGACCCTCACGCCAGGCGACGATGCGGCTGCGTTCGGCTTCATTGCCGCCCAGCATCGCCCCCCAGGACTGGTAGGGCACACTCAGGGCGCTGTAAGCCGCATAAGTCAGTACCAGCATCACACTGGCCCAGACAATCAGCGCGCGCGGTGTGCTTACCAGCGGGAAAAACAGCAGCGCGAAACCCAGCGCCAGCAATAGCGCAGCCACGGCGCCCAACACCAGAACCGAGCGCGCTGATCTTGCAAACAAACGGTCGCTGAAACGGCCCAGCAGCGGATCAATCAAGGCATCAAACAGGCGGGCACCCAGCAAAATCGCGCCCAGGGTGGCCAGCGGCACACCAAATTCGCGTGCATAGTGGTTGGGCAAAATGACGTAGAGCGGCAGCGCGACAAAGGCCAGCGGCAAGCCGAGCATGCCGTAGGCCAGGCCATTGCGATTGGTGAAAGCCTGATCTGTGGTCACAGCAAGGGCTTTAAACTCACAGCGCCCCGGCCAGCAGTGCGCTGCGCATCTGCGGCTCGGACGTTTTGGGTGACAGCCAGATGCCAAAAAACAGCGCGGCAAATTCAGCGTCTTTTATTTCACCACTGCTTTGGCCGTTGACCAGAAACAGCGCGCCTTCACCGGGCCGGTTGACGCCCATGATGCGATCGCCTTTTTTGACATTGGGCACGACACGCAGCATCTCGGTGATCCAGCTTTTGGCCTGTTCTTCAGTGATGCTGGCCGAGCGGCGCATTTCCTTGATGGATCGTTCGGCAATGTCGATGTTGGTGAAGTCGCGCAGGTAAGAAAGCTCCAGCGCAAAGAGCTGGCTGGCCAGTCTGTCAGCCCTGAAAGCTGGTGTGACCCACAGGCGGGCGTCGTAAACCTGAAAACCCCAGACCGTGAGTCGGGTTTTGCCCAGCAGACGGCTGCCTGGCAACAAGTGCTGAAGTTCTGGCCGCAGGTCTTCAGCTACAACAGCCGGTCTGGCTGTGTTGTCAGCAGGCGCGGTGTTTTGGGCCTGAACCGTCATGGTTGCCAGGCTGGTCAAAAGAGCAAGCAGAAAAACTGAATTTTTCAAGTGTTTCATGGCTGTTGCACAGGTCCGGCTGGCATGGATGGCTATGGGTCCGGTCGTCAAAACTCAAAGCTTGCGCAGCGTGTACTGCACCACATCGGTATTGGCCTCCAGAAAAGCGGCCTCGCAGTAAGCAAGGTAAAACTCCCAGATGCGAATAAAGCGTTTGTCAAAACCCAGCTGCAGCACCCGTGACTCCTGCGCCATGAAGTCATCACGCCACAGCTGCAGGGTGCGTGCATAGTCCTGGCCGAATGAAAACTCGTCCACTACTTCAAAACCTGCAGCCTGCGCGTAGGCCCTGAACTCGCGCGGGCAGGGCAGGCAGCCGCCTGGAAATATGTATTGCTGGATAAAGTCAGTAGACCTGATGTAACGATCAAACAGTTCATCGGCAATCACAATGCTTTGTATGCAGGCGTGGCCACCGGGTTTGAGCAGGCGCGCCACAGTGGCAAAGTACTCGGCCCAGTATTCACGGCCCACGGCTTCGACCATTTCAATCGAACAGATCGCGTCAAACGGCTTGTCAAGCGTGGTTTTTCCAATGTCGCGGTAGTCCTGCAAACGAAGCGTCGCCCCCACGCTTCCCACTGCGTGTGGTGTGCTGCCCTCCTCGCGGTATTGGCCGATTCCACTGCGCGCCAGCCGGGCCTGGGCCCAGGCCAGCTGTTCAGTGCTCAGGGTCACCCCAACCACGCTGGCGTCAAATTCAAGCACGGCTTTTTCAGCCAATGCGCCCCAGCCGCAGCCGATTTCAAGCACCCGGTCACCGGGTTTGACCTGGGCCATACGCAGGGCGCGTCGCACTTTGGCGTGCTGGGCGTCTTTCATCGAGGTTTCTGGCGTTTCAAAAATGGCAGACGAATAGTTCATCGTGCCGTCCAGCCACAACTCGTAAAACGCATTGCCCAGGTCGTAATGGGCGTGGATGTTTTTCTGGCTGTTCTTTTTTGTGTTGCGATTGAGCAGGTGTTTCATGCGGTAGGCAAAACGGCCCAGCCAAGTGCCGTAAATCACGTCTTCAACCTCCTTGCGGTTGACGATGAACACCCGCAGAAGCTCGGTCAGGTGCGGCGTGGTCCAGTCGCCAGCGATAAAACTTTCGGCAAAACCGATGTCGCCAGACTTCAGGGCTGTGCTGCAGACATTCCAGTTCAGCAGATGCAGGCTGGCCATGGGTGCCTGGCCATTGCCAAAACGCTGCACCGAGCTGTCCGGCAGTTTGACCGTCAGCGTGCCGTGTTTCAGGCGCATCAGCAGCTTGAGTGTGGCGCGTGCGGCGGAGGGCGCGTCACCTGGCAGTGAAAATGCCGGGCCGCTGGAGAGGGAGACAGGAGATGGGTTGGAGGTGTTCATCGCGTCACAAAAGATGCTGGAGGCCGGGGTTTGCTGAAAAACGGCACTTGTTTGCGCCACAACTTGAAGGCTTGCCAGTGAAT
>JAZKIK010000350.1:1745-2529 GCA_040384925.1 Pseudomonadota bacterium | reverse complement strand
CAAGGCCACGGCCCGGTCGTCGTGCTCAGTCACGCCCTGGGCTGCGACCTCGGCATGTGGGACGGTGTGGCCGAGCTGCTGACCAGCCGTTACACCGTGCTGCGTTATGACCACCGTGGCCACGGCCAGTCGCCAGCGCCTGCCGGGCCTTACACGCTTGACATGCTGGCCGACGACGCCGCACAGCTGATTCGTGAGCATTCCGACGAGCCAGTGCATTTTGTCGGCCTCAGCATGGGCGGCATGACGGCGCAGGCGCTGGCTGCAAAATATCCGCAACTGCTCAAAAGCATCACCATTGCCAATTCGTCTTCGTATTACGACGATGCCGCCAGGACCATGTGGCAGGCACGTGTCAAAACCGTGCTGGAGCAGGGCGTTTCTGCTATTTCTGACGGCGCCATGCAGCGCTGGTTCACACCCGGGTTTCGCGCCGATGTGGCCGGTGGCGGTGCCGCCCAGGTAAGTGAGCTGCGTGCCCGGCTTGAAAAAACCGATGCGCCAGCCTACGCGGCCAGTTGTGATGCGGTGTCAAACATAGACTTTCGCGCCAGCAACCAGCGCATTGCTCTGCCAACACTGGTGATTGGCGGCATTCGCGACGAAGCCACACCCATGGCGCAGTCGCAGGCCATTGTTGACGCCATCAAGGGCAGTGAACTTGAAACCCTGGACGCCGCACACCTGAGTGCGGTGGAGCAGCCCGAGGCCTTTGCCGAGCTGCTGATTGCGTTTTTCGACCGCGTCAACCTGCTCTAAATCATGGCTAGCCACGTTTCACATG
>JAZKIK010000350.1:0-1735 GCA_040384925.1 Pseudomonadota bacterium | reverse complement strand
TGAGCGCGTGAATCTGCTTTAAGTACAGCTTCAAACCATGTCTGCAAACCTTTCACATGCTCTGCAAATCGCAGTGGCAGGGGCTGGTGCGATTGGCCACCGCCATATCGAGCTGATTCAGGCCAATCCGCGCACCCGCTTGTGCGCCGTGGTAGATCCGATGCCCGCTTCAAAAAACTACGCGGCCAGCCTGGGTGTGCCTCATTTCGCAAGTCTTGAGGACTTGTTTGCATCAGGCAGCAAACCTGATGGCGTGATTCTGGCCACACCCAATCATCTGCATGTACCTGGCGCGCTGGTCTGTGTGCAGCATGGCGTGCCGGCCATTATTGAAAAACCGGTGGCCGAATCCCTGGCGTCTGGTCAGCAACTGGTCGCTGCGCTGGCAACCAGACCCGTGCCCATGCTGGTGGGCCACCACCGCCGCCACAGCAGCACCCTGCAACTGGCTCGCCGGGCGATTCAGTCCGGCAGCCTGGGCCGGCTTGTCACGGTGATGGGCAGCGCCCAGTTCTACAAACCCGACAGTTATTTTGAAAGCGCTGCCTGGCGCAAACAGCCGGGCGGCGGGCCAATTCTGATCAACCTGATCCATGAAATAGACAACCTGCGTTATCTGTGTGGCGAGCTTGAATCCGTCCACGCCATCGCCTCCAGCGCCGTGCGCCAATTTGTGGTTGAAGACACGGTTGCCATGACACTCAGGTTTGCCAGTGGTGCGCTGGGCACCTTCACGCTGTCAGACACTGCTGTATCACCGCGCAGTTGGGAACAGACTTCGGGCGAAAACCCTGATTACCCGCGTTATCCGTCTGAAGACTGCTACTTCATCGCCGGCACCAAAGCGTCGATGGCCGTGCCCACACTTCGTACCTGGTCGTATGCAGACGATGGCCGCGAGCCCGGCTGGTTCACGCCTTTTGTTGAAAAAACCCTGTCGCTGCAGGCAGTCAATCCGCTGGCTGCACAGCTTGATCATTTCTGTGACCTGATCACCGGCCAGGCCGAGCCGATAATCACCGTCGCCGACGCCCTGCAAAGCCTGCTGACCGTCGAAGCCGTGCGGCAATCGATTGCCACGGGCCAGACGGTCACCTTGCAGGAACTGGGCGGCCCTCAATAAACCATTATTTATCCGAAGAAAGCGCTGCATCCATGAAAACCGCCCTGGTACTGAACGGCCCCAACCTCAACCTGCTTGGCACCCGCGAGCCAGCCGTTTATGGCGCACAAACCCTGGCCGATGTAGAAGCGCTGTGCCTCATTGCCTGCGAAAAACACAATTTCAAACTCGACTTTCGCCAGAGCAACCATGAAGGTGTGCTGATCGACGCGATTCAGGAAGCTGGCCGCGCCCAGGCCGCAGGTGCACTGGCCGGCATCATCCTCAATGCCGGTGCCTACACCCACACCAGCGTCTCCATCATGGACGCCATCAAGGGCGCAGGCGTGACGGTGATCGAGCTGCACATCAGCAACGTCCACGCCCGCGAAGCCTTTCGCCACCACTCCTACATCTCGCCCGTTGCCAAGGCAGTGATGGCCGGTTTTGGTGTCAAGGGTTACGGCCTGGCAATTGCCGCGCTGGCCGAGATGGGCTGATCTACCGGCATTGAGGTCAAAAAAGGCTCAAACATGGCAACAGAGCCTCTTTTTCCGGTAGATGAACGTGAAGTCGAATTCAGCGCCATACGTGCACAGGGTGCTGGCGGGCAAAACGTCAACAAGGTGTCCA
>JAZKIK010000349.1:2196-9330 GCA_040384925.1 Pseudomonadota bacterium | reverse complement strand
GGCAGCAAAATCATTCAGGTGTCGGTTGACCACTACAGCCACAATGGCTGGAGCATGGACCACCAGGGCCTGCCGCCGGTTGACGTGTTTTTGTTGTGTGAACCCGAATCTGCAGTGAGCTTGCTGAACCAGCACGTCCAGCCGCGCAGCACACCCGCGCCTGCCAAACGGCCTTTGCCTGTGGCAGCACCGGTGCAGGTCGTGCCGGGTGCATCGGGTGCCAGCAACATGACTGTGAGCACACTTGCTGCTACCCTGAAGCGCGCTGTAGGGGACAAAAAAGTATGCCTGATGCGCCTGCCGCTGAGCTGGAGCGGTGAGATGTGGGACTTCAAACACCCGCTTGATTTTCTGGGTTATGACGGTGGCGGCGGTATTGGCTCGGGCCCTGGCATGTCGATCGGCTCGGCGCTGGCGCTCAAGGGCACAGACCGTTTGCCAGTGTCGGTGATTGGCGACGGTGACTACATGATGGGCGTCAACGCCTTGTGGACTGCGGCCAATGCCCGCATCCCCATGCTGATCGTGGTGTGCAACAACCGCTCGTTTTTTAATGACGAAGTGCATCAGGAGCGTGTTGCCCGCCAGCGCCTGCGACCCATAGAAAACCGCTGGATAGGCCAGCGCATCGCAAATCCGGCACCAGACCTGGCCATGATGGCGCGCGGCCAGGGGCTGACGGGTGTTGGCCCGGTGGAAGACGCTGCCGAGCTGGAGAAAGTGCTGCTTGATGCCATTGCGGCTGTCATGAATGGCGCAACTGTGGTGGTCGATGTGGTGGTGCAGACCGGTTACAGCGCCGCGATGACGGCTGGGTTGACACGCTCGTCTGAATAGTGTCTTCCACCTTCCCCCTTTGGGGGACGGTAGGGCTGGGGGCTTGGCCCGGGTAATACCACCGCGTTAAACGAGGCCCAAAGGCCCCCATCCCAACCTTCCCCCAGTGGGGGAAGGAGAAAACCCAAATAAAAAAGGACAAACCCATGCGAGCCCACCAAATCCCTCCAGGCATTCTGCCCACCCAACGCGGCCTGTATTACGGCGGCGCCTGGCACGCGCCCAAAGCCGGTGTGTATGCCGACACCAGCAACCCCTGCTACAACGAAACCATCACCACTGCACCTGTTGCCGATGCTGAAGACGTGGATGCAGCCGTGCAGGCGGCCCATGCCGCTTTTCCGGCCTGGGCCGCCACACCACCCGTCGAACGTGGGCGTTATCTGCGCAGGGCAGCAGCGGTGCTGCGTGAACATGCCGACCCGCTGGCCATGCTGGATTCACTCAACAACGGCAACCCGGTGTCGGCGCTGGCGATGGACGCCGGTTTTGCCGCTGACTGCCTTGATTTTTTTGCTGGCCTGGCCACCGAAATCAAGGGTGAAACCATTCCCATGGGTGACGGTAACTTCAACTACACCCTGCAGGAGCCGCTGGGTGTGATTGCCCGTATCGTCGCCTACAACCACCCTTTCATGTTTGCCGCTGCACGCCTGGCGGCACCGCTGGCTGCAGGCAACACCGTTGTCATCAAGTCGCCGGATCAGGCACCACTGTCGATACTGCGGCTGGCAGAGCTGGTGGGTGACATCTTTCCGCCTGGCGTGGCCAACTTTTTGTGCGGCGGCCGTGAATGCGGCGACGCCATGGGGCGTCACCCGCTGGTTAGAAAAATCACATTGATTGGCGGGGTGCCGACCGGCAAGGCTGTGATGAAAACTGCGTCAGACAAGCTTAAACCCATACTGCTGGAGCTGGGCGGCAAAAACGCGCTGGTCGCGTACCCCGATGCAGACATTGACAAACTGGTGAACGGCATCATCGCCGGCATGAACTTCACCTGGTCAGGCCAAAGCTGTGGCTCGACCAGCCGGGTGTTTTTGCATGAATCAATCCACGACGCGGTGCTTGGAAAAGTCATCAATCTGCTGCCGCACCGCCACAAACCCGGCATTCCAAGCGATCCCAAAACGACGATGGGCTCGCTTGTGAGCCGCGCCCAGCTTGATAAGGTCAAACACTATGTGGCCGTCGGCCTGGAAGATGGTGGCCGCCTGGTTTGCGGCGGCAAACAGCCCGATGATGAAGCGCTGAAAGACGGCTTTTTCTACGAAGCCACGGTATTTGCCGATATGCAGCCCCACATGCGGCTGGCGCAGGAGGAAGTGTTTGGCCCGGTGATGTCGGTCTTCAAATGGAGCGATGAAAACATCTTGTGGCAAGACGTCAACGGTGTCGATTTCGGCCTGACCGGCTCGATCTGGACGCAAAACATCAACACCGCCCACCGCGCCGCCAAACGTATACACACTGGTTACGTCTGGATCAACAACGCCAGCCAGCACTTCATGGGTGCCCCGTTTGGCGGCGTCAAACAGTCAGGCATTGGGCGTGAGGAATGTTTTGCCGAGCTGCTGGAGTTCACATATACGAAGAATGTGAATTTGAAGCTCGGGTGAGGGCAACTGCAATTCGGGAGGCTTTGGCTGCGGCAGTTTTATTTCACCGTGATCTGAATCGAAGAACTCATCGCCGGCCCATAAGACTGATGCGCGCCGTTGGCAAACTGGGTTGTCAGTTTGTACTGGCCAGGCGGCAAGGTCATCATGGTTTCGGTCTGACCCATGCCAAAGTGGCGGTTTTTGTCGTCAAACGGAACCGACTCCCCAGCCGGTATCGCCATGCGGTTGATCAGCAAATGGTTGTGACCGCTATTGGCCACAATGTCGCCGGCAGGCGCAACCTTCATGCCCTTGACACCAAACCTGACCTTGAAAGGGCTTTCAACCGTAGCCCCATCTGCAGGTTCAAGCAATGAGACCGATGGTGTTTCATTTGATGGTGAGGCGCAGCCTGCAAGCAGGGCCAGCGTGAGGCTGGCGAGGGAAAGGCTGGCAAAAATGCGGTGTTTGGTGTTTTGTTGGCGCATACGGAACTCCTTGACTTCGTGACTCTGTTTTTGAACAGTTGAGATGAACTGCCCATGGCTTGAAGATACGCTGAATGCTGGCGATCTGAAAGATATTAAAAACCCTCAGGCACTGCTCTCGCCAGTTGCCAATATCGCATATTGATGTCAGACGGCTGGCCTGACTATCTTCGCAAGGTGTGACCAGCGCTATCCGAGTCCTGAAAACTCCCAAAAACGGCAAGCCCCAGCAAAGGGCGACGCATGAAGCGGCTCATGAACCGATGAGAGCTTTGAGAACGGTAAAGCCGACTCGTACTGAAACTGCCTCTTGCGCCGATTGGATTCACCGCAACTATTTGTAATACCCACCCTTTTTCATCTCACGGTCTGCGGCCATCTGGCTGGCCTGAAGCGCCTCATCCACTGAAATACTTCCTGCCAAGGCCGCACTCATTTGCTGGCCAACCGCCTGGCCTATGGCTTGAAATTCCGGAATGGCAACGTACTGCACCCCCAGGTAGGGTGACCTGGGAAGGGTGCTGTCATTCGGATTGGTCGTGTCTATGGCCAGACGCTCGGCGATTGCAAATTTGGATGTGCTCAAAAATGTTTTGATGGCGTAGGTGCTTTTGCGTGTGCCTGTTGGCACTGAAGCCCAGCCACTGGCATTGCCGACCAGCTTGATGTATTCCTTGGAGGTGGCCCAGTTGACAAACTTTTGAGCTGCTTCAGCGTTTTTTGAGCCTGCGGGAATGGCCAGCGACCAGGCCCACAACCAATGTGAACCCTTGGATGTCACGGCAACAGGGGCTTGCGCAAAGGCTACCTTGTCTGCCACCTTTGACTGTTTGGGGTCGAGTATGAAGCTGGCAGCAATCGTTGCATCAACCCACATACCGCATTTGCCCTCGTTGTACAGCGCCAGAATTTCATTGAAGCTGTTGCCTGCCGAGCCGGGTGGGCCGTAGTTTTTCAACAAGTCCACATACAGGTTGATGGCGTCTTTCCAGGGCTGGCTGTCCAGCTGTGGTTTCCAGTTCATGTCAAACCACTGGCCGCCATGGGTGTTGACCAGGGTGGACAAAAACGCCATGTTGTCGCCCCAGCCCGGTTTGCCGCGCAGGCAAATGCCATACACCCCCTCCTTTGGGTTGTGAATTTTTGCGGCCAGGTCTTTTACCTGCGCCCAGGTAGGCTGCACCGGCACCTGCACCCCGGCCTTGTCTGCCAGGTCCTTGCGGTACATCAGCATGGAGCTTTCGCCATAAAACGGCGCGGCGTAAAGCCTGCCGTTGACAGACAGACCATTGCGGATGGCGGGCAACAGATCATTGATGTCGTAGGCTGCGTCCGGTTTAAGTTCCTGCAGCCAGCCTTTTTTGGCCCAGATTGGCGTTTCATACATGCCAATGGTCATGATGTCGAACTGCCCGCCTTTGGTGGCGATGTCGGTGCTCACGCGCTGGCGCAACACACCTTCTTCCAGCGTGACCCACCTGACCTTGATGTCGGGGTTGGCCTGTTCAAAAAACCTGGTGTGTTTTTGCATCTCTATCATGTGCCCGTTGTTCACTGTGGCAATGACCAGTTCGGTGGCGGCCTGTGCTGCGCCCGCCAGAACCATGGCAGCAGCTAATGCCCATTTCGTTTTGCGCTTCATGACTTGTCTCCAAATGGTTTTTTATGAATTGGGCAGCTGAGAAAATGAATCTCAGCTGTGTTCGCCGGCGATCTGTGAAGGCCTCGAACATCGTCACGATAAGTTTTTGGTCTGAAAATGTTTGTACTATTAAAGGGAAAAGTAGTACTTTTTTGTGGCGACTGCCTGGGGAAACCCTGAACAAGGCCGCGTCAGATGCAGTAGCCGTCTTGACCTTGGTCATGCTGGCGGCTCTGGTAATGACATGTGCAGCGCTGGCATGTTGCCAATTGCGCATTTGGGTGTCCAACAGTCGGCCTGACTGTGTTGTCACGCGCCACATGGGAAAATCTGGCGCTTCATGACGCGGTGCGCAAAGCCCCTTGTTTCACCTGACCGGGTTTTCTACGCTGATGGAAGTTGATCTTTTTAAACCCACTGAGTACACGGCAGCCTTGTTGCACCACCTGCGCCGCAGTTCTCGCTGCAAGGGCCTCGGGCGGGTGCTGGAGATCGGGACGGGCAGTGGTGTGGTGATGACTTGGCTGCTGCAGGAGCGCAGGATGTGTTGGGGGTTGAAATCGAGGCGGCTGCGGTGGCCGCCAGTCAGGCGCTTTTGCAGCGCCAGGTTTTGCAGTAGCGCGCAAGCGTTGTTCAGGGTGATATGTGGTTGGGGTGTGGTGATCGGGTTTTTGACCTGATCGTGACCAATTTGCCGCAGTTCCCGGCCCACCATGTGGAGGGAGATGGCCGGCTGGTGAGCTGGAGTGCGGGCGGCGAGGATGGTCGCCGCCTGGGGGATCGTTTTTTGCTTGGCCTGCCTGGCCATCTGGCTGCAGGCGGACTGGCGGTCATGACGCATAACGTGTTCATTGATCTTGAAAAAACGCGGCTGATGGCCAGGGACCTGGGTTTGCAGGCCCGTGTGGTGAGTTCAACTTCAATACCTTTGTCTGCGCAAAAGCTGGCCAGCATGAACCCGCTGGTACGAGACAGGTACGCGGGGCGTGGTATCCACAACCTGGGGGCGTACTGGTTTGCTGACTTTGATATTGTCGAAATTGACTGGGGAAATGACGCGGCTGCGGGCCAGCAGTGACAGCTTGATGCTGATGTTTACGGTCAGTTTTCAGGCGATTTATTTCGTCATCAACCGATTGCGCAGCAAACTGAGTGAGTGGTTTGCAGCCGCAGCGCCGCGTGCGCCTGCAACTGCCAAAAACTGAAATGGTCGGCCTGCTGTTTTTTAGTGTTTTGTCATGACCGGGCGCAACTGCTCCAGCAGGGCTCTGGCTTTTGCATTCTGGCTTTCCCGTGCGGTAATCGCCTCGGCAATCCTGAACAGCTGCTTGCCAAACCGTCCTGGCATGCGGCCGTCCGCGAGTCGCTTTTGCAGGTGCAGCAGTATGCGCAAGGCAGTTGACGAGGCGCTCAGCTCGGTCAGTTCGTAAAGGTAACGCGAGGTACGGTAGACCTCTGCCAGCAGCACCAGTACCAGGGCCAGCAGCCAGTATTTGTCAATCAGGCTGGCAACGACCGGGCCAAAACGTACAAAAATCCAGGGTGTACCCGATTTGGCCCACTGCGCAGCCAGCGGGTGAACTTCAAGTTCAGTGCCCACCATGCTGGGAAAGTCCCCCTTGGCCGATACCAGGGTCTGGCCATGATGCGCGTCCTTCATGGCATCAAGCAGCACATAAAGCACGGCCGGGTTGATGTCTTTTTTCACCATCACATTCACCATGCCGCTGATGACTGTGGTGTCGCTGTCGGGCAGATTGTTCTGCAGGTCAAACGCGCCCAGTGGCACGGTTGCAGGTTTGAGGTGGTCAAGAATGCGGGATACACCTACTGCCTCGGGTATGGACAGCAGCGAAAGCGTGTCTGCGCTGACAAGGTCATGAATGATCTTGTTGGCCGGTGCCAGCATGAAAAAACCGGCGTCATGTTTGCCGGTTTTCAGTTCTTCAACCGCCTGGCTGATAGGCAGATAGGTAAATGTGGTGTTTTTTTCGTTCAGGCCATACAGCCCCAGAACTGATCGGGCGGCTTCGGCAGTGGCGCTCTTTTCCGGCGGCATGACCAGCCGTTTGCCACGCAGGCTCATGGGCGTCTGCAATTTGCCCAGACCAAGGTTGTAAAAAACAAACAGCGGCTGCAGCTCGATCACCCCGACAGAGGCCACATTTGGATAACGGCTGTCGTCCAGTGGCTGCACGGTAAAACCAATATCAACCTTCTCCCTGAGATCGTTGAGCTTGTTGATGGTTTCCAGCGATTGCGGGTTCGGCAGGACCTCTGTCCTGAGGCCCGCCGCATCAAGCTTGCTTGCATAACGCAGGGCATTTTCGTGGTAACTGCCGCCCACCGGGCCGGTTTCAATGAACACTGTTTTGGGCGGCAAGGCCTGCCTGATGCTGCCCACCATGCTCCAGATCAAAAACAGGGCGATAGCGGCAATAACAACGCGACGAACGACTGCAAACATAAAGGGCCTGATAACAATGGTGTTGATGCGGCTGCAAGCATGTTTCAGACCGCAGGGCCGTGTAACCAGTCGGTTTTTGCAAGCGCCAATAAAAAAGCC
>JAZKIK010000349.1:0-2186 GCA_040384925.1 Pseudomonadota bacterium | reverse complement strand
ACAAGTAGACAAGGAAACATGTGGGCAAGTGGACAAATAAAAAGGAAGACTGAAGGAGCTGTTATGAAGACGCTTGATCTTAAAAAAGAATTAAAATATCTGTATGCGCCTTCCGCAAAAAAAGTGGAAATTGTGCAGGTGCCCAACCTTCAGTTTGTGATGCTTGATGGAGCCATTGAAAAGGGAAAAGAGCCAGGCAACTCACCTGCCTGGCCCGGAGCAGCGGCAACTTATCGTCAACCGCACCGCTAGTCTTTTCTCAAGCCTTCAAACCTGCCCAGTACCCTGCTGTTTTTGCGCAGCCCAATAACCATAATCAACCTGAATATTCTCCTGCAGACCCATCAGGGCGGTGGCCTGGGCGCTGACCAGTTGGCCGAACTGGGCTATCAGGTTGAACTGTTGTTCGGCGTATTTGGACATGGTGTTGGCCTGTTTGATCTGGGCGTAGTCGTGCGCAAGGCCGTTGATGCCTTCAACCCAGCTTTTTTGCTGGTCCTGCAAGCGCTGCACGATGGCGGCCTGCATGGCCAGCAGTTCTTTCCAGGTGTCGGCGTCCAGCGCTGCTGGCAGCAGGCCGACGCTGATGGCGCTGTTGTTGGCGTTGCGGGCTGCCCACTGGCTGCTCAGGTTCACGATGGTCTGCACATGCCTGAGCGGTGCGGGTTTGGCGCTTTCGGGCACGCCTTGCTGAAACGCCTGCAAACCCATGGCCATCAGGTGGTTGAAGTGTGCCATTGGGTCGGCAGTGGTAGCGCCGGATTCGGCGGGGGCGGTTTCAATAACGCTCAGTTCAGTGCTCTTGTTGCTCATGATGTGGTTTCCCTTTTAAAAATGCTTGCTGCAAAAACAGTTTTTAGCCGCCCAGACGGGCCAGCATGTCGTGTATGGCCTTGATCTGGATGGCTTCGCGTGAGTAGTAGTCAGGCCGTTTGGGTGTCGGGCTGGTGTAACCCCACCAGTCCCAGCAGCCTTCGGGGTTTTGTGCCGCATTGCCGTCTGCGCCTTCGGCCTGCGGGTAGAGCACGATGATGTTGTTGCTGTCGGCAATGTGGTTGTAGCCGGTGGTGGTGATGTAGCGATTGCCATACGGAGGCTGGTTGGCGATGTCGGCCCGGCCATATACGTAGTCGGTGTAGTTGTAGCCCTGTTTGCAGCCGTGCAGTGCAATGTGTACACGCGCTTCGGCTGTGCCTTCTTCAACTGCCTTGGGGATGTAGGCGTAGCCAAACTTGCTCATGCTGGCGCGTGGCTCGCCACCAAAAAACTCGGTCTGGTCAAAACGCACCAAACGGCCTGAAAGCTGGTCAACCGGGGCATTGAGCGGGCCATAAATGTGCCTCAGGATGTCATGCGACTGCATGAAGCCGCCCTGGTTGATGTAGGGTGGCTGGTTGGTGGCCAGCGGGGAGTCTTCAGGGTTGTCGGTGATGATGGAATGACCAGCCGGAACGTCGTCGTGGTAGACCAGATTGGCGGGTTTGACACCCAGCAGCTCGTAAAAACTGCGGGTGCGCGACACCACATCAGAAAAAACCACCTTGTCTTCGCTGCCGGTAAAGATGTAGACACGGTCATCGCCCAGATGGTCTATCGCATCAATCTCGCCAGCAGTTGCGGTTTCGCGGGCCAGTTGTGCCAGTTTTTCAGCGCTCGGGCCGGTTTGTGGCACCAGCGGGTTCATGCAGATATAAAGCGCGTTCTGTACATAAGCGTCTTCAGGCAGGGTCGCTGCCGGGCTGAAGGACTCGACGCAACGAAACGGCCCACCGGCAATCACGCCGACTCCACTGAAACTTGACGAATACGCCAGGTGCAGCTGTACCGTCATGAAAGCACCTGAAGACAGGCCTGAAATTGAACTGTCGCCCTTTTTGACCTGGTAAGACCCAAGCTGGACAACTTTTGAATCGATGCTGGTGACCATAAAACTCCCCTGTGTTGAACTTCAGAAATAGTGTGCCGGCAAGCCTGCTGCCCGCTTTTTTCACGCCCTGAAGTGCAACTGGAAAGCCCTGAGCCATACAGGCACTCTGGCAAATGCATCTGAAGGCATTGAACACACCAAAGCAGCCGATGTCGCCATCGGTGAATCTGGAATGGTGCAGTGCAGCAATTTTGCTTTTGCAAATCTAGCACAGCTTTTGGGCTGTGTCAGGAAATTTTGGGTTGGGGGAGGGGGTGAA
>JAZKIK010000348.1:0-5564 GCA_040384925.1 Pseudomonadota bacterium | reverse complement strand
GAAGCCAGTTGTTCACGTGTGACGTGTTTGTTGATTTCGGGGTGTTCTGCCAGCAAATCTATCAGCGGGCGTTTTTGTTTGAGGGCTTCGCGGCAGATGTCGTAGACCAGGTCGTGGGCGTATTCGCGGCCTATGTAGGGGCCCAGGCCCATCATGACGGCTTCGCTCATGACCAGGCCGTGGGTCATGTCGATGTTGCGGCGCATCTGCTCGGCGTCCACTTCGAGTCCGGCGAGTATGAATTTCGTCTGTTTGAGCGCGCCTGACATCAGGCAGAAGATCTCGGGCATGGCCACCCATTCGATTTCCCATGGGCCGGTGGAGCGTTCGTGGTCGGCCACCATGGCGTCCATCAGCGATGCAGCCAGCTGGCGCACCACCGAAATGTTGGCGTGGATGTAAAGGCATGAAATCGGGTTGCGTTTTTGCGGCATGGTGGATGAGGAGCCACGGCCGGGCGCAAAGGGTTCAAACACTTCGGCAACTTCGGTTTGCATCAGCAGTTTGACGTCCATTGCAATCTTGCCGAGCGAGCCGCCCACAATGCCCAAAAACGCGCCGACTTCGGCAAAGTTGTCACGCACGGTGTGCCATGAAATCAGCGGCTGGCCCAGTCCCAGTTCCTTCATCAGCCCGGCCTGGGTTTCCATTGCGCCTTTTTCAAGTGATGACAGGGTGCCCGACGCGCCGCCAAACTCGCCGACCAGCACACGGGGCTTGAGCTGCTCCAGCCGTTCGCGGTGGCGCTCGATGCCGGCCAGAATGCTGGCCATCTTGTAGCCAAAGGTGATGGGCGTGGCCTGCTGCAGGTTGCTGCGGCCAATGATGGGGGTGTTGCGGTGCTCAAGCGCCAGTTTGGCCAGCGATGCTGAAATGTCGGCCAGATCAGCCTCGACCAGGGCCAGTGCCTCACGGATCTGCAGCACGGCGGCGGTGTCTGTGATGTCCTGTGTGGTGGCACCCCAGTGGCAGTACTCGCCCAGCTTGTCCCTGCAATTGGCGTTGATCTGGTTGACCACGGCAATGATGGGGTAGCCAATCTGTTCGGTCTTGGCCTTGAGTTTTGCCCAGTCAATCTGGCTTGGTTCGCAGTTTTTGACGATCTCGTCCGCCGCTTCCTGCGGAATCAGTCCCAGCTCGCCCTGCACCTTGGCGAGAGCCCGTTCTATGTCAAGGTATTTGGCGGTACGGTTTTCGTCTGACCAGACCTGGCGCATGGCGGCGTCGCTGAACATGTCGCCGAATATTTTTGAGTCAATGATGGTGGATGGCATGTTTATCTCCTTTGGGTTGTTTTGAATGAAATCATCTGGTTTGCAGTTGTGCAGCCAGGGCGCGTATGCGTTCGGCCTTGAGCACCACGGGTTTGTCCACCATCCGGCCGTTGAGCTGGATGGCCCCGCCGCTGGACGTGGCCCAGGCCGCGAGCACACTTTCTGCCCAGGCCAGCTCTGCCGCGCCAGGTGCCAGCGCGCTACGGACAGCTGCGATCTGTGAGGGGTGAATACACATCTTGGCGCCAAAACCCAGGGTTCTGGCGTGCTGCATGTCGGCGCTGACGCGTGCAGCGTCCAGATCAGGCGTCACACCTGCCAGCGGCGCGGGCAAACCGGCTGCGCGTGAGGCGACGGCGATGTGTGCTGCGGCGTAATCAAGCGCCACGCTGCCTGTCGGAATGTCAAGATCCGCCATGTAGTCAAGCGAGCCAAA
This sequence comes from Pseudomonadota bacterium, assembly GCA_040384925.1. Lineage (GTDB taxonomy): Bacteria > Pseudomonadota > Gammaproteobacteria > Burkholderiales > Burkholderiaceae_C > Polaromonas. The sequence goes on along the minus strand of JAZKIK010000348.1, from coordinate 3,854 downwards.
AGCCAGCCGAGCCACGCCGGGTGCAGCTGCGATGTCCTGCAGCGCAAGCAGGCCGCGTGCAGTTTCAATCAGCGGCAGCACGCTGGCGGTGTGAGGCAGGGCGCTCAGCACGGCGCTTGTCTGTGCGGCGCTTTCGCACTTAGGCAGCATGACACAGGCAACTTTTACCTGCGCGGCCAGCGCCAGGTCATCCGCGTACCAGGCGGTGGCATCGTCGTTGATGCGGATCAGCACTTTGGGAAGCGCTTCACCAGCAGTACTCATCCATTCCGCAATTGCCAGCCGGGCTGCGGCCTTGTCGGCAGTTGCGACGGCGTCTTCAAGGTCAAGAATGATGCGGTCTGCACCGCTGGCCAGGGCTTTGGCAAAGCGCTCGGGGCGGTTGCCTGGCACAAACAGGTAGGTCAATGCTTGATGCAGTTCAGCCATGCTCACACCACACCTTCGCTGCGCAGCGCGGCAATGGCTGCGTCGCTGTAGCCGTAGTGGCCCAGAATCGAGTCGGTGTGCTGGCCCAGCGCAGGCACGGCGTCCATGCGTGGTGCGCCGTGTTGCCATGAGCCCGGCGGCAGCAGGGCTGGAATCGGACCGGCGGGTGTGTCCACCTCGCACCAGCGCGCCCGTGCCTTGAGCTGTGGGTGCGCCCACACGCCTTCCATGGTGTTGACTTGGGCGTTGGCAATGCCTGCACCTTCCAGCCTTTCGGCAACCTGCTCTGCTGTCAGCTGTGAAAAAGCTTCAACAATCAATGCTGACAACACGCCCCGCGCAGCGCTGCGACTGGCATTGCTTGCGAAACGTTGGTCGCTGCTCAGTTCAGGCTGCAGCAGCACCTTGTCGCAAAAAATCTTCCACTCGCGTTCGTTCTGCAGGCCCAGCATCACGGTTTTGCCATCGCCCGCCATGAAAGGGCCATAGGGGTAGATCGTGGCGTGGCTGGCACCTGTGCGTGGTGGCGGTGTGGCACCTTCAAAAGCGTAATACAGCGGGTAGCTCATCCATTCAGACAGGCTTTCGAGCATGGACACGTCAATACGCTGTCCCTGGCCGGTCTGCTGGCGGTGCATCAAGGCGGCCAGGATGTTGGTGTAGGCATACATGCCCGCCGCAATGTCGGCAATCGACGGCCCGGCTTTTGATGGCTCGTCGGCTGTGCCCGTCACGGACACAAAACCCGCCTCGCTCTGGATCAGCAGGTCATAGGCTTTTTTGTCGCGGTAAGGGCCAGGGTTTTGCGGGTTGTCACCGTAGCCCGAAATGTCACAGACAATGATGCCGGGTTTGACGGCTGACAGCGCCTCGTAGGACAAGCCAAGCCGTGCCGCCGCACCGGGTGCCAGGTTCTGCACCACCACGTCGGCTTCTTCCACAATCAGCCGCATCAGTATTTTTTGTGCTTCCTCGTGTTTGACGTCCAGGGTCAGGCTTTCCTTGGAGCGGTTGGTCCAGACAAAATGCGAGGCCAGGCCACGCACCCGGCTGTCATAAGCGCGTGCAAAGTCGCCAACGCCGGGGCGCTCGATCTTGATGACACGTGCGCCCAGGTCTGCGAGCTGGCGGGTGGCAAATGGCGCAGCAATGGCGTGCTCCAGTGTCACAACGGTAATGCCTTTGAGTGGTTGCATAAAAGTCTTCAAGCCAGAGTTGCAGTCGCATCCATGGTCAGCCAGCCTTCATGGTCACGGCCCCACAAACGCACGGTTTTGCCATCTTCAGAGGGCTGGCCGTGTACGGAAAAAGGGTTGATGTCAAACGTTGGCCGCACGGCCCTGAACTCAAAACGGGCGACTGTTGCCTCAGGCATCTGGCGGCGCAGCAAGTCCATCAGCAGGGTGGCAATCAGCGGGCCATGCACGATCAGGCCGGGGTAGCCTTCCACTTCGGTCACTTATTTGCGGTCGTAGTGAATGCGGTGGCCGTTAAAGGTCAAAGCCGAATACCGAAACAGCAGCACGTCGTCAGGCACGATGCGGCGCTGCCAGGCAAATTCGGCGGGCGCTTTTTGTGGCGGCGGTGCCACGTCATCAGACCCTGGCGCGGCGCGGTAGACGATGTTGTGGTGTTCGGTCAAGGCGACGTCGGCAGCGCCGTTGCGGCGTATCTCGTGGCGTACCTTCACAAAAATCAGGCTGCCGGTGCGGCCTGATTTCTCTTTCACCTCGACAATCGTGGAAGTGCGCTGCAGGGTGTCACCCACCAGCAGCGGCTGGTGAAACACAAAGTCGCTGCCCGCCCACATGCGACGCGGCAAAGGCACGGGCGGCAAAAATCCGCCGCGTTTGGCGTGGCCGTCCGGTCCGATCTCGGCCTGCGCGTGAATCGGCAAAAAATACAGCCAGTGCCACAGGCAAGGCAAGGGTGTGCCTGCTGCGGGGCGTGTGATGTCGCCCTGGTCAAGTGTGGCCGACAGCGCGGCATAAGGTGTGGCAGTGGCGATGTCTTCAACGGTTTCGCTGCGGCCAGTCCAGTCTTGCAGATTCATGGTGTGCTCCGGTGGGTTTCTGTGGCTTGTTTTATTCCACCTTGATTTTTGCGGCTGCCACCACGGCCTTCCAGTGCGCGACTTCCTTTTGCACCAGGGTTTTGAGCTGCTCGGGTGTGCCGGTTTCAACTTCTGCGCCCTGGTCCTCGATTTTTTTCTCGACCGCCTTGTCGGCCAGCACGGCATTCATCTCGCGGTTCAGGCGCTCGATCACAGCCTTGGGTGTTTTTGCCGGGGCAAACATCGCGTACCACTGCGACATGTTGACGTTGCTTATGCCCTGTTCGGCCAGCGTAGGCACATCAGGCAGCACGGCAGAACGTTTTTCGCCGGCAATGCCCAGTGCCTTGAGTTTGCCGTTCTTGACATGCGGGTAAGCCGTAAACAGGCTGGGAAACATGTACTGCGTGGTGCCGCCAATGGTGTCCACCACCGCAGGGGCCGAGCCCTTGTAGGGCACGCTCACCACATCCAGCCCGGCCGAGAGTTTGAACAGCTCGCCGGCAATATGCGGTGCCGTGCCATTGCCTGCCGAGGCGTAGCTGAAGCTGCCCGGTTTGGCCTTGATCAGCTGTACCAGTTCCTTTGCATTTTTCGCCGGGGTGGCCATGTTGGCCACCAGCACGGTAGGTGATGCGGCGACCATGCCAATTGCTTCAAAGTCAGTCACCGGGTCATAACGCAGCTTTTGCAGTGCGGGGTTGATGCCGTGGGTGGCGATATAACCGAACATGATGGTGTAGCCATCCGATGCAGCCTTGGCCACATATTCGCTGGCAATGGCGCCGTTGGCACCAGCCTTGTTTTCAACAATCACCGGTTTGCCCAGCCGCACGCTCATGCCCTGGGCAATGATGCGCGCCATCGCGTCATTGGCACCGCCCGCAGCGGTGGGCACCACGATGGTGATGGCCTTGTCAGGCCAGCTTTGCGCCAGTGCCGGGCTGGCCATGACGACTGAAAAAGAAATGCCAACGGCCCAGGGTGTCATGGTGGCCAGCAATTGCGAAATGGTGTTGTGTTTGAACTTCATGTGTTGTCTCCGGTTTGGGTTTTGAGCTCTTCGGTGCGCTTTTTTTGCGCTTGACCGAATCATCGGCATTCACCGCCTCGCCGTGAAGTGCAACTTTTGCTAGTATTGGTGCATGGCTCGCATCAATTTCGACCTTCAGCAGCTTGAAGCCTTTGTCGCCGTGGCCGAACGCGGCAGCTTCAGGTCAGCGGCTGACCATATTCATCTGTCTGCACCGGCATTGAGCCGCCGTATCGACAAACTGGAGACGATTCTTGGCGCGCGGCTTTTCAACCGCACCACCCGTGATGTGGAACTGACGCCGCTGGGCCTGGTGTTTCTGGACCGCGCCCGCGCTGC
>JAZKIK010000347.1:0-3171 GCA_040384925.1 Pseudomonadota bacterium | reverse complement strand
TCCCCTTGCGCAACCGCAAGATGCCCAAAGAGCAGATTGCCAAGCGGGTAGGCGAGATCGCCGAGATGCTGGAGATGAGCGGCCAACTGAACCAGCGCGCAGCGGGCCTGGCTGCAGACGCCAAACAAAAGATTTCGCTGGGTCGCGGTCTGGTGCGCCCGGATGTATCGGCGGTGTTGTTTGATGAACCGCTGACTGTCATCGATCCGCACCTGAAGTGGCAACTGCGCCGCAAGCTCAAGCAGATCCACCACGAGCTGAAGCTGACACTGATCTATGTGACCCACGACCAGGTGGAGGCGCTGACCTTTGCTGACCAGGTGGTGGTCATGACACGCGGTCGCGCGGTGCAAGTGGGCTCTCCCGCCGATTTGTTCGAGCGCCCCAGCCATACCTTTGTTGGCCATTTCATTGGTTCGCCCGGTATGAATTTTTTGGCCGGGCAGGTGGACAGCCAGGGTGTGCATGTTGGTGGCAGTACGCTTGCCTTGCCCACTGGTCGTTCCCTGCCGGCGGGTGACATCAAGCTGGGCATACGGCCAGAATATTTGGCCCTGGTGCCTGCGCATACGGATGGCGCGCTGCCCATGACCGTATCACGGGTGCAGGACGTGGGTACCCATGTCATGTTGAGTGCGGATTTTGGTGGCACCACGCTGAAGGCACGCTTGTCAACCGATGCAGCACAACTCGCGGCTGGTGACACCGTGTGGCTCAAGGTGCTGGGTGAACACACCTGCGTTTACAAGAATGAGGAGATAGTGGCATGAACGCCGTGCAGAACCGCTTCAAACAAGTTCGCACCCCCTCGGGGGGCAGCGCCGCCGCGAAAGCGGCAAGCGTGGGGGCACTATGAGCACTACGACCAAGCCGATCAACCAGAAAGCCTGGTTTTTGATTCTCCCGATGCTGATCTGCGTCGCCTTCTCGGCTGTGCTGCCACTGATGGTCGTCGTCAATTACTCGGTGCAGGACATCATTTCGCCCGAGCGCCGGGTCTTTGTCGGCACTGAATGGTTTGCCGCCATCATGCGCGACGAGGAACTGCATGGTGCCCTGTGGCGCCAGATCACCTATTCGTTTGCGGTGCTGGCAGTAGAGCTGCCCCTGGGCATTTTGCTGGCATTGGCCATGCCAGCCCAGGGTTGGAAGTCTTCTGCAGCGCTGGTGATTGTGTCGCTGTCCCTGCTGATCCCGTGGAACGTGGTCGGCACCATCTGGCAGATCTTTGGTCGAACGGATATTGGCTTGATGGGGGCGGCCCTGATGGGCATGGGCATTGATTTCAGCTACACCGGCAACCCGGTGCACGCCTGGCTCACCGTGCTGCTGATGGACGTCTGGCACTGGACGCCGCTGGTCGCCTTGCTGGGCTATGCGGGATTGCGCTCCATTCCCGATGCCTACTACCAAGCCGCAAGCATTGATGGTGCCAGCAAGTGGGACGTCTTCCGGTATGTGCAGCTGCCCAAGATGCGGGGCGTGCTGATGATCGCCGTGCTGCTGCGCTTCATGGACAGTTTCATGATCTACACCGAACCCTTTGTGCTGACCGGGGGCGGGCCGGGCAACTCGACGACCTTCCTGTCGCAGTTCCTGACACAGAAGGCCGTCGGCCAGTTTGACCTGGGCCCAGCTGCGGCGTTCTCACTGATCTATTTCCTGATCATTTTGTTGATGTGTTTTATCTTGTACAACTGGATGCAGCGCGTCGGCACCCAGGCGAAGGAGGGTGGTCATGAATAAGCCAAAGTTTCAGAAGCGATCACTGTTCATGATCGCCTATGTAGTGTTTGCGCTGTTGCCCATCTACTGGATGGTCAACATGTCCTTTAAGACCAACAACGAAATCCTGGCCGGGTTCTCGCTGTTTCCCCAGCACTTTACGTGGGACAACTACAAGACCATCCTGACCGACCCGGCCTGGTACTCGGGCTACATCAACAGCCTGATCTACGTGGGCATCAACACCGTAATCTCGCTGACGGTGGCTCTGCCTGCCGCCTATGCCTTTTCGCGCTACAGCTTCCTGGGTGACAAACATGTGTTCTTCTGGTTGCTGACCAACCGCATGACACCACCCGCGGTGTTTTTGCTCCCATTTTTCCAGCTGTATACGTCGGTCGGCTTGATGGACACGCACATTGCCGTGGCGCTGGTACACCTGTTGTTCAACGTGCCGCTGGCGGTGTGGATTTTGGAAGGTTTCATGAGCGGCATCCCGCGGGAGATTGACGAGACCGCCTACATCGACGGTTATTCGTTTCCCCGGTTTTTTGTGCAAATTTTCCTGCCGCTGATCAAGGCCGGCGTGGGTGTTGCAGCGTTCTTCTGCTTCATGTTCAGCTGGGTGGAGCTGCTGCTGGCCCGCACGCTAACCAGCGTCAATGCCAAGCCCATTGCCGCCACGATGACACGCACCGTGTCGGCCTCGGGCATGGACTGGGCTACGTTGGCCGCGGCCGGTGTACTGACTATTGTTCCTGGCGCCATCGTGATTTGGTTTGTGCGCAACTACATCGCCAAGGGTTTCGCGATGGGTCGCGTTTGATAGGAGTTCAAGATGTTTGAATGGATGGCATGGACCACCCCGGTGGCGGTATTTTTTTCCTGCATCGTGTTGATGTTGGCGGGCATGACGGTGTGGGAGATCAAGTCCCCCACCAGCATGCGCAAGGGTTTTCTGCCGATGGAAACCACCCGCGGTGATCGCCTCTTTATCGGTTTGTTATCTGCAGCCTATGTCAACTTGGCCTTTGTGGGACTGAGCGGAAAACTGGCTGGATGGATGGGCCTGGAGGCCGACCCTTCCATCTGGTTCAGCTTCGTGGTTTCCATGGTTTTGCTGGCTCTGATCATGCGCAAAGGCTGACACTTTTTTTGTTGAATCAAGGATCGGCTTGTTTCCCCCCTGGAGCCGTGACAGCCTTGCAAACAGGGGTTTATTAGATCTGAGGAGATTGACGATGAAATTGAGGTATTCCGTATTGGCAGTGGCTATGGCCTGTGCCATGGCTAGCCAAGGCTGGGCTGACGAAGCGGCCGCCAAGAAATGGATTGACAGCGAGTTCCAGCCGTCAACCCTCTCCAAAGCCCAGCAGGCCGCCGAAATGAAGTGGTTCATTGATGCCGCTGCCAAGCTCAAAACCAAGGGTGTGAAAGAGATTTCGG
>JAZKIK010000346.1:253-1876 GCA_040384925.1 Pseudomonadota bacterium | reverse complement strand
GGTTCTAAGCCGACCTTTCCAGCCGCTGACACTCCAGCGGCCAATGCAACTATTCCCGAAGGCGCTGTCACTCGTACCAGGTTCTCCTGGACTGCCATCGGATGACTTCATTGCGAACTTTCTCACCGGGCGGCGAACACACCTTGCAATTGTGCGTCAAGGCTTCGGGGCGGATTTCAGGAACTTCAAGAATTACGCACTCAAGCGGGTGGAAACGACGCCAGCAGTGCGTCGGCGCCTGATTCAAGCACTTGATGGCAATGCGGAATTGTTGGAAGTCATGGCCGATGCAATGCGCGATGCCACATTGGTTAGCAAGCTGGCCGGGCTGACCAGAGCTGCGGAGGGGGCGCTGTATCAAGTGATGCAGGCCTTGTCCTCTGGATCGATGAAGTGCGTGCACTGCAAGGCCGAGTTGGTGTCTCGCCCTGCACAGTGGTGGAGCATGCAATCCTGCGTCCTTGGAGAGGCGGAATACCGGTTTGTGGACCGGCTCCTCTGTGACGTGCTTGCGGTGAAGGTTCTGGGCGTTGCATTCCGGGGCCAATGGTCACTTCAGGAGCAGGCGCTGTCGAGCCTGGCAGGCCTTTGCGAGCCAGGCGCCCACCCCTTCAAGCACTGGCTTGACCTCGTGCGAGTAGCCTACCGGGCCAAAGACCTCACCGCACTCGCCACGCGTGCAAGGCTGGACGGGCCTTCGCCCGACAACCACCTGCAGCGCTGCAGCCGCGGAGAGATGCTCACTGTTGAGACGATCAACAATCTCACGGAGCGCCTTGAACACTCGGCGAACCTGCGTAATCTTGGAATGCAAGCACGCGTGCTGGCTTTTGCCATGGATTTCCTGGTTGCAGCGCACGCCGGCACTAACAGCCTTGGCTGGGACGCCGCGCAAGCCATCGTGAAGGCACGCATCGAACAGCTCAACATTGACATGCGCCTGAGTGTTGCTGCAGTTTCCTAGCCGTTTGTCTGCTTAGAGCACCTGGTGCAACCTCTTTCCTACAGCGTAGCAACTTGAACCACAGGCAGCGCCAGCGTACGTGAGTTGATTCAAGCGGGCCCCCCGGCGGGTCGAACCAGGTCGCAGATCCTGGCAACGGAAGGCATAGCAGTCTGCCATTCAGAGTGTGACTTTTTCAAATAGCTGAGACATTTTCGAAATTAGTGAGACAAAATCGCCTGCTATCTTGGTTTCAATGATGTCCTTGGCCCTCAACAGCCGCGATCATGGCCTCGCCTGCCTTGGTTGCGCGGCAAGCCAGTTTTGCTATGCTGCATACCTCCGGTGACTTGATCACATGTTCCAGCAACCAAGATCGGTCGGTGAAAGGGGACAGGACACAAAGAATTGAAAGACTTCCGAGCTTATTTCGATACACCTTGAATGCTGCTGTTGAGCGCGTTTTGGCTACGGATGATGTTCGACGGTCTTTGCTAAATGGCTGTCTTTCGGGTCACTCTGAAAGGGCCAATGCTGCTGCTTGTCTTGATTGCACTGCAGGCTACGACCTGATGCTGGTGGGCTACCCGAAGCGGTTGGCACAGTTATCGACGGTGAAGCAAACCCTGTCATTCGTGGTTGAGTGGATAAAGTCACACTCTGGTACAGTTATCAGCATG
>JAZKIK010000346.1:0-243 GCA_040384925.1 Pseudomonadota bacterium | reverse complement strand
TTGATTGATTTTCATCAGATTCTCTGATCCTCACACCCGGTGTCGATATGTCGGATTACGAGTCGTTCCAAGAGTTGGTTTTGTCTCTGGGCACGCAAATGTCTCCAGAGAAATTTCCGCCGGGGTCATTCATGGAGATGCTGTGGGCCACCGGAAAGCAGGCCGTCGCAAAGGCTCTGGCTCAAACCTATCCGCAGACAAATGGCATCGACTGGGAACGAGACGTTGATGAACTAACTGGTG
>JAZKIK010000345.1:373-14011 GCA_040384925.1 Pseudomonadota bacterium | reverse complement strand
CCGGCCACGGCACCCTGGGCTGGACCCATGCCTGCGGCTCGGGCAAGGCACTGGCCGATATTGTGAGTGGACGCGTGCCTGAGGTGGATTTCGGGTTTGTGGGGGCTGCAAGTGACAGGCTGGAGGCTCGCAAACCAAGGCCAGCGCATTCGGCAAGCTGAGTCGCATCGTCACGGGCAGTTGAACGGGCTGGCGCTCAGTTATTGCGCCAGTAGTCCGGTGTGCGACGGTTATGGGCAACCGCCAGGATTTTTACAGTGTTGCCCATCACCGCAAAAAACAGTTTGTACGGATACCTCGGCAATACAAATCGTCGAACACCATCGTCGGACACCTGTGCCCAACTCAGCGGCGATTGGGAAATGATATCTACCGACTCAAAAACAATGGTTTTGAACACCTCTGCGGCCTGCCTGTCCTGCGCTGCGTACCACTGCACGACTTCGCTGATTTCCTGCTCCGCTTCGGCCGTGATCTCGATGTCGTAAGCCGTCACAAAGCGCTGATTCTGGCCTTGGCCTCTGCCCACGGCACTGTTTTTGCCAAGCCGTCGCGCAGCAGTTGTGCGCGGCACCGGGCTTCGGTAATCCAGGCGCGCTCCACAGCAGCTTCATCGTTTTGTTCACCCTGCAGGCTATCCAGCAGGGCAAGCGCCAACATCGACCGATCTTCGGAAGCCAGCAAGCGCGCCTCATCAAACAACTGGTCTATTCGTGCATTCATACAAATCAGTCTAGCACCTGGCATTCAATCCGTCGCCGTAAACACCGTCAAAACCCCGGTATACCCATACAGGTGATGGCGCGCAATCTCGCCACCCGCAAAAAAGCCAACCAGCGGCACATCTCCCAGGGCGCGTCTGATGATTTGCAGCTCGGCGCTTGGGGCGCCAAAGTGTGGGCCACCGCGGCCCGAGCAGCTGACGTAAATAGCTCCGGCGATGCGCCTGGCGGCGTGGGGTGCAGATTCGGCCTCGGGCGCGCGCAGGGCGCTGGCGACTTCAAGGCTCATTTCTTCGGGTTCCAGTTCTTCGCGGATCTCGGCGCAGACACGGACCAGATCAGCTTTTGCGGCCTGGGCGTTGCGTTCGCAAAAAGCCAAGGTCATCCCGACCGCTGGTGCGCCGCTGACCGCGACACCCTTGCGCGACGGATCAAGGCCAATAATGTGGCGCACCACCACATCGGCACCAAACTGGCCGGCGCGGCGTGTGCCTGCATCGCTGAACGCGTCTTTCGGGTCGCTCAGGCCAACCAGTGTGTTGCGCACTTTGGCCAGCGCATCGCGTGGTTGTTCAAGTGTGACTTTCAGGTCGGCGAGCAACACGTCCAGCGCGGGCTGCCCATCCAGCTCGGTCACTACATTGCCTTCAGATGCCGTGATCTTGTGGTGAGGCGACACCGGCTGGCAACCCTGTGTGACACGCGACATCAAGGCCGCGCCGCGTGCAAACGCCACACCGCTCAAACCACCGCTGAAGACGCCGCTGGCCGCTCCCTGGCCCTTGACGTTGCCGTAACCGCTCAGCGCAAACTGCACGGTTTTGCCCCGGCTGGACGCCAGGCCACCAAACACATATGAGCTGTCCACACGTTCGGCCATTTCGCTGATCAGTTCAGCCACATCGGGGGTGGATGAATCGGCATGAACCAGTGCGGTATGGGCCTGAAACCGGCCACTGGCAGCCGAAGGCAGCGGCGACACCCCTGAAAACACGCGGTACTGGTCGTGCGGCAGTTCACACAACATTACGGTCAGCGCGGGCTCGTCAAAATATTCGACATTGTTGGACGCCACACCGATACCCACCGTACCGCTCCAGTCGGTCACTTCAGGCAACTCGGCGCTCAAATGGTCAAGTATGTCCTGCGCATGGGCTGCGTAGTGGTCAGTGATGTAGAGCAGCGCCAGGGTGGGTGCACTGGCGTATGCAGGCAATGCCATGTGGGCGCGCAGTTGCGCCAGCACCAGCCCGACCGCCATCGGCCATTGCGGGTGGGTGGCGTGGCCGTAGGGAAAAAGTTTCATGATGGCTGGGCTGGTTGACTTGAAGAATTGACCTCAGACGCGGCCGCCGGGCGAGCGCCTTAGAGATGATGCGCCCTGCTAGCGGACGGCCTTTCGGGCGGCCTTGCCTGCTGGAGCAGCGGTTTTGGCCTTGGTTTTGGCGGCCGGTTTGGCAAGGGGTTTGGCCACTGCTTTTGATGAGGTCTTTACCGCAGTTTTTGGTGCCGTCTTGCTGGACACGGGCTTTTTGGCTGCAGCCGCAGCACCGGCCGCTCCGGGTATTGGCCAGGCCTGGGTGCTGCGCAGCGCCGTGTTCATGGCGGCACGGGCACCATCGGCCACAGTTTTCTGCGCGCTTTCCGCCATGCCTTTGGCCAAACCACTGGCCATGCCGGTGGCAGTTTTCATGGCGTCCTTGGCGATGTTTTTGGTGGTGTCGAGCGCGGCTTTTTTGGCGGCATCCTTCATGGCGTCGGCGGCAATGGTCTGAAACTGCTGCGTCAGCGCGCCCCACCACTGCATCGGGTCCACCACACCTTCGGGTTTGGCTGCAGTCTCGACCGGGGCTGGCGCGGCGGCTTCTTCGGCTTTGGCCGCTGCCTCGCCGGTACCCAGAAAACTGGATGGCGGGATCTCCAGGCCCGAAAAAGTCTTGGCCTTGTCAGCGACTTTTTGCACCCCACCAGCCACGCTGTCGGCAACCTTGAGTTTGAAGGCGTTGGCCACGTCACCCATATTGAAGTTCATGCCCTTGAGTGTGGCCAGGGTCATTTTTTGCACTTCAAGCGCCTGAATCGTGGCTTTCAGCGCGGTGGCGTTCTGGTCCAGCCAGAACTGCACGGCCTTGAGTTCATCGATGCGGCGGTCCAGCTCTTCGACATTAAGGGTGGGCGCAACCCAGTTGCCCAGATTGGGCAGTTGCGGGATCTTTTGCGCCGCACTGCCTGCAGCCTGTGTGGCCAGGTTTTGCAGAAAGTCAAAACCGGGCACAAATTTGCCGAAACCGGCGAAGGAAGAATTGTCTGCATCACTCATGGGTGTCTCCTGGCGAGTTGTTGGATATTGCAGGTGAAACCGGCTGGTCAGCCTGCGGAATACGCGCGTTCATTGTGCAACGGCAATGCGGTGCGTCAATACTTTTTATGCCGCCTTGAAGCCTGGCTGATAAGCTAGCAGCATAAAAACCCGGACGGATTGCAACACCATGGGCTACACCTTTGCCTCTGCCACCATCTTGCTGCTGCTGATTACTGACCCGCTGGGCAGCATTCCGATTTTTGCCAACGCCATGAAAGGGGTGGCACCCGAGCGGCGCACAAAAGTCATCCTGCGTGAGGTACTGATTGCCTTTTTGCTGCTCCTGTCCTTCATGTTTATTGGCGATGGCTTTTTGCGGCTTATGAACCTGAGCGACCTGTCGCTGCAGATTGCCGGGGCGGTGGTGATGTTCCTGATCGCGCTGCGCATGATTTTCCCCGGCGCGCCGTCGGAAGCGCCGCCCATGCAGGGTGAGCCGCTGATTGTTCCGCTGGCGATTCCGGCGCTGGCCGGGCCTTCGGCGCTCGCGACTGTGATGCTGCTGGTGTCGCAGGCACCCGAGCGCCGCCTTGAATGGATTGCCGCTTTGTGTGTGACGATGGCGGTCTGCGCCGTGGTGCTGGTACTGGCCGAACGTATCCAGCGTGTTACCGGCGACCGTGTGATGATGGCTTTTGAACGCCTGATGGGCTTGATCCTGGTGGCCGTGGCGGTTGAAATGCTGCTGCGCGGCATCAAGAGTTTTGTGGCACAGATGGGGCCTTAGCCGAGCGTCAATGTCAGACGGGGCCTACAATCAGTTGCAAAGTTTTACAAAAGATTGAGGTCTCATGTCCGCGAACACGTCCCCAGACCAGCTGAATCAGGATCTTTCGATCACCAAGGACAACCGGTATCAGTATTTTGAAACTGCGATTGCCAGCGCCTCTGAAGCTGACCGTGAAATCCGCCAGGCCGAAGAACGCGGCCGGGAACGCCGGGTGCGTGAGCAGGAACTCAAACAGACCATCAAACGTGTGATGTGGGGGGTGCTGGCGGCGGCGCTGCTGGCTGTCGGTGGCCTCGCGGTTTTTTTAATGCGTTGAAGCGGCTGGAAACCGCAACGGAAAATCAATCGCCATAAACAATATAGCAATCAAATTGTAAAACTGCGGTCTAGTCGATCACCTGGTCAATCAGCGCCACCACTTCCTGCTCAATCGCGCCAAACACCGAGCCACCGTCCTTGCCCCTGACCTCGATACGAATCGTGTCGCCAAACTTCATGAAGTTTGTTTTGGCCTTGCCGTCTTCAATTGTTTCCATCGCACGCTTTTCGGCGATGCAGCTGTAACCGTGGCTCCAGTCCTTGTTGCTGACCGTGCCTGAGCCAATGATGCTGCCGGCGCGCACATTGCGCGTTTTGCACAAATGGGCGATCAGCTGGCCAAAATGAAAGCTCATTTCGGGCCCGGCCTCACACATGCCGACCTTGCGGCCATTCCAGCTGCTTTGCAGAGTCATGTGCAGGCGGCCGCCTTTCCAGGCACCCTGCAGTTCATCAAGCGTGACGGCCACCGGGCTGAAGGCGGTGGCGGGTTTGCTTTGCACAAAACCAAAACCCTTGGCCAGCTCATCTGGAATCAGGTTGCGCAGCGACACATCATTGGCCAGCATGACCAGCCTGACACCTTCCAGCGCCTGGTCAGGCGTCGCGCGCATGGGCACGTCACCGGTAATGACGGCAATTTCGGCCTCAAAATCAATGCCAAACTTTTCACTGGCCACCACGATGTCATCACAGGCCCCCAGAAAGTCATCACTGCCGCCCTGGTAGATCAGCGGATCGGTGTAAAACGAGGCTGGCACTTCGGCACCGCGCGCCTTGCGTACCAGTTCCACATGGTTGATAAAGGCCGAACCGTCGGCCCACTGGTAAGCGCGTGGCAGCGGTGCCATGCACTGGGCCGGGTTGAACGGAAAAGCATGGCGGGCCTTGCCGCTGTTGAGCAGGTCGTACAGGTCCTGCAGCTGCGGTGACATGAAGTTCCAGTCGTCCAGCACCTGCTGGAGCTTGTTGGCAATGCCCGTCGCATAATGGGCACTTGACAGGTCACGCGAGACCACCAGCAACTGGCCGTCACGTGTACCGTCTTTGTAGGTAGCGAGTTTCATGGGTGTCCTGTCGGCTGAAGTGAAGTTGTCGGGGGCCTGAGTCTAGCCACTGCGCCTGCAGGTTTCAGCTCAAAACAATATCCTCTTGACACGACCCGCCTGAAAACCAGCCCTGAACGCCTGCCACTGTTGCCATCCGCATGAAAGAGTTGAACACCGATTTGCCAAAACCGCCGGGCTGGCGCCTGATGGCAGGGCTGACGCTGGTGGTGGTGTTTGTGCATTGGCTGGTTTTGCAGGCTGCGCCATTGCACTTGTCGCCGCAAGCTGCTGCAGAGGGATCTGGCCAGAAAAGTTTTGTGACCCGAAGCATCACGCTGCCGCCCGCAGAACCGCAGCCGCTTGCAGTGAGTGCCCCGCCGCCGCGCCCGGCACCCAAACCGCGCCCCAAAAAATCTGCAGTTCAGCCAGAAATTGAATCAAAACAGCCTGTTTCCCCCGTTCCACCAGCATCAGTTGCGATTGATTCAGTCGCAGAATCAAACACACCCGGCGCGCCTGAAAACGTGGCCGAAACAAGGGCGCAAGCGCTTACAAGCACCGTGGCAGCCATCACGGCCACTTCAGCACCGCCTACCGCTGCGGTCGCGGCTTCCACACCTTCAACACCAGCCCCTGCAGCCCCGCCCGCCGGGCCACAGGCCACGGTGGTCACAGCCATCAATCTGCCGAGTTCGGCCAAACTGCAATACAAGGCGACTGGGGAAGTCAAAGGCCTGACCTACCACGCTAATGCGGAGCTGACGTGGAACAATTCGGGTAGTCAGTATGAAGCGCTGCTGCGGGTCAGCGCGTTTTTGGTGGGCTTGCGCACTATGTCCAGCATGGGCCAGGTGACGGCAAACGGACTAGCACCTACACGGTTTTCAGACAAGAACAAGGCTGAAAGGGCGGCGCATTTTGATGCCGACAAAGGCAAGATCACCTTCAGCGCCAACACCCCGGACGCGCCCTGGCTGGAAGGCGCGCAAGACCGGGTCAGCGTGTTTTTTCAATTGGGCGGCATTCTGGCAGCCCGGCCCGGCCTTGTGGCCGACGGCAGCAGCATCACGATTTACACCGCAGGGCCAAGTGATGCAGACAACTGGACCTTTGTGCTGGAGGCGCAAGAGCAGCTCAGCCTGCCTGCCGGAGACATGGCCACCCTCAAGCTAACGCGCAAACCGCGCCGAGAATATGACATAAAGGTCGAGATCTGGTACGCGCCCTCGCTGGGCTACCTGCCGGTGCGAAACAGAATTACCCAGGCAAATGGTGATTTTTTAGACCAGGAGCTCAAATCTGTCGTCAAACCGTAACGCAATCGTGAGTTAACCTCGGTTAATGACATATTGGTCTTGAACTTGGCATCATCGTTGCTATGTGACAGATTGAAGCTCAGAGAACAAAAGGAAAAAACCATGCAAATGCTCTACGACTCGGAATCCTTTGTGGTGGTGCAGATTCACGCCAATGCGCCGGAAGCATCGGCACCCCAGCCAACGATTCCACAACTGGCCCGCAATGGTTTTGAAATTGTCGATAAACGCTCTGGCAAAGAGGTTTATCTGGACGGTTCCTGGGCCGAGATGTTTCAGCAACGCCTGAGCGCCTGGGCCCAGAACACGCCTACCCAGCAGGAAATTGAAGACACGCTTGAAGGCTACAGCGGCCTGGCGACCACCCCCATATCGCTGCACTGAGCCCTGCGCTTATTCACAACGCACAAGCATCCGGGGTGTACTGAGCGGGACGCACAGGCCCTTCGCGCTGTTCAAACCCGCGCAGATGGGCTGGAGCCATATCGGATCAGAACTGTTTGAAAATCCCGCACCCAGGCTCACCCCCTACAGTCAGGCCTCACGGCAAGACCGGCCGAACATCGGTTCGTCCAGCGGCAGATCTTTTTACCCCCACATCTACCAGTTCCAGCCTGATGGTGACTCGCATCGCATCCAAGTCAGCATCTGGTAATACGTAAGGAGTACAACCCAAGTCAAGACAAGTCCCATGCAGGTTTTTGCATTGACCCAAAAAAAATCCCCATGAAAACTCTCCTTGCCCGTTTTCTGTTCGCAACAGTGGCAACACTGCTGACCAACAGTCTTGCTTTTTCTGCAGGTGTGGCCGACGGGGTCAGTACACGACAAATTCTGATTGGCCAAAACATCACGCTGGAGGGCGGAAAAAACGACTACGGCGTGGCAGTTCTTGCGGGTATGCACACCTATCTTGACAGCGTCAATTCGCGTGGCGGCGTGAATGGCCGACTGGTGGTACTGAAAACGCTGGACGATGACAACAAATCGGACAAAGCTGAAGCCAATGCGCGCCAGTTGGTGGAGCAGGACAAGGTATTTATCCTGTTTGGATCCATTGAAGGCGGGCCATCTACCGCCGTGATGAAAGTTGCGGACGATCTCAAAGTACCTTTTTTTGGCCCCATGGCGGGCTCGCCCACCTTGCGCAGACCCTACCAGCCACTGGTTTTTCCAGTACGCGCCGAACACCGCGAAGAGTTTCGCACCCTGCTGACCCACGCCAGGTCACTGGGCATGAGCAAGGCCGCCTTCCTGCGCTCTGACTCGGAAACCGGCCAGCAGCATCTGGCCAATGTCAGGCTGATTTGCCAGGAACTGGGCATGACACTGGTGGCTGACCTGCCTTTCAAATCTGACATCACGGAGCCACAGCTGGATGCCATGGCCGCGCAGCTGACTCAGTCCGGTGCCCAGGTGGTGTTCAACCACGGCGGTGCCAGGGTCTACGAAGGGCTGATCCGCAAAACCCGTGCAAGAAACAGCAGTATTTCTTTCTTTGCCGTCAATTCAGCATCGGCTCAAATGGTCAAACACTTGGGCGAGCTGGCCTACGGCATGATATTTACCCAGGTCGTGCCCAGCCCATGGGAAAGAAAGACCGAAATCACACGTGAATACCAGGACGAATTCAGCAAAAACAAATCGGGCCAGGAGTTCTCTTACGGCAGCCTGGAGGGCTACATCACAGCCAGGGCACTGGTTGCCGCGCTGCGTCTGGCGGGACCCAATCCGACACGTGAAAGCCTGCTTGCCGCGTTAAACAATGCCACTCTCGACATCAGTGGCCTGCGTGCTGTCTACGTCCCAGGTGACCACAAGGGCTTGGGTTTTGTTGACCTTTCGGTGGTTACCAGGGAAGGCCGATTCAGGCATTAATAGGTCTGGTGCAGACACTGCCAGCTCTCATCAAGCTTCTGAATCCGAATAAAACCACCGATACATGGGCTCCACCAGCAGCAGCACCGCTGCAAGTCGTGTAACGTGAAACGCCGTCACCACCGGCACACCGAGCTGCAGGACCTTGGCGGTGATGGACATTTCGGCTATGCCGCCGGGTGAGGTTCCCAGCAGAATCGTCGCCCAGTGCAGGCTGGTGAATTGCGCCATCAGCAGCGCAGAACCGCCACACAAGACAATCATCACCAACGTTGCCAGCGCCACCGAAGCCAGCCAGCGCGGGGCCATATGCACAAAACCACGGGTAAAACGCACACCCAGACTGACGCCAATCACCAATTGCGCGGCATTGCTCATCAGCGGCGGAATAGCTGACAGCGTGACGTCAAAGGCCGTCAATAACAGCGACACCGTCAGCGCGCCAATAAACCAAGGGTTGGTGCGTTTGAGTTTGACCATGAGCCAGCAGCCCACCCCCGTCAAAACCGCAAGCTGCGCCAGCCCCGGCCAGTTCACCGCCCGCGCGCCGGGCAAGGTGGCATCCAGCCCGTGCAGCCCGGCCCACTGAAAACCAAAGGGAATGATCAGCGTGACCAGCAGCACCCGCAGGCTGTGTGCCGAGGCGACCAGATCGGTTTGCGCACCGTGACGCTCGCCCAGCAAAGTCATTTCAGACGCCGCACCAATTGGCGCGGCAAAGTAGGTGGTAATGCGCGACAGGCCAGCCACGTAGAACCGCCCAGGCCGCTGATGCACCCGGTGCAGCCAGGCGCCAAAAGCCAGGCCCAAAACCAGTGCCCAGACAATATTGAGCGCAATCGCCCACCACAACCCAGCCACCAGCGCCACCACCTGCGGCGTGAAGTACAGGCCCAGCGCACAGCCTATGATCCACTGGCCGGTATTGCGCAGCGGCGTCCAGCTTTGGGTCATGCCGCTCAGCATGGAGAAAATCGCTGTTGCCAGCAGCGGACCAATCATCCAGGGCAGGGGCGTGCGCAGCGCCACACACAGGCTGGCCGCCGCCAGCGCCAGCAGCAGGGTCAAGATGATTCGGGCAAGGGGCTGCCTGAGCAGGGGGAAACGATGGCTGGACGGCAAAGACATGAGCGGGCAGAGCAGAAATCGGCGAAGGCTGACAGCAAGACCGCCAAAGCGGATGTCTCACAAGGCCTGCTGAAAAGCTTAGTATTCAAAGATGATCTCATTTTCTCGCCCTAAACCCGTTTTCTGTCGGCCAGCCCATTCATATCTGGCCAATATGCAGCTGATTGCTGCCGTTTTTGCCCTCATCTGCGGCCTGACAGCCTGCGCCAGCAAACCCGAAGCACCCATCATTGCGCCACTCTCCGGCGCGCTTGCGGCTGAAACCGCAACCCGCCTGGACGCGCTGCTGCCCGCTGATGTGCTGCTGCTGGGCGAGCAGCACGATGCAGCCGCGCACCAGCAAATCGAGCAACAGGTAATTGCCAACCTGGCCGCTCGCGGTGTGCTGGCTGCTGTGGTGCTGGAGATGGCTGACGCCGGTGCCACCACCGCCAAACTGCATCCGAGTTCAAACGACGAGAGCGCCCGCTTTGCACTGAAGTGGAATGACACCGGCTGGCCGTGGCCGGCTTATGGCCCGGCCGTGATGACGGCCATACGCGCCGGTGTGCCGGTGATGGGCGGCAACCTGCCGCGTGCGCAGATGAAAACCAGCATGGCCGACAGCAAACTTGATGTGCAGTTGCCCGGCCCGGCCCTGAAAGCCCAGCAGCAGCTGATCCGCCTGAGCCACTGCAATCTGCTGCCCGAAAGCCAGATCACGCCCATGACACGTATCCAGATTGCAAAAGACATCAGCATGGCCGAAACCCTGGCGCAGGCTGCCGTGCCAGGCAAAGTGGTGGTTTTGCTGTCAGGCAGCGGCCATACCAACCGCAAGCTCGGCGTGCCGCAACATCTGCCAGCCACGCTGAAGATCAAGGCGGTGCGACTGCTGGCCGGCAAGGATGTTGGCACCGATCCGGCAGAGGCATTTGATACGGTCTGGAATACCCCTGCGCTACCTGAGAAGGACTACTGCGCAGGGTTGAAGGAAAAATTCGACGACAAGAGCGGCATGGGCGGCTGACAATCGGGTTTTCCTGCTGGTTTATGCATCAGATCGGCCTGTTGCGCTGATTTGGCGGATATGAACAGCTACAACATACATAGCAAATTTTGCTCTGGACCATGTAAGCATCTGTCATCACACCTCCTGTATAGTTTCTGCGCCAGCAGCCAAACAAGCACAGAACAAAGTACCGAGGGACACGGATGAGCACTATTTCCACTGCAGCCACTGCCGTATCACACCTGCCAGCACCAGACGATGGGCACCACCTGCAGCTCAGCGCACGGCAGCAGCAGGCGGTGGATGAACAACTGGCCGCCAATCATTTTCAATCCCTGAGCCTCAAGGACATAAGCACCCTGGGCAGCAGCGCCGAGGCCAGCCTGCACCAGACGCTTGACAGTTTTTTGTTGCATATTGACCGGTTTGAAAACACGCGGCTGTTCAGTCTGTTTGACGCGCTGCGGCAGGACATAGACAAGGAAGACCTGCCCGCGCTGGCCGACCGCATTTTGAACAGCCCGCTGACCCTGTGGCAGCGTGTGCTGGGTGCGCTGAACAAAAAAGCCCTGTCACGCACCCTGGCTGCGACCTGGGACGAAACCCGACGCATCGCCAGTGGCAAAACCCGTGTCCTGAGCGACAAGGTGAACAAACTGGAGGCTGAACTGGCCACCGAGCAAAAACGGCTGGAGCAGGAAATCAACACGCTGGAGCAGCTCAAGCTGGCTTACCGTGAGCGTTTTGACGAGTTTGTCTGTGCCACTGGCTTCTTGAAGGCGCTGACAGACACAGCCAATAAAGAGGTCAGCACAGCAGAAAAAGCTGCCAGCCCGTCCAGCCCACAACAGATGTTTGAGCTGGACGAAGCCCGCCACAAACTTCAGGCCTTGCAAAGCCGGGCGCTGGCACTCGAAGCCACCCTGAGCCGCCTGCCGTCTGACCAGTTGGTGATACGCCAGCTGCAAAACGCCGGGCTGGCCACCTGGCAGGAAACCACCACCACGGCTGCTGCACGTTTTGCCAGCATCAAGATGACCCTGCTGACCCTGCACGGCGCGCTGATGACGCAGGGCGTGCAGCGTCTGGCCAGCCAGGGCAAGGCACTGGACGATAACCTGAACGCCGTGCGCAGCCAACTGATGCGCGAAGTGGTCAGCACCTCGGCCAACATGCCCGGCGACAACCGGCTGGCCCAGGCGCAGCAGTTGCAGGCCATCGTTGCCGAAAGCCACAGCCTGCAAAACATCGTGCTGCAGGCACGCCAGGCCAATACCCTCAAGTTTGAACAGGCCCGGCAACTGATGGCCCAGGCGCAGCAGGACATGCTGGCGCTGGGACAACAGTTGCGGCCTGAGCTGGCAACACGCCAATAAATAGATCCTCACCACATCAAGACCCGCATGACTCATCTGACCCTGAACCTGAGCAAACCCGGCGACACCCCACGCAAGCTGGCGCTGAACCTGACAAAAGTTGAGCGCTTCAAGGTGCGCCTGGGCTGGGAAGGGCAAACCGACCTGGATCTGCACGCCATCGTCTGCGCCAACCATGGCGACGGTGCCAAGGCATCAAGTTTTGACGACATCCTGTCCACCTACAACGTCAAACGCCGCATTGGCGGCCAGGAAGTCGGCACACTGGACAAACGGGCGGATGGCAGTTTTACCGTCCATCAGGGCGCGCTGCTTCACAGCCCGGATGCGATTGACGGCGACACGCTGGAAGTGGATGAATGGATTGCCATTGACCCGGCCAAACTTGCGCCAGCGCCTGGGTGGCGATTGAAAACGCCGCTGGGGCCGAGTTGATGCGGGTACAACTGTCCAGCCAGTTTGGTGAATTTGTCGGTGTGCAGATGGGCTCACTCATGATGGACAGCACCGGCACCCACTTTGCTGCTGTTGGCGTGGGTTTTAACGGCGACTTCAACAGTGTGCTGGAGCATTTTTCTTGAACCTTAAACGGCCCACGGTCATGCCGTCGGGCCAGTCTGCCCAGAACGCCGTCAACGCTCCACCGCTACCCAGGGCGATTCCGACTCGTTTGCCCGCCCCGGTACAAGCCCCAAACCAAACCAGCCCCAGACGACTGGACGGTATAAGCAGACGGGGCCTGCAACTGAGTATCGAGCAGATACGCAGCCGTTTTCCAGCGCTGGGCGCAGATGCAGCACTGCAGATTCAGCAATTGCTGCAGGCCACAGTGCCCGAAACCCTGACCCGCCGCCAGGCTACCGACTGGGGTGTAACACCGCAGCGGCGTTATGCAGAGGTGGTTGAAAAAACCCTGCAGCTGAACCAGCACCCACAGCGGCTGGCTGCCCAGCAACATCTGCAGCGCCTTTTTGTGCTGCTGCAGGAGGTTTTTGATGCGATCGACCATCAATTGCAGCCGGGTTTGCTGGCCCGCTGGCGCAGCAGCCCATGGCAGGTTCTGCTGAAACACCAGTCTGAAATTGAGCTACTCCGGCAGGCGTTGGCAGATGCGGCAGATGCTTTGGCAAATCAGCTGGAGACACTGCAGGCACTGCAAAAAGAGCTGATAACGCTGACCAGCCAACTGCTGACAAACGCGCTGGCCGCCAGCCTGCTGGCCGAACAGCTCAAGCCCGACCTGGCAAGCGCCCTGCTGCAGCGCGCCGCCGAACTGCAGCAGATGCACAGCCACATCAGCAACTCCATTCACCAGCGCGACCAGAGCCTGGCTGATTTGCAGACGCTGAACGCCTGCATACAACACGCGGTGTTGATGCTGCTGCCAGCCTGGCTGGACAAAACCCTGCACACCAGCCGCAACAACAACAACAACGCCAACCCGACCGTGATGTTGCAGCAGCAGCAAGACCTTGACGTGCTGCTGCGCGCCATCCGCACTGCCTGATTCACCTTTTAACCGGAAACCCCGCCATGGCTTTGTCGCTGAACCTCACCAAGGCTGAAAAGTCGCTCAAGCTGTGCCTGCAAAAATCGGGGCTGGTCGAGCCGCCGCAGGTCGATCTGGCGTTTGTACTGGATGTGTCCGGCTCATTTGACGACGAACACCGCGCTGGCGTCACCGATGCCCTTCTGACCCGGCTGGTACCCTGGGGCATGACCTTTGACCCGGACCGCAAACTGGACGTGTTCAGCTTCAGCAGTGGAA
>JAZKIK010000345.1:0-363 GCA_040384925.1 Pseudomonadota bacterium | reverse complement strand
GTGCACACCATGTCGGAGCCGTTACACCCGACAACTGCGGAGGCTTTATACAACGCGAAATCATCAGAAAAGTGCCTGGCTATGGCTCAGGCACCGACTACAGCCCGGTGCTGGAGCGGGTACTGCAGAATTTTGGCTAGTCAACTGAAAGCCCCGGACTGCTCAAACGCCTGTTCAGCTCCAGCAACAAACCGCCAGCGCGCCGCCCCAGCCTGATTATTTTTGTCACCGATGGCGAAAACAGCGACATAACCCAGACGCTGGAAACCCTGGCCAGGTCACAGCAACGTGGCGACAAGGTCTATTTCATGTTCATTGGCGTATCCAACCAGGGCGGCAGATTCCCCTTTTTAAGCCAGATCG
>JAZKIK010000344.1:0-2470 GCA_040384925.1 Pseudomonadota bacterium | reverse complement strand
CAACAAAGAAATCGTTGTCACCTTTTCATCCGACGACAAATCCACCGCTTTTGACGACGTGGCCGCTAAAATCAAGGCGGGTGGTGTGGAAGTGATTGTTTCAACCCAGGGTGATTTCCAGATTCTGGCCCTGCTTGAAGCACTTAAAAAGCTGGACTACACCAACGTCAGCATTCTGGGAGGCGACACCATCAAGACCACCGCCATGCTCAAGGGCATTGGCATGGTCAAGGGTTTGTATTCAACCTCACCCATTCTGGACGCCAAGGAGTTTGTCACCGGTCCGCAGTTTCTTGAAAAATACCGCGCCGCCTTCAAGGTAGACCCGGCCTACGGCGGCCACTACACCTACGACGCCATGTATGTGCTGGCAGGTGCCATGCGGCGCGCCGATTCAGCCAAACCCCAAAAAATCACCGAAACCCTGCGCACTCTGGACGGTTACGCACCTATTACCGGCTCCATGAAATGGGACGCTGTCGGTGAACAGCGTTACGGTGTGGTGGGCGTTTATTCAGCCCGCGCCGGCAACTGGGAATTGCAACTGCGCTCGGACCGCTGGTAGGCCCGGCCTCTGAATGGGCCGCCCCCGATAAACATCCGGTTTTTGAATCCACCCGGCCAGCTTGGAGCGTATTTCTATCAGGTGACGGTGGGGTTCCAGAAAAATTTTGCTGCAGCTGTAATAAAACACCGCTGCCAGCGACCAAAGGTTTCCTCTAGGGTGAGCAGCCAGCTCTGACTTAGGCGGGGCTGGTTTTACAGGTCCACAGGCCCCGGTTTGAAACCGGGCCTGTGGCTTTTTTTTGCCTGTGCCTTGCATCAGCACCATCCAGGCTTTCATGCTGAAGTCAGCTTTGCCCTCAAACGCTGCACTTTTTGTCCTACAGACGGTTTTGTCCGCGCCGGTTTTACTTGCAACACAGCAGATCAATTCAAACCGAGGACATTTCATGAAATCAACACACAATACCGCCCGGGCTTATGGCAAAAGCGCTCTTGCCACCCTTGCCATGGTGACCGGCACTGCAGTTTTGATGGCCGCCTGCTCCACCGTCAAGGCGCCACCCAAGGAATACAGCCAGGACATGCTGCCCGAAATGATTCGTGTACCTGCAGGCAATCAGGTTGTGCTTGAAACCACGGCTGTTGGCGTGCTCAATTACGAATGCCAGGCCAATGTGCCCACCGCCGGCAATATTGGCTGGACACTGGTCAGCCCCAAAGCCGATCTGCTTGACCGCACCGGCAAAAATGTCGCCAGCTACTCAGGCCCGCCAGCCACCTGGACTCATGTGGACGGCTCCAGTGTCACGGGCAGCCAGATTGCCATTGCCCCCGTGATTGGTGCCAACAACCTGCCCATGCAGCTGTCAAAAGGCACAGCCGGCAAGGGTGAAGGCAGCATGATGAATGTCACCTACATCCAGCGCGTCAAGACCAAGGGCGGCACGGAGTTCACCAAACCCTGCACCCAGGCCGACATTGGCGAAAAAGTCACCTTGCCTTATCAGGCTGATTACATTTTCTGGAAAGCCGCTTAACTTGGTCTGGAATGTGAAATGGCACCGTCATACCCGCGAAGGCGGTATGACGGAAACAGACCTAGCTTTGATTTTCAACTGCTTTGAACATCCAAAACCCATAAAAAAACCTGCTCGAAGCAGGTTTTTTTTCGAACTCAAAGCGCCCTCATCGGCGCTTCTTGCTTAACGCTGGTACTGAACCGGTGCGTAACCCTGGCGATAGGCTGGTGTGCCCGAAGGGCCATAACCTGGCCGATAGCTGCCGGGGCCGTAAACCACCGGACGCTGCGGTTGAGGCTGGGCGTAATAGCCGCCTTGATGCCCGTTTCCGCGATGGCCGTTGTTCCAGTCACGATGGCCATGGTGGGGGCGACCGTAATAAACCGGCCGTGGTGCGTAGTACACAGGTGGTGCACTGTAATAGACCGGGCGGGGTTGCACATACACCGGACGGGGTTGTACATAAATCGGGCGCGGCTGCACGTAAACAGGGGCTGGTTGCACATAAACCGGGCGCGGTTGTACGTACACAGGCCGCTGTTGCACATAAACCGGCTGGGCCTGCGTGTACACCGGGTAGGCGTTGGTCACACCCACCTGCACACCGGGCACGCCCACACCGACTGAAAAAGTGACGTTGTCACGCGCCTGCGCTGCACCGGCAAAACCGATGGCAGCAAGCGCCAGGGCGGCAGCTGTTGTAGCTGCGATGCCTGAGCGCCTTGATTGGACTGAAGTGTTCATAAGTTTCTCCTTGAACAAGGGCAACTGACCGAAGATTAAAAAGCCCATGTGAGTATTAAACGCGCTACATGACCAAACGCTTACCGTACGCCCGGTTAAGACCGTTGCCAAACGTAACCCCGTCCAAGCTGCAGCACAAGGCCCGAAGTGCGGCAACACAACAACAGTACACCAGGGGCCAAATGGCAGCTACAGCCTAA
>JAZKIK010000343.1:0-2570 GCA_040384925.1 Pseudomonadota bacterium | reverse complement strand
GCCTTGTGCAGGTCTTGTTTTGCCATGGCATGGGTGCCGTTTTGTGAGGTGTCCAGGGCTTCAAAGCGCAGGCCCAGGCTGTCAGCCAGCTGGCGGTACAAGGTGCCGGCCATAAAAATCACCTCATGGCCACGCTGCTGAAGGGCACTGGCAATTGCCGCCAGTGGCAGTACGTCACCGGTCGAACCTATGGCAACAACAATGACAAAAGAGTCAGAAGCCTTGCCCGGGCCCGAAGTCAGCATAAGACGCGGGCAGGGTGCCTCATTTGACCAGCAGGGCGTTGATGGACAGCAGGTCGTCGGGTGTCAGGGTGCCATTGGCCTGGCGCAGACGCAGGCCGCCCAGCAGCACGTTGTAACGCGCTTGTGCCAGGTCACGTTTGGTTTGAAACAGCTGGCTTTGTGAATTGAGCACGTCAATATTGATACGTACACCGACCTGATAACCGAGCTTGTTGGCATCGAGTGCGCTCTGGCTTGACAACTCGGCGGCTTCAAGCGCCTTGACCTGGCCCTGGCCTGACAGCACACCAAAATAGGCGGTGCGCGTGGCCTGTGCAACGGTGCGGCGTGCGCCTTCCAGGTCGCTGCTGGCCTTGTCCCTGAGCGACAGGGTTTCGCGGATGCGGTTTTGTGTGGCGTAACCGGCAAACAGTGGCAAATTAAAACTCAGGCCTATGCTGCCGGTGTTGGCGCGTGATGACAGTGTGCTTTGTGCGGTACCGGAGGGGCTGCGTGTGATGTTGTAGCTGGCGGTGGCGTCCAGTGTGGGTTTGTGGCCGGCTTCGGCCTTTTTGACTTCGAGTTCGGCAATGTCAACAGCACTTCTGGCCTGCCGAATGTTGGGGTGCAACTGCTCTGACTGTTGAACCCAGCTGTTCACGTCAAGCGGAACCACGGCCGGCAGGCTGAGCGGTGCGGCCAGGCTTTTGGGTTGGGATTCGGTTTGGCCAACCAGTTGGTCAAGCGCAATTTTTTTGACGCGCAAATCGTTTTCAGCCGCAATCTCCTGAGCCGTCACCAGGTCAAAACGCGCCTGTGCCTCGCGGGTGTCGGTAATCGTCGAGGTGCCGACTTCAAAATTGCGTTTGGCCGAGGCCAGTTGCTCACCTACTGCTGTTTTTTGGGCGCGCACAAAAGTCAGGGTGTCGATGGCAGCCAGCACATCAAAATAGGCCTGGCTGGTCCGCACAATCAGGTCTTGCTCGGCAGCGTCAAGCAGGGCTTTGGCCTGCTCTACCTGTTTGAAGCTCTGTTCGTAAGTGGCCTGATTGGCCGGACGGTACAGCGGCTGGCTGGCCTGCAGCGTGGCGTTCTGGGTGCTGAAACTGCGGTCAACCGATGGGTTGCTGTTGTCAAAATTGGTGCGCGAGACGCCTGCAGCCAAGCCGGCGCTGGGCAGGATGCCGGCTTTGGCCTGATCGGCTCTGGCCAGATTGGCGTCGTACTGCAGTCTGGCTGACTGGTAAGTTGCATCAAAAGCGCGGGCTGATGTGTACAGATCAACCAGGCTTTGCGCCTGTGCCTGCTGCTGCACCAGTGCCATCAAGCCGCAGGCCAGCACGATTGCCATGGACAGGTTTTGCCTTGTCTGTCTTGCCTGCCTTGCAGAGGGCGCAACAAACACGCGTGGCTTTGACAGTTTGGGAGGCATTGTCATGAGTGTCCTGAAAAAATGGATAAATCGGTGGTGCTCGGCAACTGGCGACTGCTTGGTCAGCAGCTCAAAAAAACTTAATAAAGCGGAACGCTGGTATCGATTTGCCTTGACCAGGCATCAATACCGCCTTGCAGGTTGACGACTTCAGTGAAACCGCTTTGTGCCAGAAAGTTGGCCACCTGCAGGCTGCGCATGCCGTGGTGGCACAGGCAGGCAATCGGGTAGTCGCTGCCGTGGTTTTGCTGCAGCTCGGCCACACGCGCCGGAATTTCGCGCATGGGGATGTGCAGCAGTGTGAAACCCTCGGGTTTGACGGACGCGGTTTGCAGCTCCCAGGGCTCGCGTACATCAAGCACAAGGGGCAGGCCGGGTGCAGCGGCGTCGCGCCAGTCGGCAAAACTGGCCAGGTTGAGTTGGGGAATCATCAGAAGGGTTCCGGGTTTCAGAAGCTGAAAGTGGATGGCTCGGGGAAGTGCTGCAGGCGTGGTGCCACTGTGTCCCAGGCCTGAACGGTGCGCCAGGCGTTTTCACCCACGCGGGTGATCAGGGTGGCGCGCATCACGGGTTCAAAACCAACGATGGCGCTCAGGCGGCCACCGACCTTGAGCATGGCAAGCAGTGATGGAGGTACCTCGGCGACCGAGCCGCTCAGCACAATCACGTCAAAAGGGCCATGCAGCGGGTCGGTGCTGGAAACAGCCTTTGTCAGCTTGGCCGCGCCGTCGCCAGTGCGTACTTCGGCGTTGTGAATGCCGGCCTTGAGCAGCTTGTTGCGGGCGCTCTGAGCCAATGTGCCGTCAATCTCGATGCTGATGACCTGCTGCGCACGGTGCGCCAGCAGCGCCGCCATGTAGCCGGAGCCGGTGCCGATTTCAAGCACTTTTTCATGCTTTTGCACGGCCAGGTCT
>JAZKIK010000342.1:0-1537 GCA_040384925.1 Pseudomonadota bacterium | reverse complement strand
TTCCGCGAATCACCCGCTTTTGCCAGTTGGCGCGCGATTGTCGGGCCATTTTTTACCGGACCACCGACAGTTGAGCACTTTGACCTGGTGGCCAAGTCCGAGTGATTCTGGGTTGGCTTGAGACACGGGGCCTCAAGCCCCTTTTTTCTCGCCCAGACCAAAACGCGAACCCTCGGCTTTTTCATGCCCGGCCACGAGTTTGCCAAGCAAAACTCCAAGCTGAATCTGCTCTTCATGGTCCAGCGGGCTGACGATGCGCTGCTGGGCCCTGACCACGGCGCGTTACATTTGCAGCGCGATTTTTTCTCCCTCTGCACTGATCCACAACAGTTTGCGGCGCTTGTCGCGGGGATCGGCTTCGCGCCTGACCCAGCCTTTGGCCTCCAGCCTGCCAATCACCGAGCCAAATGTGGCCGGATCAAACGCCACCCTGCCTGACAAGGTGATCTGGTCTTCGCCGGGGTCGTCAATCAGCGCATTCAAAATTGCAAACTGTACCGGCGTGGCATCAAAACCGGCGGTTTCTTCCATAAAAATGGCAACGGCGAGTTGCTGGGCGCGGCGAATCAGGTGTCCGGGGGCTTCACCGAAGTTAAAACTTTTTGGCATGCGGCGAGTTTAAGTCGTCAACAAAACATCCCCCACCAAAAACAGCCGTCAAGCAAAAGCTTGTTTATTCGGGTATTCACTGAGATCGAAAATTAATATGCATACTTATCATTAGCGCCAACAACAAGTCACACAGTTCAAAAAATGGCAAACACCTCACCCATTCTTATTTCTGGCGGCGGCATTGGCGGCCTGGCTGCTGCCATGGTGCTGGCGCAGGACGGCCACGCCGTGACGGTGCTGGAACAGGCCACCGTGTTTGGGGAGATTGGCGCAGGCATCCAGCTTGGCCCCAACATTTTTCGCATGTTTGACTACCTGGGCCTGACCGAAGCCGTCAACCGGGTAGCGTTTTTTCCCACCGGTCTGGGCATGAATGATGTTCGCACGGGTGAAAAAGTCGTTCGTGTGCCGCTGGGTGACATTGCGCGGGCTACCTATGGCTTCCCCTATGGTGTGATTTACCGTGCCGATTTGCACCAGGTCTTTCTCGATGCCTGCAGGGCCCAGGCCAGGGTGAGCTTGCGCACCAGCGCCAGGGTCGAGTCCTTTGACCAGTCGGCAGATGGTGTCAGCGTCACACTGGCTGGCGGTGAAGTGCTGCAGGGCCGCGCGTTGATTGGTGCCGACGGCATGTGGAGCCGGATTCGTGAAGTCGTGGTGGGTGATGGCAAACCGCGTGTTTCAGGCCATATTGCCTACCGTGCCGTACTTAAACGTGAAGACGTGCCAGCCCACTTGTGGAGTGACGACGTGCTGCTGTGGGGAGGTGAAAAAACCCATCTGGTGCATTACCCGCTGCGGCGCGGTGAGCTGTTCAACCTGGTCGCGGTGTTCCACAGCAATAAATACGACGAGGGCTGGAACACCTTTGGCGACACGGCTGAACTCAATGAACGCTTTGCAGAGGCCTGCCCGCAAGTCAGGG
>JAZKIK010000341.1:0-7492 GCA_040384925.1 Pseudomonadota bacterium | reverse complement strand
CATGCCCGGCAAGGCCTTGGCCGTCAAGCCGGGCGGTTTTCAAGTCGAGCAAAATGCTCAGATTACCAGCAACTATTTCGCCACTTGAACTGCAGGCCCAGCCTGCCAGCCACCGCCCAATGACTGGATCAAGGCTACTGCCGTGGTCTGGCGGTCGGCCATGGCCTGTATCAGGGCGCGGCGAGCAGTCAGTGCTGTGGTTTGCGCACTGATGACCTCGGTGTAACTGACCTGGCCGCTGCGGTAGCGGTTCAGCACCTGTTGCTCAACCTGGTCCGCTGCGCTTGAAGCCTGCGCGCGCAGCTGTTGCTGGGTCAGCAGCACACGGGTTGCGGCGAGCTGGTCTTCCACATCAGCAAAGGCGGCCAGAACGGTTTGCCGGTAACGCGCCACGGCCTGCGCCTGGCTGGCTTCTGCGCCTTCAACCCGTGCGCCGGTGGCACCTGCGTTGAACAAAACCTGCGCCGCAGACAGACCCAGCGACCAGGCACCGCTCGAAGCCTTGAACAGGTCTGCAACGCGGCTGGCACCCAGACCATAAGACGCGCTGAGTGACAGATTGGGGTAGTAGGCGCTCTGGGCAATACCAATCTGCTCATTGGCCGCAGCCACACGGCGTTCTGCGGCGGCAATGTCGGGGCGGCGCTGCAACAGGGTTGATGGCACACCGACTGGCACATCGGGCACCAGAGGTTTCCAGCCCTGTACGGCAAGCGGTGCCAGCGTGAAATTGCCGGGTGCCTCACCCACCAGCACGGCAATCGCGTGTTCCAGCTGGGCGCGCTGGCGCACCAGGCCGGCATCGTCTGCCTGCGCGCTGGCAAGCTGGGTCTGCGCCTGCAGCACATCGGTTTTGGCGACCACCCCGGCGGTGTAGCGGTTCTGGGTAATTTCCAGCGTACGCCTGTAGCCGGTCAGTGTGTCACCCAGCAGCGCTTTTTGGGCGTCCAGCTGGCGCAATGAGAAATAGTTGATTGCCAGTTCACCCTGGGCTGACAGCCTGGCCGAAGCCAGGTCGGCGCTGCTGGCTGCTGCGCTGGCGCTGACGCTGTCCACTGCGCGGCCAAGGCGGCCCCAGACATCGGGCTCCCAGCTGCCGCCTATGCTTAGCTGGTAGTTGTTGCCGACCCGGCCGCCATTGGCATCAGAGGCGGCAGAACGGCTGGCACCACCGTCCAGACTGACAGATGGCAGCATGGACGAGCGCTGCTCACGCACCAGCGCACGCGCCTGGGCATAAGCGGCGACGGCTTGCGCCACAGTCTGATTCGAGACATCCACACGCGCTGCCAGGCTGTTTAAAACCGGGTCGCCAAACAGTTCCCACCACGGCCCGCGCTCCAGCGTGTCAGCAGGTGCGGCAATCACCCAGCCACTGCTTTCCTTGAAGGCGCTGACTTCAGGTGTGGTGGGAATCTGGTATTTGGGGCCAACGGCGCAGCCTGTCAGCAACAAAACCAGGGCCGCTGTTGCCAACAAGCTCAGCCGGATAAGCTGGGGTTCGGGGTTTGATATTTTGGGCATAAATTTCCTCATGACGCTTCAGGCACTGGCGTCGCTTATCCGGCCCAGTTGGCCTTCGGTTGCACCGCGCCTGCGCAGTTTGTCCATCAGTACATACACCACCGGTGTGGTCAACAAAGTCAGCAACTGGCTGGCAATCAGCCCGCCTATGATGGTGATGCCCAACGGCCTGCGCAGTTCGGCTCCCTCACCAAAACCAATCGCCAGCGGCAGCGCACCCAGAATGGCGGCCAGGGTGGTCATCAAAATCGGCCGAAAACGCAGCAGGCAGGCTTCACGAACTGCTTCCACAGCTGACAAACCTCGCGAGCGCTCGGCCTCTATCGCAAAGTCGATGATCAAAATGGCGTTTTTCTTGACAATGCCAATCAGCAAGAACACACCAATCAACGCAATGATGGAAAAGTCGAGCTTGAACATCAGCAGCGCCAGCACCGCACCCACGCCTGCCGACGGCAGGGTGGACAGCACGGTAATCGGATGGACCAGGCTTTCATACAGAATGCCCAGCACGATGTAGATGACAACAAGCGCAGCCAGAATCAGCAGCGGCTGCTGGCTTTGTGACTCCTGCGCGTTGCGCGCCGTACCCTGAAAACTGCCGCGCACATTGTTGGGCAGGCCAATTTCAGCCTCGGCCTGTTTGACGGCCGCCTGGCCATCGCTAAGGGTAAAACCTTCAACCAGGTTGTAAGACACCGTGGTGGACAACTCGCCGTCCTGGTGGTTGACCGATGAAGACTTGGCATTTTCAGAGAATTTTGCAATCGCTGACAGCGGCACCATGGTAGTTGCCGATGAGCTGAGCGCCTGGCCGGTGGACTGGTCACGCAGGGCCGGGTTGACGATATTGGTGCTGGTGCCGCTGGCTGAAGTGCTCGCACCAGTTGCACCTTTGGCCGGTACATAAATGTCTTTCAGCGCCTCGGGGCTGCGTATGAAACGTGGCGCGACTTCCATCACCACGTGGTACTGGTTCAGCTCGCCATAAATCGTGGCGACCTGGCGTTGGCCAAAACCGTTGTACAGCGCGTTGTCCACATCTTTTGATGAAATGCCTAGCCGGGCAGCAGTGTCCTTGTCCACGGTGACCATGGTTTCAACGCCATTTTCCTGCTGGTCGGTGTCCACATCGGTCAGCGCGCCCTGCAGTTTCAGCTGGTCGGCCAGGCGGGTAGCCCATTTGCGAAGGTCGGCCACGTTGTCGCTTTTGAGCGTGTACTGGTAGGTCGAGTTGCTGGCGCGCCCGCCGCCACGCAGGTCTTGCACTGGATTGAGGAACAGGCTGACACCCGTGACACGCGCCAGTTGTGGCCGCAGCCGCGCAATCACGGCCAGGCCGGAATCGACAGGCTGGCCCGCCTTGCTGCGTTGCGCCAGTGGTTTGAGGTTGATGAACATGAACCCACCACCAGCGCGGCCACCGCCGGTAAAACCAACCACGGTGTCCACCGCCGGGTCGGCCCGGATGATGTCCACCAGCTGTTTGAGTTTGCCCTGCATGGCCTGAAATGAAATGCTCTGGTCAGCCCGCAGACCGCCGTTGATCTGCCCGGTGTCCTGCTGCGGGAAAAAGCCCTTGGGTGTCTTGACGAACAAAAAGACGTTCAGGCCAATCACCGCCAGCAATATCAGCATGACCAGCAGCTTGCTGCCCAAAGCCCAGTCCAGGCTGTGCTCATACGTGCGGTGGATGCGATTAAAACCGCTTTCAAACCAGCGTGGAATGAATGCAAGGCGGCCCGGCGTCCTGGCCTTGTCGGCCTCATCTTCTGCCTTGTTTTTAAGCAGCCAGGCACACATCATGGGTGTCGTGGTCAGGGAAATGAGCAGCGATATCATGACCGCTGCCGACAGCGTGACGGCAAATTCACGAAACAGCCGGCCAATCTGCCCGCCCATGAACAGCAGGGGAATAAACACCGCCACCAGCGACAGGCTGATGGACAGCACGGTAAAACCCACCTCGCGCGCGCCCAGCAGCGCGGCCTTGAAACGGTCCATGCCGTTTTCAATATGACGGGCGGTGTTTTCAAGCACCACAATTGCGTCGTCCACCACAAACCCGGTGGCAACAGTCAGCGCCATCAGGCTCAGGTTGTTGAGTGAAAAACCCAGCAGGTACATCACGCCAAACGTGCCCAGCAGCGAGACCACTGTGGCTACCGCCGGAATGATGGTGGCGCGCGCACTGCGCAAAAATGCACTGACCACCAGCACCACCAGCACAATCGAAATCAGCAGCGTCACTTCGATTTCATGCAGGGAGGCGCGGATCGAATTGGTACTGTCGGAGGCGACTGAAATTTTCACGTCCTGCGGCAGTTGGGCCTGCAACTCGGGCAGCAAGGCCCGCACGCCGTCCACCGTTTCAATGACATTGGCACCGGGCTGGCGTGTGACCAGCACCACCACGGCCGGGTCGCCATTGAACAGGCCCAGGGTGTTGTTGTTTTCCACCCCGTCAATGACTTCAGCCACATCACTGAGGCGGATTGCTGCGTTGTTGCGCCAGGCCACAACCAGGCCCTGGTAATCAGCCGCCTTGAGGCCACCGCTTGCCGTGTTGGAACCTGAATAAATCTGAAAACGACGGCCGTCCCCTTCAATCGCGCCCTTGGGCCGGTTGGCGTTGGAGGCCTGCAGTGCGGCACGCACGTCTTCCGTGCTGACGCCGTAGCGATTCAGGGCAAACGGCAGCAATTCAACCCGCACGGCGGGCAGCGATCCACCACCGAGTTCCACATCGCCCACGCCCTGGACTTGTGCAATCTTTTGCTGCAGCAGGTTGGAAACCTCGTCGTAAATCTGGCCCGGTGAGCGGGTTTTTGAGGTCAGCGCAAGGATGATGACAGGTGCATCAGACGGATTGGCCTTGCGATAGGTCGGGTTGCTGCGCAGGCTGGACGGCAAATCGGCCCGCGACGCATTGATGGCGGCCTGCACCTCGCGGGCGGCAGCGTCGATTTTGCGGTTCAGGTCAAACTGCAGGGTAACGCGGGTGGAGCCG
This sequence comes from Pseudomonadota bacterium, assembly GCA_040384925.1. Taxonomy (GTDB): domain Bacteria; phylum Pseudomonadota; class Gammaproteobacteria; order Burkholderiales; family Burkholderiaceae_C; genus Polaromonas. The sequence continues at coordinate 2,958 of JAZKIK010000341.1, read as the reverse complement.
TTGCTGCTTGAAGACGTCATTTCATTGACGCCCGAAATCACGCCAAGCCGACGCTCCAGCGGTGTGGCAACACTTGAGGCCATGGTGTCGGGGCTGGCACCTGGCAGCGAAGCGCTGACCGAGATGGTCGGGAAATCTACTTGCGGCAAGGGCGAGACTGGCAGTACGAAGAATGCGCCTATACCGGCCAGGGCCAGGCCTATGGTCAGCAGGACTGTGGCTACGGGTCTTCGGACGAAGGGTTCGGAGAGGTTCATTTTGTTGCCTCCGCTTGGGCTGCGTGCACGGGGGCGGAGCCCGGTTGCCGTTTGCCAGACCTGTGCCCTTCACTACCAGGCCGGGGGGAGCCCGGCGGCTCGTCACTTTCTTTTGCTTCGCCAAAAGAAAGTAACCAAAGAAAAGGCGACCCTACTGTCTGCGTCCCTGCGCTTCGCTCCGGGCAACCTGCGGTGCTCAGTCCAGCCGGGGTATCGTGCAAACTCGCTTCGCTCAAACAAGCACGATCCCTGATCCGTCTGGACTTCCGCTCCTCGGCGCATACAGAAGGGTTGGGGAATGGGTGCAGGAACGGATTCGGGATCGGGGAGCCCTCATCCCCCTTCGGCAGGCTCAGGACAGGCCAAGCTTCTCCCGGAGGGAGAAGGAGCAAGCCCACAGGGCGCGCTTTGCGCGTCCTGCTCCCCGAATCCGATCCCGCTCCCGATTGCCCCGTCCTGGCTGGGCTGAGGAGCGCAGACGTAAGCGGGATCAGGGCCGCAGTTGTTTGAGCGCAGCGAGTTCTGCGGACCCCCGCTGGAGTCGAGCACCGCAAGTTGAAGTTATTGGGGTCAGACGCCAATTTTGCTGCGGTGCAGGCACCGCACCCTCCGGGCGAGCCGAATGGCTCGGCGAATTTGGACTCTGACCCCAAAAACTTCCCAGACTGCGGGTCGCCTTTCTTTTGGTTACTTTTCTTTGGCGAAGCAAAGAAAAGTGACGAACCGCCGGGCTCCCCCCGGCTTGGTAGTGCACGGAAACCTGAAAACAAAACCCCGCCAGCGCTAGTAAAACCAGGATTAGCTACAAACCCACGATCACCCCAAAAAAAGCCAAACCCCCTCACTTCCAACCCCGAACCCGCGCAGCCAGCCGGTCAAACCCAAGATAAATCACTGGCGTCGTGAACAGGGTCAATACCTGACTGACAATCAGCCCGCCAAAAATCGCCAGGCCCAAGGGTCGCCTCAACTCGGCACCCTCACCAAAACCCAGCATCAGGGGCACAGCAGCAAACAGGGCGGCCAAAGTGGTCATCAAGATTGGCCGAAACCGCAACAAGGCCGCCTGGTGAATCGCTTCCTGCGGTGTCTTGCCCTGGTTGCGTTCTGCATCAATCGCAAAATCAATCATCATGATGGCGTTTTTCTTCACGATGCCAATCAGCAGGATGATGCCGATGATGCCTATCACCCCAAGGTCAGAGCCGCTGATCATCAAGGCCAGCAAGGCGCCCACACCGGCGGATGGCAGGGTTGAAAGAATCGTCAGTGGGTGGATGTAACTTTCATACAGCACACCCAGCACGATGTACACACACACCACCGCCGCCAGAATCAGCCACAGCTGGTTGGACAGTGAGGCCTGGTAAGCGCCTGCTGCGCCCAGAAAGGTCATGCTGACACTGGCTGGCATGGCGATGTCTTTGGCGGCCTGCCTGATTTCGTCCACTGCCTTGCCCAGCGACACACCGGGGGCGGTGTCAAAACCCAGGGTGGTGGCCGGGTACTGCGCTACATGAGTGATCTGCAGCGGTGCCGGGCGTTCGCTGATGGTGGCAATGCTAGCCAGCGGTGTGGTGCCGCCAGAGCCGGTTTTAAGCTGCAGACTGGCCAGTGATGCGGGTGTGCTGAGCTGGTCGGGCCGGGCTTCCAGAATGACGCGGTACTGGTTGGTTTCGGTAAAGATGGTGGAGACGATGCGCTGGCCAAAGGCGCTGTAAAGCGCGTCGTCAATCGTTGACGTTGAAATGCCAAGCCGCGAGGCGGTGTCGCGGTCCACCGTGATGTAGGCCGATGCACCGCTGGAACCAGCATCCGACGCCACATTGCGCAAATCGGCGATTTCACGCATGCGGCTGGCCAGTTTGTTGGCCCACAAAACCACGGTGTTGTTGTCTGCCCCTTCAATCGACAGGCGGAACTGGGTCGGGCCGGTTTCGGCGTCAATCGTCAGATCCTGCGTGGGCTGCACATAAAGCGTCACACCGGCAATTTCGCTGACACGCAGGCGCAGCCTGTCCATGGTTTCCTGCTGGTTGCCAACGCGTGTGCCTTTCAGGTTGATCAGCATGCGGCCGGTATGCAGCATGGTGTTGTTGGCGGCATCGACACCGATGAAGGAACTCAGCGTGTCCACGTCAGCATCTTCCAGAATGACTTTGGCAGCCTGCTGCTGCAACTCGGCCATGCGGCTGTAAGACACGGACTGGGCAGTTTCAATACGTGCCTGCAACTGGCCGGTGTCCTGCGTCGGGAAAAGCCCCTTGGGAATGACCATGTACAAAAACACTGTCAAAAGCAGGGTCGCCAGTGCCACCAGCAGGGTCAGGCCCTGGCGTTTGAGCACCCAGCTCAGGGACTGGTCGTAACGCACGATCACGTTGTCAAAAAATTTCTTCATGCGCCCTGCCGGCCTGTCTTTATCGGCCTCGGGAGCATGCTTCAGCCATCTTGCAGACATCATGGGTACCAAGGTCAGCGAGACAACAGCAGAAATCAAAATCGTGATGGCCAGGGTGATGGCAAATTCCCTGAAGAGCCGCCCGACCACATCACCCATGAACAGCAGCGGAATCAGCACCGCAATCAGCGAAACCGTCAGCGAAATGATGGTGAAGCCGATTTCCTCGGCGCCTTTCAGCGCGGCCTGCAGCGGCGGTTCGCCGTCCTCGATGTGGCGGGCGATGTTCTCGATCATCAC
>JAZKIK010000340.1:0-1793 GCA_040384925.1 Pseudomonadota bacterium | reverse complement strand
AAGGATTAAAAGTACCAGGTACGAAACATTTACATCCTTCCGGACCTCTACCGCGCGTGCCTGCGGTCATGGTCGCAGGGTAGATGGGAACCATGTGGCCTTCCAGTTCCCTGGTTTTGCACTGGGCAGTGCATTTTCCGCAAATGAAGGCAGAAAACCCAGCAGATAGCCGGCCCCGCAACTCACTCCGACAATGCCGACAAAACATGCTGCGACCAGCCAGGTTCGTTTTGCTTCTGTTGAAAATTTCATTTGGTGAAAAAATCAAGGCTTCAGCATCAAATCCAGCGATTGCGCAATCTCAGCGGTCATAACAAGCTATCCAAAAAACTAGCCAATTCACCCACCCGCAGTCAAGCGCACAGGCGTAATCTCCACCGACCCCAGCGCGGTACTCATGTAAACCGTGCCGTCCTGCACGGTTACCTGCAACTGCATGCTGCGTTCGGCCAGCTTGGCCAGGGCTTGGCTTTCTGCCGCTTCAATCTGCCAGACAACCAGGTTGCTGGCGCGGGTCAGTTTGGGTTCGATGTTTTTCCACCAAACGTTGGTGCTGCTGGCAAAACTGTAAACGCTGACTTTTTCGGCCTTGCCTGCGGCGCGCATCAGACGTTTGTCGTCTGGCTGGCCTACATCTATCCAGTGCAGGATGGCTTCTGTGTAGTCCTTGTGCCACAGGGCGGCTTCGTCCACATCCCACAAGTCTTTGGCAAACTCAAGATTGCCTTTTTTGTCATCGGCGGGCACGTTCAGGGCAAAGGCCAGCAGGCGAATCATCATGCGTTCGTCGGCCTCCGAGGGGTGGCGGGCAATGATGACGTTGTGGTCGGCATAGACGTTGCGGTCCATGTCGGTTAACTGAAGTTGTGCTTTGTAAATGGTGGCTTTGAGTGCCATGGTGATCTTTTTTTCTTGATGTTGGCTTGCGTAAAACCTTATTGGAACAGAGCCGGGCTTCAACTGGCACCGCTGCAAGGCTTTGCCACTCTGGCTATAGTCAAGCGATGCTCAAATTGTCTGTTCTCGATCAGTCGGTTGCCACCTCTGGCCGCACTGAAGATGCCTCCATTCGCCAGACGCTTGCGCTGGCCCGGCATTGCGAGGCCCTGGGTTTTCACCGCTTCTGGGTCAGTGAACACCACAGCCACCCCAGCATTGTGGGCTCGGCGCCCGAGATTTTGATGGCGGCGATTGCTGCGACCACGCAGCGCATCCGCATTGGCAGTGCGGGGGTGATGCTGCCGCACTATTCGGCGCTGAAAGTCGCCGAGCAGTTTCGGGTGCTTGAAGCGCTGGCACCAGGCCGGATTGATCTGGGTGTGGGCCGTGCGCCGGGCTCTGACATGCGCACAGCCAGGCTTTTGCGCACGGATGCGCACCAGTCAGCCGAAAACTTCCCCATCCAGGTGCGGGAGCTGCAGGCCTGGGTTGCGGGTGTGGATTTGCCTGAAGGCCATCCGGGCCGGGGTGTAACTGCCAACCCGACGGGGCCGACGAATCCGGAGTTGTGGATGCTGGGTAGCTCGGATTACGGTGCACAACTGGCGGCGCATTTTGGCCTGCCTTATGCATTTGCCTATTTCATTACCGACGGACAGGGCGCAGACCAGGCGCTGGACCTGTACCGCCGCCTGTACCGGCCCAGCGCCAGCCACCCAAAACCGCAGGCCGTGTTGTGTGTCTGGGCGCTGGCGGCCGATACCGAGGCTGAAGCCTGGCATCATTTTTCAAGCCGCGAGCGCTGGAAGTAGCCGCCAAAGGCCTGACCTGTACGACCGCAGTGCATATCTGCT
>JAZKIK010000339.1:1534-10919 GCA_040384925.1 Pseudomonadota bacterium | reverse complement strand
CTCACCAGATGCGCCACACCGGTTGCCCGAAAAACGTCCCAGTCGGCACGCTCGATGGCGCTCTGGTCACCGACCACCAGTGCGGCCAGCACACCCGCCAGTGGCTTGCTGTCAATCCTTTCAAAAATGGCTTCACGCACTTTTTGCCGAGCCCGCTCGACCGGGTGTGTCCAGCTGTCGCCCAGCTTTTTCGGTGCTGCATCATGCGGCCCGGCGCGTACATATCCGGTGGCCTGCAAACCTTGCTCCCACAACCAGAGTTCGTAGTCAAAACCGTGCGGATTGCTGTTGCCATGCGGTGCCTTGAGCCGCACCGTCATCAACCAGCGTTCACCGGCACGCAGATTTTGTGGTTGACGCTGCAGTTCCAGTGAGAATTCTGCGGGGTCTGCATCGCTTGCAACGCCAACTGGTGTTTTGACACTGCGTGCACCAAAACCCGAATACCAGCCCAGGTAGATCTGCGAAGGCAAAACAACTGGCTGACCATCAAGGATGGCAGATTCAACTTTTGCACGAAACCGCAGGCCGTCTTCCCCCACCTGCGGCATGGCCTGGACCCAGCGCGGCGGCCAACACGACCGTCAAAATCGACGTCAATCCAATACCAAAACCAGATGCCCTGGTCGATGGCGCACCTCGCCAGCAGACAAAAAACAGCAGGGCCAGAGCACCAGCCATCAAAAACAGATAGGCATGCCCAGAAAAAAGCCGGGCTTGTTGTAGCTGGAGCGCGACACCGGCAACAAAAGCCACAAGCACAGCACTGAATGAAATTTTGCGCCCCACAAACCACCTTCAATACTGTTTTTTTCCTCTTGTCCAGTCGCAAAAGCCCTCGAACCAGGCCTTATACCAAAGGCAGCCTGCCCGTCGATTCAAGGTCAAGAGTTGCCCATTTGGCGCAGCTCTTGCTAGCATCAGGTGCATCTGAAACAAAAAAGCAGGCTGTTTTCGAGTGCTCTCACGTCGATAATGCCTCAAAGCCTTTTTGTAACCAACAAGCTGTACATTTTTTGCACTGTGCCCGCTAAATCTGAAAAAGTGAGACCGCCTTGTCCATTCACGTCGCCTTAAGTCACATCACCCACTACAAATATGACCGTCTGGTCACGCTTGGGCCGCAAATCGTGCGGCTGCGCCCTGCACCACACAGCCGCACGCAAATACTCTCGTATTCGCTGAAAATAGAACCTGCGGACCACTTCATCAACTGGCAGCAGGATCCGTTTGCCAACTACCAGGCAAGGCTTGTTTTCCCCCATCCCACACGTGAATTCAAGGTCACGGTGGACATGGTGGTCGACATGGTGACACTCAATCCGTTCGACTTCTTTCTCGAACCGGACGCTGAAGAGTTCCCCTTCAAATACAACGAAGGCATGGCCCGCGAGCTGTCGCCCTACCTGGTGACCGAGCCTGCAACGCCGCTGCTTCAGGCTTATCTCGACAAGATTGACCGTACTCCAAGACACACCAACGACTTTCTGGTGAGTCTCAACCAGCAGTTGCAGTCAGACATCAAGTATTCGATTCGTATGGAGCCAGGTGTACAGACACCTGAAGAAACGCTGTCTCTGGCGGTTGGCTCCTGCCGCGATACCGGCTGGCTGCTGGTTCAGTTGCTGCGTCACCTGGGTCTGGCTGCGCGTTTTGTGTCGGGCTATCTGATTCAGCTCAAGGCTGATGTCAAGTCGCTTGACGGCCCCAGCGGCACAGAGGTCGATTTCACTGACCTGCACGCCTGGTGTGAAGTATTTCTGCCCGGTGCCGGCTGGGTCGGGCTTGACCCCACCTCCGGCCTGATGGCCGGTGAAGGCCACATTCCCCTGGCCTGCACACCTGAACCGTCAAGCGCAGCACCGATTGAAGGCGGCGTGGACGAATCAGAAGTCGAGTTTTCACACCACATGGGCGTGCAGCGTATTTACGAATCACCACGCGTTACAAAGCCGTATACCGAAGACCAGTGGGCCAAGGTGCTGGCACTCGGTGAGGCAGTTGACCGCGAGCTGGTGGAAGGTGATGTGCGCCTGACCATGGGCGGCGAACCGACCTGTGTTGCAACTACCGACCGTGACGCGGCGGAGTGGAATATTGACGCGCTTGGCCCCACCAAACGCGGTTACGCCACGGAACTTGTGCAAAAGCTGCGTGCCGAGTATGGCGAGGGTGGTTTTCTGCATTTTGGCCAGGGCAAGTGGTACCCCGGTGAGCAGTTGCCACGCTGGGCACTGAGCATTTTCTGGCGCAAGGACGGTCAGGCAGTCTGGAAAAACCCTGAGCTTTTTGCCAATGAAAGTGAGCCCTGCAATTACACGGCTGAAGATGCATCACGCTTTACCACCACACTGGCCGGCAAACTGGGTCTGTCCCCAGACTTCATCACGCCAGGTTTTGAGGATGTCTGGTATTACCTCTGGCGCGAACGCCGCCTGCCTATCAATGTGGATCCGTTCAACTCCAAACTTGACGACGCGATGGAACGCGAGCGCCTCAGGCGCGTGTTCATGCAGGGGCTGGACGCCGTAGTGGGTTATGTGCTGCCCTTGAAGGCACGTGAGACCATTCCGGGCTCAAGCCAGCCACTGGCAGGCCCCGCCTGGACAACAGGACCGTGGTTCTTCCGCGACGAGCGCATGTATTTGATGCCTGGCGACTCCCCCATGGGTTACCGCCTGCCGCTGGACTCGGTGCCATGGGTTTCCAAGACCGATTACCCCTACATGATCGAGGCGGACCCGTTTGCACCGCGCGATGCCCTTCCCTCTACCGAGCTCATGGCAGCGCGCTACAACGCCGCCAATGCGCACCAGGCACCGTCAACTGCGACTGCAGCACTTGCTGCGGGAAGCACATTCCTTACAGGAAGCGTCACAGCGCACAGTTTTAGTGCATCAGCACAACAAGCTGAGCAATACATGGGCAGGCAGGGTAAAGGCACACCGCCACCTCCTTATGAGGCACGCCGTGTATTGCAGTCTGCCACCGGTCCGCTGGCCAGGGAAAGCGCAGAAGTCACACCTGAACAGCTGCAGACCACAGCCCCTGAGACCCGCGTGCCCAATGCATTTGAATCAGCCGCCTGGCTGACACGCACGGCACTGTGTGTTGAAGTGCGCAACCCACAGCGTGCCAATGGCCCCAAGGCAAAAAAAGAAGCCGACGCAAAGGTAGCCGGGGAGAAACAGCTCAAGCATGTGGAAAAAGGTGCGATTTACGTCTTTATGCCGCCCATGGAGCGCCTTGAAGACTATCTTGACCTGCTGGCTGCGGTTGAAGCCACAGCACAGACCCTGGGCATGAAAATTGTGCTCGAAGGTTATGCACCACCGCGTGATCCACGCCTGAAAATGCTGGCCGTCACACCTGACCCTGGTGTGATTGAAGTCAACATCCACCCGGCCTACAACTGGGCGGAACTGGTGGAACATACCGAATTTTTGTACGACGTGGCGCACAAAACGCGTTTGTCGGCTGAAAAATTCATGACTGACGGACGCCATACCGGCACCGGCGGCGGCAATCACTTTGTGTTGGGTGGTGCAACACCTGCGGACAGCCCCTTCCTGCGCAAGCCTGAAGTACTGACCAGCCTGGTAGCCTACTGGCACAACCATCCGTCCCTGAGTTATCTGTTCTCGGGCATGTTCATTGGCCCCACAAGCCAGGCGCCACGTGTTGACGAAGCACGCAACGACCAGTTGTATGAGCTTGAAATCGCCATGCGCGAAATCGCTGTCAACCGCGAAAAATACGGTCAGGACATGCCGCCGTGGATTGTTGACCGCACCCTGCGCAACATTCTTGTGGATGTCACCGGCAATACCCATCGCAGCGAGTTCTGTATTGACAAGCTGTATTCCCCCGACTCGTCAACCGGTCGTCTGGGTTTGCTGGAACTGCGTGCATTTGAAATGCCGCCGCACGCCCGCATGAGCATTGCCCAGCAACTGCTCTTGCGTGCACTGGTCGCCCGTTTCTGGAACAAACCCTATCATGGGCGCGTTACACGCTGGGGCACCGAACTGCATGACCGCTTTTTGCTGCCCGCCTTTGTGCGTATGGACTTCCAGGATGTGTTGACCGAGCTGAACGAAGCCGGTTACCCGTTTGACATGGCCTGGTTTGAGCCGCATTTTGAATTCCGTTTCCCGATGATCGGGCAGGTGAAGACAAACAGCATTGAACTCAGCCTGCGCAGTGCACTGGAGCCCTGGCATGTGATGGGTGAAGAAGGCTCATCCGGTGGTACCGCGCGTTATGTGGACTCCTCACTTGAACGTATCGAAGTGCGGGTCAGTGGCCTGAATGACAACCGTTATGTCATCACCGTCAATGGCCGCGCCCTGCCCTTGCAAAACACCGGCACCGTGGGTGACTATGTTGCAGGTGTGCGTTACAAGGCCTGGAACCCGCCATCGTCGCTGCACCCGTCGATTGGCGTACACGCGCCGCTGACGTTCGACATTGTGGACACCTGGATGGAACGCTCCCTGGGTGGCTGCCAGTACCATGTCGCCCACCCTGGCGGCTTGAGTTATGCCACCTTGCCCGTCAACTCCTACGAAGCAGAAAGCCGCCGTTTGACACGTTTCTTCCAGATGGGCCATACACCGGGCACGATGAAGGTTGTGCCGGCACAGCCAAGCAGGGAGTTTCCTTTCACGCTTGACCTGCGCTGAAGCATTGCATTGATGAATAGTTGCGTCCTGGGTGTGTTTTTATCCACAGCCTGGGCCGCAACTGTCACCATGCGGTCACAAGCCACTGATACTGACTTAAACTAATCACTCTTATCAAGCCTGAATGGATCAAGTCAGACTGATCGCTTGATTCAACTCAAAATGGAATCGCCTGGCTTCACGCCGGGCAAGCCAAAGCAGATTTGGGCCACGTGGAAAACAACAACAAGTCACTTTTCTCAGCCAGTGCCCAGGAGGCACCGGCAGAGCTGGCGTCGGCACTGGCTCCATCAGCACTGGCCGGGCATTTTGACGAGTTGCGTGGACGCACGCGCGCCAAACCGGCTTTGCATCAGACTTCGCCGAATCACGCCTCACAAAGTCAGGCTTCACACAACCAGTCTCAGACCCAGACGCAACTGAGCACGGTTGGTTCAATTTTTTCAGGTATCCAGACAAGTTCCACGCCTGAAGCCACACCTGCAGCCGAACCGCCGCTGACAAAAACATGGACCCGGTTCTTCAATTTTCTGGGTCCGGACGGCTTTCATGACCTGAATCGCCGTACCGCCAACCTGCGGCGGCAAATCCGGGACAACGGAGTCACCTACAACGTTTATGCCGATGCCAACGGGCCGCAGCGCCCCTGGTCGCTGGACCTTTTCCCGCTCATGCTGTCGCCGCAGGACTGGACACAGATAGAGACCGGCATCAAACAGCGTACCCGCCTGCTCAACAGTGTCATGGCAGACGTCTACGGTCCGCAGAACCTGCTCTTGCAGGGTTTGTTGCCAGCGGCTCTGGTGCAGGGTCACCCCGGTTATCTGCGTGCCATGCAGGGTGTGCAGCCCGCAGGTGGTGTGTTTTTGCATATTGCGGCCTTTGACCTGGCGCGTGGCCCTGATGGCCGCTGGTGGGTGGTTTCGCAGCGCACACAGGCACCATCCGGCCTGGGTTACCTGCTTGAAAATCGCCTGACCATTTCCCTGCTTTTCCCTGAAGCCTTCCGGGAGATGAAAGTCAAACGCCTTGCCGCGTCCTACAAGGCGCTGGTGGACAACATGAAGGCCCTGAGTCAGGCGCAGGACAGCCGCATTGTTTTGTTGACTCCCGGCCCTTACAACGAAACCTATTTTGAACACGCCTATCTGGCGCGTTACCTTGGTTTGACCCTGGTTGAAGGCAGTGACTTGCTGGTGCGTGGTGAAAAGCTCTACCTCAAAACCCTTCAGGGGCTGGAGCCGGTGCATGGACTGCTCAAACGTCTTGATGACGAGTTTCTGGACCCGCTCGAACTGCGATCTGACTCGACTTTGGGTGTGCCTGGCCTGCTGCAGGTGATTCGTGCCGGCAATGTGCTGGTGGCCAATGCACCGGGCTCGGCTTTTCTTGAATCAAGCGCGCTGCTTGGCTTTTTGCCAGCCCTGTCAAAACACCTGCTTGGTGAAACGCTGAGCCTGCCCTCGCTGGCAACCTGGTGGTGTGGTGAACAGGCTGTCATGCAGGATGTGCTGCCGCAGTTGAAAAACTGCGTCATCAAACCCACCTACCCGAAATCGGACATGCCTTCGGTGATAGGCCATACCCTTTCGCAGCGTGCGCTTGACGAATGGGCTGGCCGTATCGTGCGGCAGGGTGAGGACTATACCGTTCAGGCTTATCTTCCCCTGTCCCAGACCCCGACCTGGCAAGGTGAACGGATTGCCCCCCGCTCGGCGATGCTGCGGGTGTTTGCTGTGGCCGATGGTGCGGGTTCGTGGCAGGTGCTGCCTGGTGGCCTGGCCAGGCTGGCTGGCAAAAACGAAAACATCGCCTCCATGCAGCATGGCGGCAGCAGTGCCGATGTCTGGGCACTCGGTGAACTGACACCCGAGGCCAGTCCATTGCCCAAGGACAGCGCATCAAGCCCGTCCGGCTTGATACCGGAGCAAGGCACGCCACCGGCATCGCCTGAACAGCTCGCCGAGCCCAAAAACAGCCAGCCCAGTTACGCCCCGGTCAAGAACAGCCCTGGCCGCAAGCAGCCTGTTACCAGTCGGGCTGCCGAAAACCTGTTCTGGCTCGGTCGTTACACCGAACGCGCAGAAAATTCACTGCGCCTGGCCCAATTGACCCTGCAAAGCCTGGCGGGTGAAGACCAGTCCTCACAACCGCTGCTTGCCTGGCTGACCGAGATGGCTGTGGGCAATGCCTTGCTGCTTGACACCGTACCTGCTGCAACACATGCACGCCGGGTTTTTGAGCGTTCACTGATTGCCGGACTGGCCAATACCCAACAAACGGCCAGCGTAGGCTACAACCTGCGTGCGCTGAAAAGTGCCGCCTCGGCTGTGCGCGAAAGGTTGTCGCAGGAGCAATGGCACGTCATTGTGCGGACCGAGGCAGACTTTTTCAGCCGTTGTGAAGCATTCAAAACCGCAGCACCCCACGGACAACAGACGCTTGATTATTCATCGGTGGAAGCCCTGCGTGCACTGGAATACGCGAGTGGTTTTCTGGCCGCCATGACCGGTGCCCAGACTGACCGCATGATGCGTGATGACGGCTGGAGGCTTTTAAGCATTGGCCGGCATATCGAACGCCTCAGCATGCTGTCAGCAGCGCTGGCGCGTGGTTTCGAGACCGGCGCGGTGTTTGACAATGGTGGCTTCAACGCCATGGTTGCGCTGTTTGACAGCACCATCACCTTCCACGCCCAGTACCAGCAGCGGCGCGACATCCCGGCACTGCTCGATTTGCTGGTGCTGGACAAGGACAATCCGAGGTCTCTCGCCTGGGTGGTTCAGACCCTCAAGGGCCGGCTTGCAAAACTGGCGGCCAGTTCGCCCGAAACGCTGTCGGCCTTGCCTGACCTGGCCGCATTGCTGCCTGATCCGGCCAGCTGGGTTTTGGACGAGGTTCTTGCCAAACCGCCTCTTGAGAACCGGCCCGCGTCCTACAAGACCCTGATAGAGCAGCTGGAATCATGGCAGAACTCGGCTTTTGACCTGTCTGACAACATCAGCCGCCGTTATTTCAGCCACGCGACCTCCAGCAACCACAGCCTGGGGGCTTAGACTCGGCTTGCGGCCCGTGGTCCGGCAAGTCTGCCAGAATCCCTGTAGTCGTTTTTTCAGGCTTCAAGCTAAACACATGCTGCTCCACGTTGTTCATGAAACCCGTTACAGGTACAGCCCTGTCGTCGAGAATGCACACCATGTTGTGCATCTCAAGCCGGCCAGCCTTGCGGGCCAGCAATTGCTGCGTCATGCGCTGTATATCAGCCCAGAGCCGGCGCAGCAACGCGAGTTGACTGACAGTTACGGCAACAGCCGCACTTTTTTCTCACTGCAAACCGGCCACGATGTGTTGAAAGTAACCGCCGACAGCCTGGTTTCAACCGCTGCCGATGGCCCTGACCACGGCATTGGCAACGCGCGCAGCAACAGCATGGCCTGGGAGCGGGTGCGTGACCAGTTCCGTTATCGTGCCGGTGCGGCTTACAACAGCGCCTGGGAATTTCTGTTTGCATCACCCTACGTGCCGCGTGACGACGCTTTTGTGCAGTTTGCCAGGCCCAGCTTCACGCCGGGTTGCCCGCTTTCAGAAGCTGCGCATGACCTGATGGAACGCATCTACACCTCCATGCTTTACGAAAGTGACAGCACCGAAGTCAACACCCCTGCGCTGGTGGCGCTGCGTCAGGGCAAAGGTGTGTGCCAGGATTTTGCCCACATCATGGTTGCCTGCTGCCGTGCCATGGGTCTGCCCGCACGGTATGTGAGTGGTTACATGCTGACACAGCCGCCACCCGGCAAGGCCAGGCTGATAGGGGCTGATGCGTCACACGCCTGGGCCTCGGTTTATTGCCCCGACCTGAATGGTGGCCGCAATGGCTGCTGGCTGGACTTTGACCCGACCAACAACCGCCCGCCGGGCGAAGACTATGTCACCTTGGCCACAGGCCGTGATTTTCTGGACGTGTCACCGCTGCGTGGTGTCATACGTGGCGGGTCACAACACATTCTTGATGTCGCAGTCACGGTTGAACCGCTGGAAGAGAGCCTGGCGCTGGCCTGAAACCAATGAGGCAGGCTAATGTGCGCTGAAACAGCCTGCATTCGTCAAGGCACGCAAAAGTGCCGCGTTAAGATCAGGGCCGCAAAAGCACCTAAGAAGCTCTTGTTTTTATAGCGCACTATGCCAAACCCATAAGCGCAAGCGGCATATTTCATCATAAATATCCATTTTTACCCAAGGAAACCATCATGAGCACCAGTCCACAAGACGTCTACGCCAAACTCAAAAGCCTGGACATCACACTGCCCGCCCTTGCTGTACCTGCTGCGGCCTATCTGCCTTTTGTGCAGACCGGCAATCTGGTGTTTTTAAGCGGCCATCTGGCCAAAAAAGACGGCAAGGTCATTGTTGGCCAGCTCGGCAAAAACATCAGTACAGAAGAAGGCAAGGCTGCTGCACGCGCGATTGCAATTGACCTGATGGGCACGCTTGAAGCCGCCGTGGGCCTGGGCAAGGTCAAACGCATTGTCAAACTGATGAGCCTGGTCAACTCCACCAGCGACTTTACCGAGCAGCATCTGGTGACCAATGGTGCCAGTGAACTGTTTGGTGAAGTGTTTGGCGACGCTGGCAAACACGCCCGCAGCGCGTTTGGCGTGGCCCAGATCCCCATGGGTGCCTGCGTCGAGATTGAGCTGATT
>JAZKIK010000339.1:0-1524 GCA_040384925.1 Pseudomonadota bacterium | reverse complement strand
AGCTGATTGCTGAAGTGGGCTGACACGACACCGGCCAAATCACCATCAAAAATGTGGCCATCTGCGCCCGCCAATCGGGCGCAGATAGCCATTTTCATTACTCAACTCGGGTAATTTCGACCGGCTTGAAGCCCAGATCGGCCGCCTTGCCTTTTCGGGCTCTGGCGGCTCTGGCATTGTTGAGGCTGCGGATTTCAAGCGTTTCTTCACGCGCCTTGTTGCCACGCCCGATTCCGGTGATACGAATGCTGCGGGTGTAAGCGGCAGCACCCGCCAGGCTGTCCTTGTCATCCAGATCAAGCAGCATCAAACCGCGCCCACCACCGGCCTGCAGTTTGAGTTCGGCAATATCAAAAGTCAAAATACGGCCACCTGCCGAGGCACAGGCCACGTGGGTAGCCGGTTTTAAAGGCAGCAGACCAGAGCTGCCCGATACCGGCGATGGTTTGCAGACTGTTTCACCTTCGGCACAGCTGATAAATGCCTTGCCAGCCTTGAGGCGTGAAGTCATGTTTTCAACATTGGCCAGAAAACCGTAACCACCACTGCTGCTCAGCAGCAAGGTGGCATGGGCCGGGCCGGCAAAATAATGGGCTGGCTGGGTGCCGGGTTCGAGTTCAATCAGGGTGGTCACGGGCTGACCGTCACCGCGCGCACCTGGCAACAGTGATACCGGGACTGAATAGACCCGGCCCGTGCCTTTGGCTACTGTGCCAAAAATCAGCAGGGTGTCCACCGTTCGGCATTCAAACGTGGCGTACAGCCCATCGCCGGCCTTGAAGGCAAAACTGGCTGCATCATGGCCATGGCCGGTGCGGGCGCGTATCCAGCCTTTGCTGGACACGACTACTGTTACGGGCTCATCCAGCACCTTGACTTCAAACACGGCTTTTTTCTCGGCCTGTATCAGCGTGCGGCGCGCATCGGCAAACTGTTTGGCGTCCTGCTCGATTTCCTTGATCATCAGGCGTTTCAAGGCAGCCGGATTGCCCAGGATTTCCTCCAGCCTGCCCTGCTCTTCGCGCAGGGTTTTGAGCTCCTGCTCGATCTTGATGGCTTCCAGCCGTGCCAGCTGGCGCAGGCGGATTTCAAGAATGTCTTCGGCCTGCCGGTCGCTCAGCTTAAACCGGGCAATCAGTGCGGTCTTGGGCTCATCCGAGTGGCGGATGATGGCGATCACCTCGTCAATATTGAGCAGCGCAATCTGCCGGCCTTCCTGGATGTGGATACGATCCAGCACCTTGTCCAGGCGGTGCCTCGAACGGCGCTGCACAGTGGTCTGGCGGAACTCGATCCACTCCGTCATGATTTGACGCAAGGACTTTTGCGCCGGTTTGCCGTCCAGGCCCACCATGGTCAGGTTGATGGGCGAAGAGCTTTCGAGGCTGGTGTGGGCCAGCAGCGTGGTGATCAGCTCGGACTGCTCGATACGGCTGGTCTTGGGCTCGAACACCAGACGCACAGAGGCTTCCTTGCCCGACTCGTCACGCACCACATCAAGCACGGCCAGAAGGGTCTGTTTGA
>JAZKIK010000338.1:0-1995 GCA_040384925.1 Pseudomonadota bacterium | reverse complement strand
CGCGCTGGTCCCAGACCTTGACGGCACTTTTGTTGCGGCTTTTTTCCTGCCCGATACGGATGCCCTGGGGATTGAAACCATTCGCCCCAAAAGGCGAGGTGCCGCCCGTGCCAATCCACTTGCTGCCGCCTTCATGGCGCTCTTTTTGTTCTTCAAAACGCTTTTTGAGCGTTTCCATGAGTTCATCCCAACCCATTTTTTCAATTTTGGCTTTTTCCTCGGGACTCAGTTCCAGTTCCAGGTTTTTGCGCAGCCATTCAAGCGGAATGTCTTTGGTGAAGTCAGCCACCATTTCCACACCCTTGAAATAACTGGCAAAAGCACGGTCAAACTTGTCGTAGTGTTTTTCGTCCTTGACCAGAATCGTGCGGCTCAAATAATAGAAGTCGTCAATCTTCCATGCGCCTTCGTTTTCATCACCGTCGTCATCGGTGTTGCTGCTGTTGGGGCCTACCACACCGGCCTGCAGTGCTTCGAGCAGCATCAGGTATTCCTTGACGGAAACGGGCAGTTTGGCGGAGCGCAGGGTGTAGAAGAAGTCTATGAGCATGATGGGTTTACTCCTGGGGTCACAAACGAACGCCAAGTCTTGAAGCAGTTTCCATGATCGTCAGCTCATGTCCAGGATTTGCGTCTGCCCAGGCCGCACGCCTGACAAGTTCCTGATGAACTTCATCCGTCAGGGCAGGCAGTTCATTCTGGTCGATGCTGTCCCACAGATCCTCCACAAGCTGCAGTTTTTCGTAGGTGCCCAGTTGAGCCAGGTTTTCAATCAGTGCGTTCATCAGGTGACTCCTTTTGATTGATCAATCCAGTCCGTTTTCAGCGCGGTTTTTCCAGCATGTAAACCAGCTGCGCCTTCACTTCAGGCCACTCACCGGCCCGCATGCTGTACATCACTGTGTCGCGTATGGTGCCGTCGCGCCGCATCGCGTGGCCGCGCAGCACACCGTCTTTTTGGGCACCCAGGCGTTCAATGGCTTTTTGTGATGCGAAGTTGAAGTTGTCGGTGCGCCAGCCAACCACATTGCAAGCCAGGGTTTCAAAGGCATGGGTCAGCATCAGCAGCTTGCAGGTGGTGTTGACGTGGGTTCGCTGGCAGCGGGCAGCGTACCAGGTGTAGCCAATTTCCACCCGTTTGATGGCCGGCACGATGTCGTGATAACTGGTGGAGCCCAGCACCTCGCCCGATGCTGCATCGGTCACTGCAAAGGCAAAACGGTTGGCGGTTTGCAATGCGGTTTCTATATAAGCGCGGGCTTCGTGCGGCTCGGGCACCGAGGTGATGCGCAGTTTCCACAACTCGCCATCGCTGGCAGCGGCCTGCAGGCCGGCTTCGTGTTCCAGGCTCAATGGCAGCAGGCGAATGCCACGTGCTTCAAGTGTTACGGTTTTGACAAAATCCATCGTCAGTTTTCTTTCTTGTCCTGTTTGGCTTTTTGGCTGCTTCTCCAGCGGCGGGCAATCTGCAGGCCCACACCACCACCCAGCCCGACCAGCACAATGCCAAAAATGCTGCTGTTGCTGTAACCTGGGTCAAAAATATTCAGGCCGAACATGCGTCCGACCCAAAAGCCCAGCAACGCACCACCGACAAAACCGATGGCGTCCGACAGTCCTTCTACAAGCATGGCTTTCTGGCTCATGGGGGAGGCTTTCTAGCGGTTGTTGCGTTGCATGAAGACCAGCTTTTCAAACAGCGTCACGTCCTGTTCATTCTTGAGCAAGGCCCCGACCAGTGGCGGCACGGCGACCTTGCTGTCAGAGCTTTGCAGCGCTTCGAGCGGAATGTCTTCGGCCACCAGCAGTTTCAGCCAGTCCAGCAGTTCGCTGGTGGATGGCTTTTTCTTCAGGCCGGGCAGGTTGCGCACGTCGTAAAAGGTTTTCATGGCGGCAGCCAGCAGCTCTTTTTTGAGCCCTGGGAAATGCACATCCACAATCTGCCGCATGGTGTCTGCGTCGGGAAACTTGATGTAGTGGAAAAAACAGCGGCGC
>JAZKIK010000337.1:0-2250 GCA_040384925.1 Pseudomonadota bacterium | reverse complement strand
GCAGCCTGACTTTCAGCTACACCGTACAGGCGGGTGATACCAGCGCGGACCTGGACATTTTCAGCAGCTCTGCATTGAGCCTGAACGGTGCAACGTTTAAAGACGCTGCTGGCAACCATGCCAATGTGCGGCTGGCAGCCCCAGGCGCAAGCGGTTCCCTGGCTGACCAGGCCGCATTGGTCATTGATGGTGTGGCACCAGCTGTCTCCTGGCCCATCATGCCCGTCTTCTCAATCCAGAGCCAGAATTACGGGCTGAGCAATTCCCTGGGCCCGGAACCCTATTCCTACAGCGCCACCTTTGTAGACATTGCAGACATAGACAATGACGGTGATCTGGACGTCTTTGTTGGCGATTCCCGTGGCCGCGTGCTGACCTTTTTGAACACCGGCAGCGCCAGCAGCCCCGCTTTTGCTGCAGCCGTCCCCAATGCCTATGGGCTGACGAATGTTGGTTTTTCTGCCGCTCCCAGCTTTGCAGACATTGATGCCGACGGTGATCTGGATGCCTTTGTGGGGAACTCTGCCGGCAACATGCTTGTGTTTCTGAACACCGGCAGCGCCAGCAGCCCGGCCTTTTCGGCAGCTGTCACCAATCCCTATGGCCTGAGCGATGTGGGCTTCATAGCCGCCCCCACTCTGGCAGACATTGATGGTGACGGTGATCTGGATGCCATTGTGGGTAATTGGGACGGCAACACCCTGGTCTTTCTGAACACTGGCAGCGCCAGCAGCCCGGCTTTTGCTGCCGCCCTGACCAACCCCTACGGCCTGGGCGATGCGGGCGCAAGTGCCAGCCACAGTTTTGTTGACATCGACGATGACGGCGATCTGGATGCCTTTGTGGGTGACACATGGTTCTTTCTGAATACCGGTAGCGCCAGCAATCCGGCCTTTGCCGCACCTGCCGCCAACCCCTATGGCCTGAGCAGTATGCTCAACAAAGCCAACGCCAGCCTGGTTGACATTGATGGTGACGGTGATCTGGATGCCTTTGTGGGCGGCTACTACAGGGCCGCTGAACCTGACGATTTTGGCAACACTCTTTTTGTCAGCGAAATACGGGTCTTTCTGAACACCGGCACTTTGGTAGCGCCGCTGGCCTCCAGCACACCCAACGGCACCTATGGAACAGGCAGCGTCATCACGCTGACTGTTCGGTTTGACGAAAACGTTCTGGTCAACACTGCAGGCGGCACACCCACCCTGCAGTTGGAAACCGGCACCATTGACCGTTTTGCCATTTACAGCAGTGGCTCGGGCACCAACACCCTGACATTTACCTACACCGTGCAGGCCGGTGATACCAGTGCGGACCTGGACATCTTCAGCAGCGCGGCCCTGGCGCTCAATGGAGGCACCATCCGGGATGCAGCAGGCAACAATGCCAACTTGCACCTGGGTGCACCAGGATCTGGCGGGTCTCTGGCCGCCAATGCGGCACTGGTGATTGTTCCCGGCGTGATCTCCACTGGCACCGGCAGCAACGAAATCATCAACGGCAGCAGCTACAGCGACACACTGGACGGCGCAGGTGGCAACGACAGCCTGTATGGTGACGCTGGCAACGATGTTCTGAAAGGCGATGATGGCAATGACCGCCTGTATGGTGACGCCGGAAACGACACCATGAGGGGTGGCAATGGTGACGATGCCTACTATGTTGACAGCGTAGGGGATGTGGTCATTGAAACCAGTGCTGTCCCGGCAACTGGCGGCATCGACACTGTATACAGCTACCTCAACGGCTACACCCTGGGCAGCAACATTGAACGCGGTGTCATCAGGCTTGACACAGGCGCCACCCTGAGAGGCAACGCACTGAACAACAGCCTGTATGGCGCTGCCGGTGAAGACAGCCTGTACGGCCTGAACGGCAGCGACGCCCTGCAGGGTGACGATGGCAACGACCGCCTGGATGGCGGTGAGGGCAACGATACCCTGACAGGTGGCAATGGCGACGATGCCCTGCTAGGCGGAAGCGAGGACGACAGCCTGGCCGGCGGCGCTGGAGACGACACCCTGACAGGCGGCACAGGGCTGGACACCATGGCAGGCGGCAACGGCAACGATGCCTATCATGTTGACAACGCCGGGGATGTGGTCTCTGAAACCAGCTCAGTCCCGGCAACCGGCGGGATTGACACGGTTTACAGCTACATCAGCAGCTACACCCTGAGCAATAACGTTGAGCGCGGTGTCATCAAGACCAGCACAGTGGCCAGCCTGAATGGCAATGCGCTGGATAACG
>JAZKIK010000336.1:0-1708 GCA_040384925.1 Pseudomonadota bacterium | reverse complement strand
GGCGATGCGTTCATTGCGGTTTGGCGTGTTGCGCGGAATGCCAAAACCAACATTCTCAGCCACCGTCAGGTGAGGAAAAAGCGCACCGTCCTGTGGCACAAAACCAATGCCACGTTTGTGGGCGGGCACGGCATCGGGGCCATCTGCCATCAGTTGCCCGCCAAGGGCAACCACACCGGCATCGGGCACTTCAAAACCGGCAATGATACGCAGCAGTGTGGTTTTGCCCGAGCCAGAAGGCCCGACGATGGCGGTGCGGCTGCCTGCAACGATGCTGATGTTGATGCCGTCCAGCACGGTGGCCGTGCCATAGGTTTTGCGTATTGCCTGAAGCTCTAAAGAAGTCAAACCATCACCTTCCGGCCGTTTTTTTCGATTGTGTGTAAAGCAGCCAGGTCATGGGCAGCGACAGCAGCACCATCAACAAGGCATAGGGTGCCGCAGCGGCGTAGTCAATTTCACTGGTGTAGCCCCAGAATGTGGTGGCCAGTGTGTGGGTGCCGTTGGGTGCCAGCAGCAAGGTGGCGGTCAGCTCATTGGTAATGCCCAGCGCCACAAGCGCCGCACCTGCGGCGGCACTGGGTGCGGCAAGGCGCATGGTGATGGCCCAAAGGGCTTGCGCCGGGCTACGGCCCAGGCTGCGTGCGGCATGTTCAAGCTCTATCGGTGCCTGGGCAATGCCGGTACGCAGGCTGATCAGCGCACGCGGCAAAAACATCAGCAGATACGCCAGCAACACCGTCACTGCGGTCTGGTAAATCGGCATGGCAACCCGCACCGTTACCGTGACCAGCGCCAGCGCAACCACTACACCGGGCAGCGAGCCAACCATATAGTTGCAGGCTTCCAGTACCCGCTGAAAACGGCCCGGCGAGCGGATCGACAGCCAGGCCATGGGCACGGCAGCCAGTGTGGTCAACACGGCACCGCCAACTCCCAGAGCCAGCGTCTGCCACAGTGCATGCCAGATTTCATTGGCGCGCCAGACTTCGGCACCACCAGCCACCAGCCAGCGCACCAGCGTGATCAGCGGCACACCCAGCGCCAGCGCAGTCGTTGCCACAGGAATCAGCAGGCAAAAAAACCTTGCATTACCCAGACGGCGGCGTATGGGCAAGCGTGATGCGCCGGTGCCAACGCGGGCATAACGCTCCTTGCCACGCACAAAAGACTCCAGGCTCAGCAGCGCAAAACAGCTCACAACCAGCACACCCGACAACATATTGGCCGCCGGGCCGTTGTAGCTGGACTGAAACTGGTCAACGATGGCGGTGGTGAAGGTGTCAAACCGGATCATCACGTACAGGCCATATTCGGCCAGCAGATGCAGGCCAACCAGCAAGGAGCCGCCACACAGGGCCAGACGCAGTTGCGGCAACACCACTCTGAAGAACACCGCCCAGGGGCTCAGGCCGAGCGATGAAGCAGTATCTTCCATGCCAGGGTCAAGCCGCCTGAAAGCCGCAGACACCGGCAGGTATAAAAACGGAAAGTAGGCAACTACTGACACCAGTACACCACCAGCCAGGCCATGCAGACCCGGGGCCAGCGTGATCCAGGCATAACTGTGTACAAAAGCCGGCACAGCCAGGGGCGCGACCGCAAGCCAAGACCACAGCCGTGCACCGGGCAGATCGCTGCGTTCTGTCAGCCAGGCCAGCGCCACCGACAGGACAATGCACAAGGGCACGGTACAAAGGACCAGCAA
>JAZKIK010000335.1:0-2555 GCA_040384925.1 Pseudomonadota bacterium | reverse complement strand
TGATGTGAATCGAATCCGGCGCGCCTGTGGCGTTCTGACTCGTGTGCTGCTCCGTGCTGGCGGCTGGCTTGCTGGCTTGCTCTATGACCTGCATTTAAAACTCCTCCTGCAACAAAAAATGTGCGGCTAAGCCTCTGATGTCTGAAGCTTATTCAGAATTTGTGGCGGCAGCCGCAATTTCAGCAAAAACCGCCATACGCTTGAGTTGATCCATATTGTTTGTTAAGTTTTACTTCACAGAATTAGCCATTTTTACCAACTATTCAGCTGAACATGAAGCCGGCAAACTAGAGACTTCTTTCATCCACATCAATCCACAGGAGTTTTCACCATGAACATCGCACTGATAGGCGCCACCGGTTTTGTTGGCACACCCGTACTTGCCGAGCTGCTGGCGCGTGGTCACAAAGTGACCGTGCTGGCACGCAACCCAGCCAAAATTGCAGCGCAGCCGGGGCTGAGCGTAGTGGCCGCCGACGCGCTGGACGCTGCACAGATTGCCAGCGCCGCTGCAGGCCATGACGCCGTGATCAGCGCCTACAACCCCGGCTGGAGCGAGCCGCAAATCCACGACCTGCATCTGCAGGCCAGCCGTGCGATTGTCGAAGGTGTCAAAAATTCAGGTGTCAAACGCCTGCTGGTGGTCGGTGGTGCGGGCAGCCTGTATGTGGCACCCGGTGTGCAACTGGTGGACACACCGCCGTTTCCGGCTGAATACAAACAGGGTGCGCTGGCAGCACGCCAGGCATTGAACGAACTGAAAACCGAAACCACACTGGACTGGACTTTTGTCTCGCCACCGATCGCTCTGGCACCGGGCGAAAGAAGCGGCAATTACCGCCTGGGCGGTGATGAACTGATGGCAGGCAAGGGCGATCAGCCCGCTGGCATTTCAGTTGCCGACCTGGCTGTGGCCATTGTTGACGAGATTGAAGCACCAAAACACTTGCAGAAGCGCTTCACGGTTGCGAGCTGAAGCCTGAATGAAAAAGCGCAGCGAACTATCAAATGGATAGCTCATTGCGCCCACCACACAATAGCGAAAGGCCGTTTTAACCCAAAAACCCGAGATCCTTCGGATATTTGGTGCTGCCGAAGTTCGACAGGTTGGGCAGAATGCCAGTCATTTCTTCGTCAGCCACGCCAAACCATTTGGCCATGGTTCCGGCGTACTGATCAACCGAGGTGGTGGGCAGCAGGCGGCCCTGGCCCACATGCCACTGGTCTTGCGGTGCGTCGGATTCGGTGATGGTGACGGGCGGAGCCGTGCCATAGAAGGCCTGGCCTTTCACGGCACCACCCACCATGAAGTGGTGGCTGCCCCAGCCGTGGTCAGTGCCGTCGCCGTTGGAAGCCAGGGTTCGGCCAAAGTCCGACGCAGTAAAGGTCGTGACCTTGTTGGCCACACCCAATGCCACCGTCGCGTTGTAGAACTCGGTCAGGGCACCGCTCAGCCGTCCCATCAGGGTCGCCTGCTGACCAATCAGCCCGTCGTGCAAGTCAAACCCGCCCATGGATACAAAAAACACCTGCCGGTGGCGGGCCAGCGTATTGCGCGAGGCGATGATGCGGGCCACCATACGCAACTGCCTTGACAGCGGGTTATTGTTGTTGAAGGTACTGAAGGGTGCGCTGGTGGCCGGTGAGGCATTCAGTGCAGCAGTCATCTTGCCTTCAGCCTTGATGGCTCTCCGCGTAATCGAGGTGTACTCGTCTTCAAGTACCTGGCTGCTGCGCGCCTGGGTCATGATTTGCATGGCATCGCGCACGGCGGACGAGCCGTAAACGTTATTGACGACGCTGTTGATCTGAACCGCGCGGTCATTGCCAATCTGGTACTGCAGCGCATCATCACCAGCCAGAAACACCGCATTGCCTGACACGGAAATGCAGGTAAACAACGAATCGGCGTTGGACGACAAGGCCAGGTCACCCAGATTGCCGCCCCAGCCTATGGTTGAACCCTCGGGTGAAGACGACTGCCAGATGGAGGTCTGGTCATTGTGGGAGAACAGATTGGGCGGCAGTGGATATTTTTTGCGGTCGGTGTTGTGGTACTGCGCCAGCGTGGTCGGCGCAATCAGCGGCCCGACATTGAGCTGAACCGCTGCATTGCCACTGTTGAAGAGCCCTGCCAGCCCGGTCATGGACGGGTGCAGCGCATATTGCCGTCCGCCAGGCAGCGGTGTGGTCGGATTCAGCAGGGTTGGCAGCAGCGCTGCCTTTGCCAAGGCAATGCCGCCAGCGCTCTGGTCCGCACCGCCGCCACGAATCGTGTTGTAGGCGTTGTAGCTGGGGTCGTCATAGTTGACAACGGTATTCGCATAGTCGTTGCCGCCATGCAAAAACACACAAATCAGTGCCTTGTAGTCGTTGGCGTCAAAAGCTGCGGCCTCGCCCATGGCGGCCAGGTTCAGGGCAAATGGCAGGGCTGTGCCGGTGGCGGCCAATTGGGTGGATCGGCGCAAAAAGGCGCGGCGGGAATGAAGCTCGGGTTTAAGGAGATGCATGTTGGTTTTTCCTTCGGTACCGACTTATTTTTGAATCAGATAGGC
>JAZKIK010000334.1:0-6054 GCA_040384925.1 Pseudomonadota bacterium | reverse complement strand
ACCGCCCGAGCCCGGCTGATCACAGGCCGCAGGGAGTTATGCAGAGCATCCCTAGAGGTGTTGCACTTCAGATTTGAGGCCGCCCTTCCTCGACGGTCCTCTTGGATCCCTGCGCATCACGTCATCACCACGTATTCGTTATTGTCAAAGGTGTGCTGAAGTGTTTAAATCAAAGAGCTTGTTCACCAAATGGAGAAAGACGATGGGAAACAAATCACTGGCACAAACTATTTTTTGCACGGTGCTGGCCGCCGGCATCCTGTTTAGTACAACATCCGTTCTTTCGCAGGGTGCGGCGAGACCAGGAGCTGGACCTGAGGTTGAAGGTGCCCAGAAGGCTATGTCTGTGAAATGTGTCGGCCGTTTTCAGACCGGTACCACATGGAATACCCCCGGCACCATCGTTCGGTCTTATACATTGGCCAATGTCAGTGGCATAAACAAAGAAGCCAAGTGCACGACCAACAACATTCAATACGCTCTTCCGCTTACGAAGAGCCAAACTGTTGCCAATGAAGCCTGTGCCGCCGGTGCCTTGGATAATGACCATGTCCGAGCCATATCAAAAGCCGGGCTGTTGGCCAGCGGCGGAACTGATCACTTGATTGGCATATTGGACAGAGGGGCGGCAGTTTATAACTGTCCTCAGGGGGGAAGTCTAAACGGCTCTAATTGTGTGCAAACCGTTGCCGCGACTTGCCCAGCTGGCTACAGTCTTTCAGGTGGAAATTGTGTAAAGACATATGCTGCCAATATGGTTACCCCGGCTTTTTGTAAATTCCTACCCTAGATTGAACCGCCCCGGAATTCATGGAGGCTGTTTGGTTCAAGTCAGATCTCCCCTCGCCGCCAGAAAAATATCATTTCCGATGCTGATGTGAGAAATCACCTTCATGTGGAAGGCATTGGCCATCCTGCAGATTCGCATGAACTGGCTGATGGGCTACTTCTTCTTCAAGCTAGTGAAGCGTTTGCCTGGTCAAGGCGCACTAGCGGCACGCCGAGAGGAAGCTCAGCTAGCTTTTCCAGGCATCGTCATGGAGATGAGATCGAACCCTGTATTCAACGAGGCGCCTTGCAGCGCTCGTTAACTCAAACGTTGGAACTCACCTTGAAGATCACCCTTTCAATGGAGTCCATCAACTCGCTTCAAGCGTAGTCGCTCACCGGCACACAACTGCAGAACAGGTTGCGGTCGCCATACACATTGTCAACCCGGCCCACACCAGGCCAGTATTTGACCTTTTTAAGCGCAGCAATCGGAAAAGCCGCCAGTTCGCGTGAATAGGGCCGCGCCCACTCATCGCCCAGCAGGCTGGCTGCTGTGTGGGGTGCGTGTTTGAGCGGGTTGTTGTCCTGCGGCCAGTCACCGGCTTCGATTTTGCGGATTTCTTCGCGGATGGCGATCATGGCTTCTACAAAACGGTCGAGCTCGGCCAGGGTTTCGCTTTCGGTTGGTTCGACCATCAGGGTGCCGGGCACGGGGAAACTCAGGGTTGGTGCGTGAAAGCCGTAGTCCATCAGGCGTTTGGCCACATCTTCGGCCGTCACGCCGCTGGTGTCCTTGAGCGGACGCAGGTCCAGAATGCATTCGTGCGCGACATGGCCGTTTTCGCTGGCGTACAGCGTGGGGTAGTGGTCCTTCAGGCGTGAGCTGATGTAGTTGGCGCTCAGGATGGCAATCTCGGTCGCCTGCTGCAGCCCCTCGGGTCCCATCATGCGGCAGTACATCCAGCTGATGGGCAGCACGGCAGCATTGCCCAAAGGTGCGGCCGAAATGGCGCCTACGCCGTTCACTGGCAGTCCACCGGTTGCATGGCCGGGCAGGTAAGGCACCAGGTCAGCCACCACGCACACAGGGCCTACACCGGGGCCGCCGCCGCCGTGCGGAATGCAGAAGGTTTTGTGCAGGTTCAAATGACTTACATCACCGCCAAACTCGCCGGGCGCGGCCACACCGACCAGTGCGTTCATGTTGGCACCGTCCACATACACCCGGCCACCGTGGGAATGCACCAGCTCGCAAAGCTCCTTGACGCTGGTTTCAAACACGCCGTGGGTGCTGGGGTAGGTAATCATCACGGCGGCCAGGTGGCTGCTGTGTTTTTCACATTTGGCTTTCAGGTCAACCATGTCGACATTGCCTTTGGCGTCGCAGGCCGTCACCACCACCGTCATGCCGACCATCTGGGCGCTGGCCGGGTTGGTGCCATGGGCTGAGGATGGAATCAGGCAGATGTTGCGATGGCCCTGGCCCTGCGCTTCATGAAAAGCCTTGATGACCAGCAAACCCGCGTATTCACCCTGCGAGCCGGCATTGGGCTGCAGGCTGATGCCGGCATAACCAGTGGCCTGGCAGAGCCAGTCGCGCAATTGCTGGTCCAGTTCGGCGTAGCCCAACAACTGATCAGCCGGGGCGAATGGGTGAATGTTTGCAAACTCGGGCCAGGTGATGGGAATCATCTCGCTGGTGGCGTTGAGTTTCATGGTGCAACTGCCCAGCGGAATCATGCTGCGGTCCAGCGCCAGGTCCTTGTCGCTGAGCATGCGTATGTAACGCAGCATGCCGGTTTCGCTGTGATGGGTGTTGAACACCGGGTGCGTCAGAAAGGGGCTGCTGCGACGCAGTTCGGCGGGAATCAGCGGCTCAATGCCTTTTTCAAATTCACTGACCTGCGGCAGGGCCTGGCCGGGTTGGGCAAAAAATGACCAGATCAGTTCAATGTCCGCACGCGTGGTGGTTTCGTCCAGCGCGATGCAGATGTACTCTTTGTAATAAATGCGCAGGTTTGCGCCTGCCGAACGTGCACGGGAAACGATGGAATCAGTCGCATCGCCGGTTTTGAGGCTGATGGTGTCAAAAGCGCTTTCACTGCGGACGTCGTGGCCCAGCGCCTGCAGCCCGCGCACCAGAATGGCGGTGTAGCTGGCAACACGCTGCGCAATGCGTTTAAGGCCTTCAGGGCCGTGGTACACCGCATACATGCTGGCCACCACGGCAGGCAAGACCTGGGCCGTGCAAATATTGGAGGTGGCTTTTTCACGGCGGATGTGCTGCTCGCGTGTCTGCAGTGCCAGGCGATAGGTCGGGTTGCCGTGTACATCCACACTGACACCCACCAGCCGGCCGGGCATCGAGCGTTTGAATTCGTCACGGCAGGCCATGAAGGCTGCATGTGGACCACCAGCACCCATGGGCATGCCAAAACGCTGGGTGCTGCCAATCACGATGTCGGCATTCCATTCGCCCGGCGGCGTCAGCAAGCTCAGGGCCAGCAGGTCGGCAGCAACGATAAACGCTGCCTGTTTGCCGTGCACGCTGGCCACATCGGCGGCCAGGTCATCAATGCGGCCGCTGGTACTGGGGTACTGGGCCAAGACGGCAAAAAAGCCGCCCTGCAAGGCGCTTTCCCATTCGGCGGCTGAATTGGCCAGCTCTACCGTGATGCCCAGCGGTTTGGCGCGGGTCTGGATTACTTCTATCGTTTGCGGGTGGCAGTCGCCGGCGACCACAAAGGTATTGCTTTTGCTTTTGACGCTGCGTTTGGCCAGGGTCATGGCTTCGGCGGCGGCTGTCGCTTCGTCCAGCATGGAGGCATTGGCCATGGGCATGCCAGTGAGGTCACAAACCATGGTCTGGAAGTTGATCAAGGCCTCCATACGGCCCTGCGAAATCTCGGCCTGGTAGGGGGTGTAGGCGGTGTACCAGGCCGGGTTTTCAAGAATGTTGCGCAAGATCACGCCCGGCGTGTGGGTGCCGTAATAACCCTGGCCTATAAAACTTTTCAGAACCTGGTTTTTTGCAGCAATGGCCTTGAGCTGTTTGAGCGCTGCGTCTTCAGTGACAGACGCCGGAATCAGCATGGCGCTGCTGCGTTTGATCGAGCGCGGCACAATGCCGTCAATCAGTTCGCGGCGTGAGCTGGAACCTACCACGTCAAGCATCAGCGCCTCGTCGGCATTGTCGATGCCAATATGGCGGGCAATGAATTCGGAATGGTTTTCAAGCTCGCTTAATGGCTTGGCGGATTGCATCAGCATGGCAAATGTCCAGGTTTCAAAAAATCGGGGGCGAAAGGCAAAGCAGCGGCCCGGGCGCAATACCGGCCCGGAAAAAATCAGTCAATTACAGACGGAAGCTGATCAGGCAGCGGCAAAAGCTGTGTAACTGGTTTCGTCCATCAGCGCATCGAGTTGTGAGGCGTCTGACATGGCCACCTTGAAGAACCAGCCAGCGCCCAGCGGGTCGGTATTGGCAAGTGAGGGGTCGTCGCGCAGCGCTTCATTGATTTCAACAATTTCGCCAGCAACCGGCATATAGACGTCAGCCGCAGCCTTGACGGACTCGACCACACCAGCGGTTTCCTTTTGCGCCAGTGTGCTGCCCACGGCAGGCAAATCGACAAATACCACATCGCCCAGCGCGTCCTGCGCGTGCACGGTGATGCCAACGGTGGCGATATTGCCCTCAATCTTGAGCCATTCGTGGTCTTCGGTGTATTTGACGGTCATGTGTTTCTCCTGGGTTGGGTTTTGGAAAGATGAAAGAAGTGTTCAGCCGCGGAAATAGCGGTTTGCCACAAAAGGCATGCCGGTGACTTCCATCGCCACGGGCTTGCCGCGCACCATGGCGTTGATGCGGGTGCCCATGGCTGCAAATGCGGGGCTGACATAGCCCATGGCCACTGGCTGGTTGATGCTGGGGCCAAGCAGGCCACTGGTGACTTCACCAATCACCGCGCCGTCCAGGCTGTGCAGGGCGGTGTGGTCACGCACTGGAATGCGTTCAAGTGCAACCAGGCCAACACGTTTTCTCGCCAACAGTGAGGTATCGGCCAGCTGTGCCAACACCTTGTCAGCGCCAGGGAAACCGCCGGCACGCGCACCGCCTGTACGACGTACTTTTTGTATGGCCCAGTTCAGGCTGGCTTCAACGGGTGTGGTGCTGGTGTCTATGTCATTGCCATAAAGGCAAAGCCCGGCTTCCAGCCGCAAGGAATTACGCGCACCAAGTCCCACGGGTTTGACTTCGGGCTGTGCCAGCAGCGCTCTGGCCAGGGTCTCGGCCTGTGATTCGTGTACTGAAATTTCAAAACCGTCTTCACCGGTATAACCGCTGCGTGTCAAAAAGCAGTCACAGCCCGCCACCTCAAAACGCCCGCCGGTCATGAACACCAGTTTTTCGACACCGGGTGCCAGGCCTTGCAGGGCCGTGACCGCCTGCGGCCCCTGCAGTGCCATCAGCGCCATGTCCGGCATGGGAATGAGCTCGCAGCGGCTGCCGATTTTTTGCTGGATGTGCGCGATGTCGCCGACCTTGCAGGCACCGTTGACAATAATGAAGATGTCCTTGCCTGTGTTGAAAAACATCAGGTCGTCGATGATGCCGCCTTCATCATTGAGCAGCATGCCGTAACGCTGCTTGCCCGCAGGCAGGTCAATCACATCCACCGGAATCAGGCTTTCCAGCGCCGCTGCTGCATCCGGCCCGACCAGTCGCAACTGGCCCATGTGCGACACATCAAAAAGCCCGGCTGCCATGCGTGTATGCAGGTGTTCGGCCATCAGGCCGGCCGGGTATTGCACCGGCATGGAATAGCCGGCAAATGGCACCATGCGCGCACCCAGTTCCAGGTGCAGGGCATGCAGCGGGGTTTTGAGAAGGGTTTCTGTCTGGGCTGGTACAGCTGGATTGGACACTGGTGTTCTCCGGGGGCAGGGCAAATTGAGGGCACGGTAAAAAACCATGAGCTTTGCCCCTGCTGTCCACTTTACCTGAGAGATTCACCTGGCGATACAGGTTTGCTCCTTCGGTGGGCCACTTCAAAAGTGACCTCTCTCCAGTAGGGAACGCCGTTGAAAACAAAAGCTTCAACAACGTTTGCCAGTCCTTTTGCCTGAGCGTTCAGCACACCATAAAGGGTGTACATGCGCCTTCGGCGGCTCTTTCTGAAAGAGCTCTCTCCTGACCCTGCAAGTGTAACGGAGTCGGAATCAACGCTGGCAACTCCTTATGCGGCTGAAGCCTCGGTGGGCAAGAGCATGGCCAGGCGT
>JAZKIK010000333.1:0-6151 GCA_040384925.1 Pseudomonadota bacterium | reverse complement strand
CCCAAGTTCGACACTTCCTGAGCGTAAGTACTTGATTCCATTAGAAATGGACATCAAAGCGCAGACTACAAAACGTGCTGGGTGAGATCTGATGGTGTCGGTGGCGTCAACTCCCAAGCGGCAAACAGCGACTTTTGCACCGCTGCCATCTCAATCAAAGTGGCCCAGGGGACAGGCGGTGCGCTGACGGGGTTTGCCGACCTTGTTTCAAAAGAACTCCAGCAGTTGGGCGTAGCGCCGGTTGCCTTACTGGATGACTTTGACAGACATGACGCTGAGTGTAGCCCAAAGTCAAATAAAGAAGAAAACTACAAATAAAGTAAAACATGCCACTACAACCGTTTTGCACTTTCAGGCCAAAAAACTGGCGTAAGTGCTTGAATTGATTGAGTAGTCTGAGCTGGGATGCAGCTTTTTTGGGGATTGGGTGTCGAACTTGGGTGACCAAGGGCAAAGGCCAAACGGGAAACCATGTCGGATAGCCTTGCTGATCGGGAACCTGTAAGCCGACGTTTTCCGTCTGAATTTTCGGCGGTTCCGGCTCGCACCGCCAATGTCGCGACATATCGCAATCTGGTATGTAGTCAATGTGATGCCGTGCCTGGCCAGCAGGGCCAGACTTTCAGCGCTGTGGTAGTTCAGACAATGCCTTTTTTGCCTGTTCATTGCCTAAATTTGCACTCTTTTGATACCACTCCACAGCCTTTGTTTCATCCTTCACCAGGCCTCCTTGACCGTGCCGATAGGCCCAGCCAATTTGAGTCATCGCATCAGTGTTTCCTGCTTCAGCACCTTTGCGGAACCACTCCACAGCCTTGGTTTCATCTTTGCCTAGCCCGCCTTGACCATGCCAATATGCCCGGCCCATTGTTAGCATCGCATCAGCGCTTCCAGCTTCAGCAGCTTTGCGGTACCACTCCACAGCCTTGGTTTTATCTTTCGTTAGCCCGCCTCGACCATTCCAATATGCCCAGCCCATTGTTAGCATCGCATCAGCGCTTCCAGCTTCAACAGCTTTGCGGAGCCATTCCACAGCCTTGGTTTCATCTTTGCTTAGCCCGCCTTTACCAAGCCAATATGCCCCGCCCATCAAGAACATTGCCCTGCTGTTTCCTGCCTCCACACCTTTGCGAATCCACCACACGGCTTTGGCTTCGTCCTTGGTCAAACCAGCCAGTTTTTCGTTATACATATAACTCAGTTGGATCATGGCTTCACTATCTCCAGCTTCCGCGCTTATGACGTAAAGATCCATAGCTTTCGTATCGTTTTTGACTAGGCTCCCCAAGCCATTTTCATACATACTGGCCAAAACCCTATTGGCGTACGCATTACCGCCAGATGCGGCTGCCTCAAAGTAGCCGAGACCTTTTTGTTGTTCCTGTCTGTCAGTGCTGTCCCGATATCGATTTCCAAGCCAGCTCAGCGCAATCGGGTCTCCAATGCCTGCCAGACGTTCAAGTATTTTGATGGTTTGCTCCAAATCTTGTTCGTAGTATCTGGCCGTATCCACATCTTTTGCCGCTCCGAAAGGTGTGAACCCCTGTCGATAGGTCCATTCCAGCATCATGGATGCAAAACGATTATTGGTTTTGTGCAAAACCTGTAATCGCTCCAATCCTTGCCGTGAATACTGCATATAGGCTGCCATGGCTTCACTTAAAGCACGTTGGTCGGGGTCAATGGCTGGGGGCTGTTTGTTCGGTGAAACAAACACAAAATCACCCTTGTCCAAATTTGGATCAACAATTTTCCCCCAGCGCGGGGTCTGGGTTCGGCGGGAATAGTTTGTGACCTGATCCTCCAGGAACATCCCCAACTCGCTGCCAGTGATGTAGCCGTCATGGTTCAGATCGGCATCACCACTACCCAACGCAGACACCAACTGCTTGCGAAAAATACTTTCGTCCGGCACCGTCTGGGTCTCGTCACCAGAAGTGATGAACTGGCGAACGGGACGTGATGTTTTTTCAGAGATGTTGTCGGGTACACCTGCACGGGTTCTGAAAACAGTGCCAGAAAAGCAGCTGTCAAAAAGAAAAATCACATGCCGGGCATCCATTTGTTTTGACAAGACCTCAATGCTTTCCATGCTGTAGGCCATGGCTTTGAAGCCACCCAAGTCTTTGTTTGGCCGCGGTGCATCCACCGGTACGATATAACCGAGTTTCCCACCCGCAGCCGTCGTCAATGTATGGCCATGGCCTGCGAAGTAAATCAGCAGTCGGTTACCTGGACGTTGCCCATACCGGGCCACAAAGTTGCGTAGAGCATTGTCGAGATCAGTGCGGGTGGGGTTTGGAACAGGGGTAACTGAAAACCCCTGTTTGACCAATACCTCTGTGACCGCTTCAATGTCATGCGGAACCCCTGGCAAACGTACCCAGCCATTTCTGTATTCTGATGCCCCAATAACCAGGGCGTAACTGTTTTCATAAAGATTCTGAGCAGGGCCTGTACTGCCTGGCAGTCTTAACTCCACCACACCCAAGGAACGTACAACAGGTTGATCCGATGAGGCAGAAGTTGCTCCCGATTGTTCTGCCTTGTCACAGCTACTGACAAACATCAAGCCCAAGGCAAGTCCCGCCCATCTGAGAAGATGGAGTAATGAGTTGCTTGCAGAATGTGTGGCCATAAGCTGCTTGTATATGTATTTTTCTTGATCTCAAAAGTTCGGCTTACTGCTGCGCAGGATCCGCCACCTTCCCCACAAACAAGGGTGCCCCACTGGCCTTGTGCATCACTGCAAAAATGAAAGGCCGGTTGACGGCGCAGGCGGGTGCTGGCATTGAGAACGATTTGGACATGGCTGCTGCGCCTGTTGCAGCGGCGGCCTCGCCTCCCGCTTCGTCAATGATGATGGTTGCGCTTTGGAACACGTTGTCCAGATACACGCCTTTGGCGGCTTTGCCCAGCAAGGGCGCAAAATCAGCGTCGGCCGTAAATGCGGTTTTCATTCCCATGGCCTGCAGGCTGGCTTTGAGCGGTTTGCTGCTTGGGGCAATGCTGAATTTGGGCAGCTCGACGCGGCATGTGCTGGGTTTGAGTGATGCATTCCAGCTGGCGATGTCCAGCCCTTCCAGGTCGGTTTCGAATGCATTGAGAGTGTGGCCTTCGGGTGGAATGCCGACCATCAAGGTAAATTCGTTGCCTGCAAAGGGGAACTCAAGCACCATGATGTTGTCCACCGTGCCCATGCGTATCTGCCGCTCGGCAACCATGGTAGGTACGGGCCTGGACGCGCCACCTGGCGTGAGGTGAAAAGGCAGGGGTGCCGTTTTGGCCGGATCAAAAGGCTCGGCCCACTTGCTCTTGAAGTGGATGGCATTGGTGACCACAAACTTTGTGGAGGGCGTGATGGCACCTTCGGGCATGAGTTCCGGAATGCGGTTGGCTGTTTTTTGGCTGACCCAGCTGTTGATGGTTTTGCGTGCCTGTGGTGCCTGCGAGAACTGCAGGACAGCGCCATCTGCATGAAACCGCTCCGTTAGGACTCGTGCATAGCTGACGGGTATGGCGGACACCACGGAGTCATCCAGCCACACACGGTTGGCCATGACAAACGGCAAGCCGGCGGCACCTGGCTTGGCCAGGGAGTCCAGAAGTACCGGCAGGCGTGTTGTGTAGATGCGGTCACCTACTGTGGGTGTGCCAAGCAGCACAGCGATTTCGCGGGCGCTGATGCCACTTGTACCAGCATGAACCATGCCCAGTGCAGAAACCAGGGACAAGGGCGAGACGACAGTGTTGACCTGGGCATTGCCCGTCGAGGCGCTTTGTTGTCGCATCAGATCCAGTGCCAGTTCACCCAGTGCGCCGGCTGTTGCCACATCGTGTGCGGCAGCTGAATAACGGCGCGACGGACCTGCGGTTGAAGGCCGTGATGCGCCTGGCGTTGGGCCGAGTACACCGCCTGTTACTGTTGTTGCCGTGGGCGGCTTGACGTTGCCATTGTCCAGCGTGATGTCCTTGGTGTCGCCCGTTTTTGTTGTGGGTGCCGATGATGCCAACGCTGGTGAAGAGGCCGCAAGCACGGGTGTGGGCGCAGGTTGGGCGTGTGTGATACCACTCATACCAGAGGCCAACGACGTGATCAGGACTGCGGCTAAACGGGTTCGTGTAAATGTTGTGATGTGAGTCATTGTGAATACCTCGCAGTTATTTGACTTCTTCAATCGTGGCCACACGGCTGGTACCGTAGCGGCCATCCAACGCAACGATTCCCAGTTTATTCACTGCTCCATTGGTTGCTTCCGTCGCCGCAAAAACACCGTCAAGGCTCATATCCTTTGCAAAATTGCGTTGCGACGATGACTGATACGCCATAAAGTAACCCGTGCCGGCTGGCCCATGGGCCTGTATGCCCCACTTGGCGCGAGGGAACCGATGTACCCCCGCATTCAGGTAGTTATTGCTGTCAAGGCTGTTGGGAAAGAGTTGATAAAACTTGCCGTCCGTCCCAATATGCAAAAGATACAGATAACCTGGGCGGTCGGTGCGAACGGAAAAATCGAGCAGATCTTGATTGATTTTCAGCCGGGGGTTGTTGACTGTGATTTCCACTGCAATGGTGGGGTCGGCAGCCCGACGCAGCGTTTCAAGCGAACGGTTAGGGTTGCTGACCAGCGTATTGCTGGCACCGGATGAGGCCATGAAGCTCATGGGCAAGCCTTTTTCACCTACGAGCGTAATTGTCTGGCGCTTGCCACCTGCCCTGTCAAGACGTCCCTGCGCGCATTGCCTAAGCTCCTCCCCGTCCACAATGCCATTACCATCGCGGTCGGCGGCACCGCTGGCAAGACACTGACTCCATGCCACCGTTGCTGTACTTCCTCTTGGCGTCGCCCATGAAACCTCATTGTCTGCAGCGGCTGCAACGTATAACATTCGTGTTGAATTCTGGCGAGCTACAACACCCATTGAACGCGTAAATGTCTTGTTCACAGGCTGGTTACATTCGTAATCGGCATCACTGGCGCTGCCCGCCTTGGTATTGAAATAGACCTTTGCGACCTCTCCTTGGCCGGTGCCGCGATCCAGACTTTTGGTGGCCTGGCCTCCAGAAAAACAAGAGTCATTCAGCATGGTCACCTGACTGGCCTTGTCTGCAAGCAAACCGAGTGCCACTTGCAATTTGTCGTCAGAAAATGTCTTGAGGTCTGCCGTCACCATGCCTTCAGTGCATTTGCTGCCACCACTCGTGTTTCTGATTTGTGTGCCATGACCAGAATAGTAAATAAACACCTTGTCATCTTGACTGATGCGGTTTCTCGTCAGGTCCTCAATCGCTGAAGTAATGCCTGCAAGGCCAAGATCACCGTTTCGCAGCCAGCGAATATTGGATTGTGGGACGCCCATGCCCAGTGCGATCTTGAAAGCCATGTCTCCGTCAGCGTCTATGCCAGGCAGGTCA
Source organism: Pseudomonadota bacterium (assembly GCA_040384925.1). GTDB lineage: Bacteria > Pseudomonadota > Gammaproteobacteria > Burkholderiales > Burkholderiaceae_C > Polaromonas. Next base: position 735 of record JAZKIK010000333.1, on the reverse strand, counting down.
GCACCGGTGCCTGCGTAATTGATCGTCATGATCAAGGCATGGCTGGCGGCCTGGGATTCTCCCAAGAACCCAAGAGAGCAGGCGGTGATGGCAGCTGTGGTCAGTGCGCACAAGGGCGTTTTGTTCAAAGTTTTCATACTTCCTCGGTCTTTCTTTGGTTTTTGGCAGGGGGTTGGTTAAAGTCAATACACAGTCAATCAAACGTCAATCGTTCAAAAGCGTCAGAAAAGCTGAACAGGCGAAAAAAACAGCTCACGGCTTTAGTGTGCGCAGGCTGTTGGCTGCAAAGGTAAATTTGCCTGCCATCGCATTCAAGCCGCGTTCAAATGCCAGAAGTCGTGCGTTGTCCGGAGGGGCATCCACCAGCTGGAGCAAACCGTCGAACCCAGGTGGTTTTTCATCAAATGCAAATACAAACTGAAAATCCATGCCAAACGGCTCCTGCACCTTGATGCGCAGATGCTCTGCACTGCCGGGGATATGCTGTGCCTGGCCAGCGGGCAGGGGCCGCATCTCTGCACTGCTGTTGGGGTAGAGGACGCTGACCCTGCCGTCAGAGCTGATGTTGAGCAATACCAGCGTTGCATCTTTGTCAGGTCGCACCACAAAGCTGATCGTGTTGCCAGGAAAAAAGTTGCCACCTTGCGCTGCAGGATCAATCTCTGCCGGTAGTACACCTCGGCGGTATTTTTCGGCCAGGCTGCGCAGGCGCTTCTTGGTGGCGACCGTGAAGGG
>JAZKIK010000332.1:0-10002 GCA_040384925.1 Pseudomonadota bacterium | reverse complement strand
CTGATTGCTCATTTAAGGCTCTTGTATGTCATCCCGGACTTGATCCGGGATGGCCCCTCTCTTTATGACGGCCTGATCCTTGCCAAAAGATTGTTTGCTGGCTAAAAAGAACGCACTCTACTTCTGCGAACGCACAAAACGTACAAAGTAGCTTCCGCTGCGATTGCCATTGACCTGCACAAAACCGTCGTTGAAATCAATAAACCACGCGTAACCAGCACCCCCTTCGTTGGGCGAATACGACCAGAACCAGCTGGGCGGCGTATTGGGAAATGCCACCGGGTCGATAGCCGGGTTTTTACGGCCTTTGTCTGCAATGGTGGCCAGTTCCTTGGCGTTGGGCAGGCGCCACGGCAGACTGCTGCGTTTTGATTCGCTGGCCGCCAGTGTTACTGCCGCATCGTGGTTGATGCGGCTTGCCTCGCCGCTGCAGGTTCCTGCGCTGAAGCTCATGCCCTCGGGGCATCGACGCCAGACCAGGCCGGTTTTGCTGTCTGAAATTTCCTGTCCATCGGCGCTGGGGGCAAGGGGCGAATCTGCCTTGACCGATGCGCCAGCCAGCAGGGTGAGCGAAACCACAATAGATTTTATTTTCATGCTAGTCCGGAATTTATGGAAACAAGGTCTGGAATGTTGATGCTCAAAACGTCATTGCTTATCAAACAAATACCAGATTTATCAGTTTTGGTGGGGTTTTAACCGTCCTGTCGGTGTTCAGCTGTACTTGTCGCTTTGTGTAAACGACAGGGCTTGTGCAGCTTGCTGCAGCAGTTTGCGCACAGTTTCCTGGTTCGGGCCGACGTGGCGGTCTATACGCCTGATGTAGGGGCAGGTGATAGCCGCCATCGCGATGTTGTCGGGGCCGAGGATGGGGCATGAAATATCGGCAACACCAAATGACTGCAGGCTGTCACGCTCAAAATAGCCCTGCTCCCGGATGACACTGAGCGCAGAAAACAGCTCATTGGACTCGATAGGTACTTCTCCTTCCAGCGCCGTGTGCTGTGCCAGCATCTGCCGGGTACGCGAAGTATCTGCAAAGGCCAGCAACACCCTGCCCGACGCGGTATCCACCAGCCCGACATGCGCGCCAACCCGTATGGTCATGCCCCAGGTTCCTGGGCCATTGACCTGGGCAGTGATGAGCACGTTGCCCCGGTCATAGACCCCCATGTGGCAGGACTGCTCGGCCTGGCGCGTGAACTCCTCCAGGATAGGCAGCGCCTGGGTTACCAGGCGGTTCATGGGCGGGTGCATGTGGGCCAGTGTGAACAGTTTGAGGCTGAGCGCATAACGGTCGCCAGACATGGAGCGCATCACATATTGGCGGGCCACCAGCCGCTCCAGCATGCGGTAGATCTCGCTGGCGTTGCGGTCCATTTCCTTGACGATTTCAGCGCGGGTCAGTCCCTGCGGCTGCCGCGCCAGCAACTCAAGAATGTCAAGGCCCTTGTCCAGCGCCGGAGCGCGGTAACGATCTTCAGGCGCTGGTATCGGCGTTGTGTCGTCGCTGGCTTCCAGGGGCAAGGCTGGAGCTGCGGAAGTCTGGAATTTCTGTGTCATGGGAAGGCTGAAAAAACTGGCAATGCAAGTCTTTCAGTATATGGCTCAACCGTGATGAGTAAAGACTCAAATCGACTTCGATGTATTTATTAATACATTCTTTGTTCATCAGCAAATATTTTTGATCCTAGGGGAAAGTCCTAGGTGCTCATTTTGGATGGACTTCTAAGATTCGTGTCACAAGTAAATAATGTATTCATACATGAATTTATTTGAAATATCAGGTCATGTTACCGTCGCCAAGACTGGCTTGACAGGCAAGAAGCAAAGTCCAGGAAATCAGGAATCATCGTCATGAGCCAAGCTCGATTGCAGGGAAAAAGAGTATTGATTACCGCTGCGGCGCAAGGCATGGGCCGCGCCAGCGCGTTGGCCTGTGCCCAGCAAGGCGCACAGGTGATTGCCACCGACATCAGCCCTGAATTCCTGGAAAGCCTGGCGCTGCTACACCCGAACATTCAGACTGAGTTGCTGGATGTATGTGATCCCCAGGCCATTGCCGCGCTTGCCCAACGTACTCCGGCCCTCGATGTGTTGTTCAACTGTGCCGGCATGGTGGCCAATGGCAGCCTGCTGGACTGCACCGAAGCGCAGTGGGACGCCAGTTTTGAGCTGAATGTCAAAAGCATGTACCGCATGACGCAGGCATTTTTACCCGCTATGCTGGCGCATGCACAAGCTGACGCGGCCTGCGTTTCCATCATCAACATGGCGTCGATGGCCTCTTCCATCAAGGGTTTTGCCCAGCGCAGCGCCTATGGCACGACCAAGGCCGCCGTGATTGGCCTGACCAAATCCCTGGCGGCCGACTATGTCAAGGCCGGGCTGCGTTGCAATGCACTGTGCCCCGGCACCGTGGACACACCCTCATTGCGTGCGCGCATCGATGCCGCCAGCGATCCGGTTCAGGCAGAACAAGACTTCATTGCACGCCAGCCCATGGGCCGCCTGGCGACGGTAGACGACATCACGCCCCTGGTGGTTTATCTCGCCAGCGATGAATCGCGCTTCATGACCGGCCAGACCTTGCTGGTCGACGGCGGCGTAACGATCTGAGCAGCCATATACCCAATGAACCCCGCCGTGAAACCCATCGTCGTCATCAGCAAGCTTTGCAAATCCTTTCCCGGCGTGCGCGCACTTCACGATGCCCAGCTTGAGATTGCCGCAGGCGAGGTACACGCCCTGATGGGGGAAAACGGCGCAGGCAAGTCCACGCTGATGAAAATACTGGCCGGGGTTTACCAGAAAGACTCGGGTGAGATCAGCATCGACGGGCAAGCCGTTGAGATCAGCAGCCCGCATGCGGCGCAGGCGCTGGGCATTGGCATCATTCACCAGGAACTCAACCTGATGAGCCACCTGAGCGTGGCGCAAAACATCTTTATCGGCCGCGAACCAAAGGGACGGCTGGGGCTGTTCATCGACACGCAAAAGATGGCGCGTGACACCCAGGCTATTCTTGACCGCCTGCACATGGACCTCAACCCCGACACACTGGTGTGCGACCTGACTGTGGCCAGGCAGCAAATGGTCGAGATTGCCAAGGCCCTGTCGTTTGACTCCCGCGTTCTGATCATGGACGAGCCTACGGCAGCGCTTAACAATGCCGAGATTGAGGATCTGTTCCGCATCATCGGCCAGCTCAAAAGCCAGGGTGTGGGCATGGTGTACATCTCGCACAAGATGGATGAACTCAAACGTATTTCCGACCGCGTCACGGTCATGCGCGACGGTCAGTACATCGCCACCGTACCCACGGCCACAACCAGTATGGACAGCATCATCAGCATGATGGTGGGGCGCGCCCTTTTTGAAGGCGACAGGCCAACTCTACCCACCCAAGGCCAGGACATCCTGCTGGATGTACGCGGCATGAACCGGGGCCGCAGCATCAGGGATGTGAGTTTTACCGTGCGCAAGGGCGAGATCCTGGGTTTTGCCGGCCTGATGGGTGCCGGGCGCACCGAAGTCGCACGGGCCGTGTTTGGCGCTGACCGGCGCGACTCCGGCGAAGTCTGGGTCAAAGGCGAAAAAATCTCGGTGAACAGCCCTGCTGATGCGGTGAGGCACGGCATTGGTTATCTGTCAGAAGACCGCAAGCACTTTGGCCTGGCCACCGGCATGGATGTGGAGACCAACATGGTGCTGGCCAGCATGCGGCGGTTTTTGTCTTTTGGCTTTTTCCTCAAACGCCCGGCCATCCGGCGCACTGCCGCGCAACTGATCGAGCAACTGAGCATCAAGACCCCAAGCGCGACACAAAAAGTCGCTCTCCTGTCAGGCGGAAACCAGCAAAAGATCGTGATCGCCAAGTGGCTTTTGCGTGATTGCGACATCCTGTTTTTTGACGAACCGACACGCGGCATCGACGTGGGTGCCAAAAGCGAAATCTACAAGCTGCTCAACACACTGGCGGAGCAAGGGCGCGCCATTGTGATGATTTCCTCCGAACTGCCCGAGGTGTTGCGACTGAGCCACCGCATTGTGGTGATGTGCGAAGGCCGTATCACCGGCGAGTTGTCGGCCAAGGACGCAACGCAGGAAAAAATCATGCAACTGGCGACCCAGCGCGAAAGCCTTGCCGCAGCTCACTAAACACCACAAGCGCAAATACAACCGCCCATACAACCGGAACACCACTCATGACAGTCTCCAAGGCACTGCAGTCTTTCAAAACTGCAGTTTTCAGCAGCAACACCCGTCAAAAGCTATTGGCATTTGCCAGTTTGCTGGGTTTGCTGGTTTTCTTCAGCCTGGCTTCGCCAAGCTTCATGCAAACCGACAACATGGTCGGCATCCTGCAGGCCACGGCGGTCAATGGTGTGCTGGCCATCGCCTGCACCTTTGTCATCATCACCTCGGGCATTGACCTGTCGGTGGGCACGCTGATGACTTTTTGCGCCGTCATGGCCGGGGTGTTTTTGACCTACTGGGGTTTGCCTTTTTATATCGGCGTTATGGCTGCCATTTTTTTTGGTGCGTTCTCGGGTTTTATTTCAGGCGTGCTTATTGCCAAACTGAAGATCCCGCCCTTTATTGCCACGCTGGGCATGATGCTGCTGCTCAAGGGCCTGTCGCTGGTGATCTCCAGTTCCAAACCGATTTATTTCACCGATACGCCCGAATTCTCAAGCATCTCGCAAGAGTCATTGATTGCTTACTTCCTGCCCGACTTGCCTATACCCAATGCCGTATTGATACTGTTTGTGGTGGCTGTGGTGTCCAGCCTGATATTGAATAAAACCGTGCTGGGCAGCTACACCTTTGCGCTGGGCAGCAATGAAGAAGCCGTGCGCCTGTCAGGTGTCAATGTGGACCGCTGGAAGATCATCATCTACACCTTGAGTGGTGCCATCTGCGGCGTGGCCGGGTTGCTGATTGCCTCCCGCCTCAACTCTGCACAACCTTCACTGGGCCAGGGTTATGAGCTGGACGCCATTGCCGCTGTGGTGATAGGCGGCACCTCACTTGCGGGCGGGGCGGGCACCATTCTGGGCACCATCATCGGAGCCTTCATCATGAGTGTGCTGACCAACGGTCTGCGCATCATGTCGGTGGCCCAGGAGTGGCAAACGGTGGTCACCGGCGTGATCATCATTCTGGCGGTTTATGCCGACATCCTGCGCAAACGCAAGCAGTGAGCCTTGCAATGAAAGCCATCACCTTTCCGTTTTCTGACCTTCATTTCTACTCTCAAGGAGACAAGCCCCCAGCCCCAAGCTTTCAGCCCTGCGCCTTTTTGATTTTCCCCTCACCCTTAGTTAGTTAACAACACCATCTGGAGACAAACATGATCTTGAAGAGAACCCTTCTGAGCCTCGCCCTCGGCCTCGGCCTGTCCACCGCCCTCATTGGCAATGCTGTGGCAGCTGACGAGATTTACATACCGGTGATTTCCAAAGGCTTCCAGCACCAGTTCTGGCAGGCCGTCAAATCCGGTGCCGATCAGGCTGCCAAAGACTTCAAGGTCAAGGTGACTTTTGAGGGCCCCGAGAGCGAGTCCATGGTAGACAAACAAATCGACATGTTTGCCGCAGCCCTGGCCAAAAAGCCCAAGGCCATTGGTTTTGCCGCACTCGACAGCAAGGCCGCCATTCCACTGCTGAAAAAAGCCCAGGCCGCTGGCATTCCGGTGGTTGCTTTTGACTCGGGCGTGGACAGCCCGATTCCGGTGACCACCGCCACCACCGACAACGTGGCTGCCGCCGCCCTGGCTGCCGACAAGATGGCCGAGCTGATTGGCAAGAGCGGTGAAGTTGCGCTGGTCGTGCATGACCAGACCAGCCGCACCGGCATTGACCGTACCGAGGGTTTTGTCAAGCGCGTCAAATCAGCCTACCCCAACATCAAGATCGTCAGCGTGCAGTACGGCGGCGGCGACCAGCTTAAATCGACTGAAATCACCAAGTCCATCCTGCAGGCCAACCCCAACCTGAAAGGCATTTTTGGTGCCAATGAAGGTTCGGCCATTGGTGCGCTGAATGGTGCCAAAGAGATGAAACGCAAGGTGGTCATCATTGGTTATGACTCCGGCAAGCAGCAAAAAGCCGCGATCCTGGACGGCTCCATGGCCGGCGCCATCACACAGAATCCGGTAGGTATTGGCTACAAAACAGTTGAGGCGGCTGTCAAGGCACTCAAGGGCGAAAAACTGCCCAAGATCATTGATACCGGCTTTTATTACTACGACAAGAGCAACATCGCCGATCCAAAAATCGCAGCGGTGCTGTACGACTGATCTTTTTCCCCTGTGACCCGCAGAAAGGCCCAGGTCCATGTCGGCCAGCGCCTTCCTGCCCCCCGCTTTTATCAATCAAGGACAAGCCAGTGAAACCTTTACGCACGCAGACACCGGTCACCGTGCAGGCCTGAGCGGTCTGCCAAACCGCCAGCGACATACACCCGCCAACTTTCTATTTCCAAACTTCAGCAGGCTACATCCGATGAGTGTCATTCAATCCCTGCGCGTCATTGACGTGCGTTTTCCAACCTCGCAGCACCTGGACGGTTCGGACGCCATGAATCCCGACCCGGACTACTCGGCTGCCTACGTCGTGCTGGAGACCGATCAGCCCGGACTGGAAGGGCATGGACTGACCTTCACGATAGGCCGCGGCAATGAAATATGCTGCGCCGCCATCGAGGCCATGCGCCATCTGGTGCTTGGCCTGGACATGGACTGGGTCACTGAAGACATGGGACGTTTCTGGCGCTTCATCACCTCCGACAGCCAGTTGCGCTGGATTGGCCCTGACAAAGGTGCCATGCACCTGGCCACCGGCGCGGTGGTCAATGCCGTCTGGGATCTGTGGGCCAAGCAGGAAGGTGTACCGGTGTGGAAACTGGTGGCGCGCATGAGCCCGGCAGAGATCGTCAAGCTGATTGACTTTCGCTATATCACCGACTGCATCACGCCCCAGGAAGCACTGGAACTGCTAACCATGCAGGCCACCGGCAAGGCCGAACGCCTTGCAATACTGGAGCGTGACGGTTACCCCTGCTACACCACCTCTGCCGGCTGGCTGGGTTATGACGACGAAAAACTCAGGCGGCTGGCCCAGGAAGCGGTTGATGCCGGTTTTTCACACATCAAGCTCAAGGTGGGACGTGACCTGCAGGACGACATCCGGCGGGTGCGCATTGCCCGCGAAGTGCTGGGGCCAGACCGCGCACTGATGATTGATGCCAATCAGGTCTGGGACGTGGGCACCGCCATTGACTGGCTGGGCCACCTCGCTTTTGCCAAACCCTGGTTTATCGAAGAACCCACCAGCCCTGACGACATCGAAGGCCACCGCCGCATCCGTGAAGCCGTCAAGGGCTCCATGCAGGTTGCCACCGGCGAAATGTGCCAGAACCGCATCATCTTCAAGCAGCTCATCATGCGCGGGGCGGTTGATGTGGTGCAAATTGACGCCTGCCGCCTGGGCGGGGTCAATGAAGTGCTGGCCGTGATGCTGATGGCCGCCAAGCACGGGCTCAAGGTCTGCCCCCACGCCGGTGGTGTCGGCCTGTGCGAGTACGTGCAGCACCTGTCAATGATTGACTACCTGTGCATAGCCGGCACCAGGGAAGGCCGCGTCATTGAGTTTGTTGACCACCTGCACGAGCATTTTGTGGATCCCTGCGTGATTCGCAACGCCGCCTATATGGCACCGCAGCGGCCGGGTTATTCGATAGAGATGAAACCCGAGTCGCTGCTGCAGTACACCTTTAAAGGCTGACTTTTTTCACTCACCCCGCAACATCAACCAACCGGGCCTTGCAAGCACCATGCACAGCAGCACCCTACGCATTGACAGTCACCAGCATTTCTGGCGCTACGAAGCTGCGGATTTTCCGTGGATTGGTGCCGGCATGCAGGCGCTTGAACGTGACTGGCTTCCTGAAGATTTGCTGCCCCTGCTGCAAGCCAGCCGCATCCAGCAATGCGTCGCGGTGCAGGCGCGCATGAAACCTGAGGAAACCGACTTCTTGCTGGCGCTGGCCGCACAACACCCCTGGATAACTGCCGTGATCGGCTGGGTGGAACTGCGCAGCGGCCAGGTCGAGCCACAGCTGGCACGCTGGGAAGGCTGCCAGGCACTCAAAGGCATGCGCCATCTGTTGCAGGACGAGGCCAACATTCCGGAAATACTCGCCAGTTCAGCCTTTCAGCGCAATGTGGCGGTGCTGCAGTCGCGTGGGCTGGTGTATGAAGTGTTGATCAACTCGACCCAATTTGAAGGTGTGGCCGGTTTTTGCGCGCAGCTTGACGACCATTCGCTGGTGCTGGACCACCTGGGCAAGCCAGCCATCAGGGAACGCAGTGCATCGGCTGTGACTCGCTGGCGCGAGGCGCTCAAACCCATCGCGGCGATGCCGCATGTGATGTGCAAGCTCTCCGGCCTTGTGACCGAAGCGCAGTGGCAGGGCGGCGTGCTGGATGGCTACAGCAAACAAGACTTCTATCCCTACCTGGACACAGCGCTGGCGCTGTTTGGCCCGCACCGCCTGATGTTCGGCTCGGACTGGCCGGTGTGTCTGCTCGCGCAAAAGCACGCCGGGGTTTGCGAGCTGATCAACGACTGGGCGCAAGGCCTTTCGCCTGATGAACAAGCCGCACTCTGGGGTGGCAACGCACAGCGCTGTTACGCCATCGACAGCCAGGCAGACGCCTGCAAGCTCACGAATCACACCACTTACTGACATCGGAGCCATCATGGATCTGCATCTTCAAAACAAAATCGTCATCGTGACCGGCGGCGGGGCCGGCATTGGCGGCGCCATCAGCCTGCAGCTGGCGCGCGAGGGCGCTGTGCCCGTTATTTTTGGCCGTAGCCCCTTGCTGCCTGAGTTCGCCGATACCCTGCAGGCGCTTGACTGCAAATATGGCTTCTATCAGCTGGATCTGGAAGACGAGCCCGCTTGTGTGGAAGCCGTCAAAAGCACCGTGGCCAACTTTGGCCGCATTGATGCGCTGGTCAACAACGCAGGTGTGAACGACGGTGTGGGACTGGACGCAGGCCGCCAGGCGTTTGTGCGCTCGCTTGAATCCAACCTCACGCACTACTACCTAATGGCCCACTTGTGCCTTGAGCAGCTAAAGGCCACAAAAGGCTCCATCGTCAATATTTCCTCCAAAACCGCCCTGACCGGGCAGGGCAACACCAGCGGTTACGTCGCTGCCAAAGCGGCCCAACTGGGGCTGACACGCGAATGGGCCGCCGCTTTGGCACCCCACGGTATCCGGGTCAATGCCGTGCTGCCGGCTGAAGTCATGACGCCGCTTTACACATCGTGGCTCAAGACCCTGCCCAACCCGGCAACGGCGCTGGCAAACATAACAGCGCGGATTCCCCTGGGCCAACGCATGACTACAGACCGTGAAATCGCCGATACGGTGGTCTTTTTGTTGTCAGACCGCTCATCCCATACCACCGGCCAGTGGATTCACCCCGACGGCGGTTATGTGCATCTCGACCGGGCTTTGCCTTCCTGAAGTCCACGCATCCAGAAAGACAACACCATGCGCCACTGCCTGATGCTTGACCTGAAAGATGATGCCGCCCTGATCGCCGAATACGAGGCGCAGCACCGCACGATCTGGCCTGAGATTGCCGCTCACCAGCGATTACACGGAGTGCTGAACATGGAGATCTACCGGCTCGGCACGCGCCTGTGCATGCTGATGGAGACTGATGATGCCGTCTTCGATGCCGCGCGCATGGCCCAGGCTGCCGCAGCCGATAGCTGCGTGCAAGCCTGGGAGCAGTTGATGTGGCGCTACCAGGTGCCAACCCCCTGGACGCCAGCCGGCACCAAGTGGGTTGCTGCTGAATGCATCTTCGAGCTGCGCCTGCAGCTTTGACCTGAAACCGGCCTGGCCGGTCCCCCGCTTTTTTTTCGCCGCGCTTAACCGGGTCCATCGGGCATTCCTGCCTGAGGGATGCGCAT
>JAZKIK010000331.1:628-6482 GCA_040384925.1 Pseudomonadota bacterium | reverse complement strand
CGGTGTAAGTCACATTGGCGATGTTTTCAGCCCGGTTTTCCATTTCTTCGGCGGCTTGCTCAAGCTGCTCGCCAGACTGGATCTTGACCGTCATCAACACTTTGGTGACTTCGTTTTTCACGCTGTCCAGCAACTGGCCAAACAGCTCAAAGGCTTCGCGTTTGTATTCCTGTTTGGGCTGTTTCTGTGCGTAGCCACGCAGGTGAATGCCCTGGCGCAGGTAGTCGAGCGAGCTCAGGTGTTCGCGCCAGTGGGTGTCTATGCTTTGCAGCAGCACCACCCGTTCAAACTGGATGAAGTTTTCTTCGCCAATTTTTTCGACCTTGTCGGCAAACACGCTGTTGGCCGCAGCAACGACTTTTTCAAGAATGTCTTCATCGGTGATGGCGGCTGCGTTTTCAAGTTCCTGCGCCAGCGGCAAATCAATCTGCCACTCCTCACGCAGGACTTTTTCAAGGCCGGGAATGTCCCACTGCTCTTCAACACTTTCAACCGGCACATACTGGCGTGTCAGGTCTGTAAAACAGCCTTCGCGCAGCGAGGCAATCTGCTCATGCAGGCTGCTGGCATCCATGATGTCGTTGCGCTGCTGGTAAATCACCTTGCGCTGGTCATTGGCCACGTCGTCGTATTCAAGCAGCTGCTTGCGAATGTCAAAGTTGCGGGCTTCAACCTTGCGTTGTGCCGACTCGATGCTGCGGGTGACGATACCGGCTTCAATCGCCTCACCATCCGGCATCTTCAGGCGTTCCATGATGGCCTTGACGCGGTCACCGGCAAAAATGCGCATCAACGGGTCATCAAGGCTCAGGTAAAACCGCGAGGAACCAGGGTCACCCTGGCGGCCAGAACGGCCACGCAGCTGGTTGTCGATACGCCGCGACTCGTGGCGCTCGGTGGCAATGATGCGCAAACCGCCAAGCGCCTTGACCTGCTCGTGCTCCTGCGCACCTTGGGCGCGCAGGCGGCTGATCTCGGCTTGCCTGGCTGCGGCATCAAGTGACTCATCAGCCTCGACCGACTCAATCAGTTTTTCAACATTGCCGCCCAGCACGATGTCCGTGCCACGGCCTGCCATATTGGTGGCAATCGTGATCATTTTCATGCGGCCGGCCTGCGCCACGATGTCGGCTTCACGAGCATGCTGTTTGGCGTTCAGCACCTGGTGCGGCAGGTTTTCCTTGATCAGCAACTGGTCGATGATTTCGGAATTTTCAATCGACGTTGTACCCACCAGCACCGGCTGGCCACGCTCATGGCATTCACGGATGTCCTTGATGGCGGCTTCGTATTTTTCACGTGTGGTCTTGTACACACGGTCAAGCTGGTCGTCACGCTTGCTATGGCGATTGGGTGGGATGACAGTGGTTTCCAGCCCGTAGATTTCCGAGAACTCAAAGGCCTCGGTATCCGCCGTGCCCGTCATGCCAGCCAGTTTGCCGTACAGGCGGAAGTAGTTCTGGAAGGTGATGGAGGCCAGCGTCTGGTTTTCAGCCTGGATCTGCACACCCTCCTTGGCCTCGACCGCCTGATGCAGGCCGTCACTCCAGCGGCGGCCTGACATCAGGCGGCCGGTGAACTCGTCAACAATCACAATCTCGGCGCCCTGCTCGCCCTGCTGCACCACGTAATGCTGGTCCCGGTGGTACAGATGGTTGGCGCGCAAGGCGGCGTACAGGTGATGCACCAGCGAGATGTTGGCCGGGTCATAAAGTGTTGCACCCTCGGGAATCAGGCCCAGGTTGAACAGGATGCGTTCAGCATTTTCATGGCCCTGCTCGGTCAAAAACACCTGGTGGGTTTTTTCATCGAGTGTGAAATCACCGGGTTTGATCACACCTTCGCCGGTACGCGCATCCGCTTCACCTTCCTGCTGGCTCAGCAGCGGCACCACCTTGTTCATGGCGATGTACATCTCGGTGTGGTCTTCAGCCTGCCCGCTGATGATCAGCGGTGTGCGTGCCTCGTCAATCAGGATGGAGTCCACCTCGTCAACGATGGCGAAGTTGAGGCCACGCTGTACGCTGTCAGTCACTTCATAAACCATGTTGTCACGCAGGTAGTCAAACCCGTATTCGTTGTTGGTGCCGTAGGTGATGTCGCACCGGTAAGCAGCCTGCTTTTCCTCGCGCGGCATATTGGGCAGGTTGATGCCAACGCTCAGGCCCAGAAAGTTGTACAGCTTGCCCATCCAGCGGGCATCACGATTGGCCAGGTAATCATTGACCGTGACCACATGAACACCTTTGCCGGTCAGCGCATTCAGGTAAACCGGCAGGGTCGCCGTCAGCGTTTTGCCTTCACCGGTGCGCATTTCGGAAATTTTTCCGTTGTGCAGGGACATGCCGCCCAGCATCTGCACATCAAAATGGCGCATTTTCATGACCCGTTTGCTGCCTTCACGCACCACGGCAAATGCCTCGGGAAGAATCGCGTCCAAGGTTTCACCGCCCGCCACCCGGACTTTGAACTCCTCGGTTTTGGCCCGCAGTTGCTCGTCATCGAGCTTTTCATACTGCGTCTCCAGAGCGTTGATGCGCTCTACGGTCTTGCGGTAGGTTTTAAGAAGCCTGTCATTGCGGCTGCCGAAGATTTTGGTCAGGATATTGGAGGCCATAAATGCGAGGCCGCCTTGCCACCCCCCAGGAGCAGTCAACGCGGCCGAAATCCCTTAATGAATATCGATTCAGGTATGGGCGCTGCAGTCAAGTTCAACTGCGCGCAAACCCGTCATTTTAGCGCCGACATGCAACTCATCTGGCTGGAGTCGCCTGGCCTGTGGCTGATGGTGATGTTTTGACTGCGGCTGCAGCCATTTGCCCTGCAGGCAGGTTCTGCCCTGCAAGCAGGAATTTCTGCGGGTCCTGAAACACGCCCTGTACCAGAACCTCAAAGTGCAGATGCGGGCCGGTCGAGCGACCGGTGTTGCCGACTTCCGCTATTTTTTGTCCACGTTTGACCAGATCGCCCTTTTTCACAAATACTTTGGACGCATGTGCGTAGCGCGTCACCAGATCATTGCCATGGTCAACTTCAAGCATGTTCCCGTAGGCCGCATGGTATTCCTGCACCAGTACCACACCACCCGCAGCAGCAAGAATGGGTGTGCCCGGATCGGACGGAAAATCAAGGCCGGTATGCAGTGCCGTGCGACCATTCAAAGGGTCCAGGCGCCAGCCAAACGATGAGCCCAGAATGCCGCCGGCCACCGGTTGTTGGGTGGGAACCATCATTTTTTTGATCTTCTGGTCAAACAGGCGCGACTCCACTACAGTCATCAGGTCAACCTTCTGATCCGTCAGCTTGTCGAGCTCGGCGAGGATTGACTGCAGTTCTTCCATGCTCAATGACCTGCCCGCAACCAACACACCACCACTGCCCATGGTGGACTTGATTTCAGGCGGACTGACACCTGCCAGACCTGAAACACGTTCACCCAGCGCCTCAAGCTGCATCATCTTGGCCTGCATTTCGCCCAGGCGTTTTGCCATGACTTCGAGATTTTCACGCATGAAACGGTCGCGCTGCTCAAACTCGTCCTTGACCACCAGCTTGACCAGAGACCCGATCACGGGCCAGCCTTCACGTGCACCCTTGAGAAAAACCCAGTGGTACAAACCGGCAGCCACCAGCATCAGGGCCAGGGCAGCAACAGCACCGACCACGACAAGCCGTGTACCGCTCAAATAAATGGCCCGACTTTTCGCCAGCCACGCATCCGTGATAATCAAATGCACTTGTTGTCCTTTTTAAAAGCCCGCGCCATTGCTGGCCAAACTCCTGCTTTCATGAACCCCAGACCTTACGCCAACAAAACTGGGCTATCGAGGCAGACCATCACTGCCCATCAGGCCCTGCAGAACTCCCCCACACTGAGCCAGCTCACAGCGCTGGTCAGGGAGTCCAGCCAGCGCCTTGAAGCCATACAGTCGCTGATTCCAGAGGCCCTGCGCCCGGCCATCAAGGCTGGCCCGATTGATGGAGAAAGCTGGTGTTTATTGGTAAACGGCAATGCAGCAGCAGCAAAACTAAGGCAGTTGACACCGCTCATCCAGTCCCGTCTGCTCGGCAAAGGCTGGAAGGTTAGCTCAATTCGGCTGAAGATACTAATCAGCCAAAAGCGTTAAAAATTTCACAGCAGATGCCTGCATTGTCTGACGAATTCACTGACTTGTTCAACTCAATTTTTCATTAAAAATACCATCCACAAATGAAACCGCCCGGTTGCCTCGGCAAGCTGAACCGTCACAGCCGCAACTGTTGACTGGCGCAGCTTACAGAAGAAACCGGGCGATGTCTGAATGAATGGTGCCGATTATCGGAATCGAACTGATGACCTACCGCTTACAAGGCGGTTGCTCTACCAACTGAGCTAAATCGGCACAACTAGTATTTTATTCCATTTTTCATGTCAATCCTGGACTTGTCGACTTCGCGCGCCCTAGCTTTGTACGGCCCTCGCTCCGCCTTCGCGTTCAGCTTGACTTAAAAACGGAATTACTTGACCCGTTTGAGGGAAGGACGGGGACCTTGCGGTTTGGGTGGTTCTGGCCGATCATTATTTTCATCTTCTGCCGAAACACTGCCGTCAGCCGGCACCAGCTGCACAATTTTATTGTCCACACCGTGCAGATTCGGCACCGGTGACAGCAAAGCCGTCGCCGGGCTGGCAGATGTTGTGTCATGCGGCTGAGCTTCGGCAGAAGGAACCGATGTCAGCGCCGGAGACAACACACCAGGCTGCGCAGGGGCCGGCATGGGGAAAGCCATGCCTTGCCCGTTCTCACGCGCATAGATGGCAATCACCCGGCCGATGGGTACCATGATGTCACGCGCAGTGCCGGCAAAACGCGCCTTGAACTCAATGAAATCATTGCCCAGCTTGAGTGACGAGGTCGCATCAAAACTGATGTTGAGCACTATTTCATGGTTTTTGACGTACTCGCGCGGCACCTGGACAGAGTCGTCCACCGACACCGCAACGTATGGTGTCAGACCATTGTCGGAACACCATTCGTACAGGGCGCGTATGAGGTAAGGGCGCGTTGACGTGGAGTCGAGCGCATTCATGAATTCAGCCAAGGTTCAAGCAATCCTGAAGACGGTCGTTGACAAGGCCCTCACTTGCGCATGACCTTCTCGGAAGGCGTCAGCGCTTCGATATAGGCAGGACGCGAGAAGATGCGTTCGGCGTATTTCAGCAAGGGCGCGGCATTTTTTGACAGGTCGATGCCATAGTAATCCAGACGCCAGAGCAGCGGCGCAATCGCCACGTCGAGCATGGAAAAACTGTCACCCAGCATGAACTTGTTCTTCAAAAAGATCGGTGCGAGCTGTGTCAGTCTATCCTTGATGTGGGCACGGGCCTTTTCGAGTTCCTTGTCATTGCCTTTGGATGCCCTGGACTCGAGTTTGCTGACATGAACAAACAGTTCTTTTTCAAAATTCAGCAAAAACAGGCGTACACGGGCGCGGTCAACCGGGTCACCGGGCATCAGTTGCGGGTGTGGAAAACGCTCGTCAATATATTCATTGATGATGTTGGATTCGTACAGGATCAGGTCACGTTCAACCAGAATGGGCACCTGGCCATACGGATTCATCACATTGATGTCTTCAGGCTTGTTGTACAGATCCACATCGCGAATTTCGAAATCCATGCCCTTTTCAAACAATACAAAACGGCAGCGGTGCGAGAAGGGGCAGGTTGTACCTGAATAAAGGACCATCATGATTCGGAACTCCTAAAAACAAAAGAGTGGAAGGCTAAGATTCAAACCTTAGAACCATCCACTCCGAAAGTGCCGATGCGCGCCAGGGCGCACCCAGGGCACGTTGATCGGCGCAAAAATTA
>JAZKIK010000331.1:0-618 GCA_040384925.1 Pseudomonadota bacterium | reverse complement strand
CACGTCACGGATTTCAAAATCCATGCCTTTTTCAAACAACACAAAACGGCAGCGGTGTGAAAAAGGGCAGGTTGTGCCTGAATAAAGAACCATCATGGTGCGGGACTCCTAAATGCAAAGGAGTGGACGCATGGGAAGCATCCACTCCAGAAGATGCCAGGAACATGCCCCGGCGAAAAAAAATTACTTGACGTCTTTCCAGAACGCAGCGTTCAGGCGCCACGCCGCAAAAGTCAATATCAGCAAAAACAGCAACACCCAGACGCCAATACGCACACGCGAGTTCTGGGCTGGCTCACCCATCCATTGCAGGTAGCCCACCAGATCGCCCATGGCCTGGTCGTACTGCAGAGCTGTCATGGTGCCCGGCGTGATTTGTTCCCAGCGTTTGAAAACAGCAACCTTGTGGCCGTGCTGCTCGATTTCTTCAAAAACCGGCTTGCGCTGGCCCTGCAGTTCCCACAAAACATGTGGCATGGCCACACTTGGAAAAGCCAGGTTGTTCCAGCCCGTTGCCTTGGTGTCGTCGGGGTAATAGGTGCGCAGGTAGGTGTAGAGGTAATCAGCACCCGTTCCATTGGCACCGGCACGTGAGCGGGCAATCAGCGTCAGATCAGG
>JAZKIK010000330.1:0-10053 GCA_040384925.1 Pseudomonadota bacterium | reverse complement strand
CGCATAAGCCAGCCCCCCATTGACAAACACCTTGCAAATCCCTTCAGACAAGGCAATCGGCTGTTCATAAGTCGCCACATCCCGCACACGCGCCGGATCCAGCACAACTACATCGGCATGCCAGCCAAGCTGCAACTGGCCGCGCTGCTCCAGATGGAAGTTGCGGGCTGACAAACCAGTCATCTTGTAGATCGCGGTTTCCAGTGAAAAAACCTTTTGTTCGCGCCAGTAACGCGCCAGCACACGCGGAAAAGCGCCCCATAGCCGTGGGTGCGGGTGCTGGTCGTGTGGCAGGCCGTCTGAGCCTATCATGCTCAGCGGGTGTGCAATCACGCGCCGCACATCGTCCTCATGCATCTGGAAATAACAGGCGCCGCCGGGTTGCAGGCGGCGGCAGACGGTTTTTTGGTCCACGCCCCATTCGGCGGCAATGGAGGCCAGAGTGCGGCCCGTCATTTCTGGGTGCGGGGTGGACCAGCTGACCAGCACATCGATCACGCCGTCCACCAGGTCTTCACGCAGCACGGTCGAGCCGGCCACATAGGGGTACACGTCCATCGCCACGGGCTGGCGGCGTGCCAGCGCTTCAATCTGCGGCAGGGTTTGCCGGGTCCGGCCCCAGTTGGCGGGGCCGGCGCATTTGTGGTGTGACACGATCAGCGGCACACCGGCGGCAAAGGCGGTGTCGCCGGCCTCGTGCAGCGCTTCGACAATGCTTGCCATTTCGTCGCGCAGATGGGTGCTGTAAACGCCGCCATATCGCGCCACGACCTTGGCCAGGCGAATCACCTCTTCAGCCGGAGCAGCAAAGGCGGGTTCGTAAAACAGGCCGGACGACAAGCCCGTGGCACCGGCTTTCAGGCATTGTTCAAGCAGCGCACACATGGCGTCCAGCTCGACGGGCGTGGCGGCGCGCTTCATGTCGCCCACACAGGCAAAACGCAGGGTGGTGTGGCCAATCAGCACTGCCACATTGACGGCGGGCCGGGCTTGGCTCAAGGCGCTTTCGTATTGCTCGACACGGCCAAACCTGAAGGAATCAGCCCCCAGCAGGTTCAGCGGCGGTTCCGGTTTATCGATCACAAAGGGCAGCAGCGAGATGCCGCAGTTGCCTGCCACCACGGTGGTGATGCCCTGTGATACCTTGGGCAGCATGTCGGGCTGGCGCAGCACGATGGCGTCGTCGTGTGTGTGTACGTCGATAAACCCTGGCGTGATGGCCAGACCTGTGCAATCGACTACCTCAACATCAGCCAGCACCAGGCCAGCAGGCAGGCGGCCGCGCAGATTCTGCCCCAGCGCGGCAATGACGCCACCGGCCAGCAAAACATCACCGACCCGGCCTTCGGCACCTGTGCCGTCAATGACCAGGCCGTTTTCCAGCAGTGTGGCGCGTGCTGCAGCTGTCATTGGGCCTTGCTTTCGTTGATGGCCTGCGCGGTGTCCCAGTCGAGTTTGGGGTAATGCCGCATGTCCACACCACGCGTGGCAAGTACCTCGCGCACACCGCCCAGACGCTTGACGGCCAGATCGCCCAGGCGCTGCGCCACCATCACGGTGACGATTTCAATCACCGTCAGATGGACCAGATAGGCCTCGGTGCCAACGTGCATCACCGGGTCTTCAGGCACATGGATACCCAGCACGATGTCGGCATGTTCGGCCAGCACCGTGCCCTGCTGCGTCAGCGCAATCACGGTGGCACCCTGCGAGCGCGCCACATCCACCGCTTCAATCAGCGAAGGCATGCCGCCCACATGCGAGATGGCAAACACCACGCCTCGCGGCTCCATGGTGGCAGCCGATACCAGTTGCAGATGAATGTCCAGATAGGCGTTGGACACCAGCCCCAGCCGGAACAGCCTGGCCTGCATGTCCGAGGCCATGAAGCTTGATGTGACACCGACGCTATAACAGTCGACCCGGCTGGCGCGTACGATGGCGTCGGCGGCCGCCTCTACCGCCGCTACATTGAGCTGGGCCTGCACACCATTGACGGCGGTGGCTGCACCCTTGATGACTTTGGAGATCACGTCTTCGGCGCTGTCATGGAGTTGCACCCGGCGATGCAGCGGCGAGCCACTGACGGCCATTTCCTGCGCCAGCGCCATCTTGAATTCACGCAGGCCGGGGTAGCCAAGGTCACGGCAGGTACGCATGATGGTGGGCACAGAGCTGCCGGCGCGCTGCGCCAGCTGCTCGAAACTTTCGTCCAGCACCCGCTGCGGGTCTTGCAGGATCAGCGCCAGCACACTGCGCCTTGAAGTCGGCGCGCTGGTGATGGCTTCGGCTATTTTGGCAAGAACTTTTGAGGTCATGGATGTCTAGAAACAGGTTACAAGGGCGTCGCACACGGTGTAGCTATCGTCCACCACCGGCATCCAGCGCCATTTGTCAAAGGTTGTGCAGGGGTGGGAAATGCCCAGCGCCACCAGGTCGCCCACGGCCAGTCCAGCATGTTCGGCACCCGTGCCGCGCAGATAGGCATGCTGGTCATTGAGTGCGCTGATGGTCCAGTCGGCAGGCGCAGCGACAGGTGCGCCGCCAGCCGTCACCGAAGAAAGCGGTATTGGCATTTCAAGGTCATAAGACAAATCGCGCCGGCCAACCGCAAGGATGGCCAGGCCAGGCTCGGGACAGGACTGCACAGTGGCCCAGACTTCGATGGCGGGCTTCAAGCCGTCACTGTCGTGCAGGCGCGCGTTGACCGAGCTGACGAGGCGTTTGTAATTGCCGTGGTCGTGCGTGATATAGCAGCCAGAGCGCAGCAGGCCGCGCACCGAACGCGACAGCCTGGGCTTGAGCCAGCCACTGACGAGGTCAAAAATGCCCGAACCGCCAGCTGTCATCAGAATCTCTTCGCTGTCGAACAACGATTGTTGGTCGCAAGCCAGTGCGATGTCGCAGGTGCGCTGCATCAGCACGTCGGCATAGGCCTTGTCGGCGACTGAATCACCCGTAGCGCCCTGCCCTTCATAGGTTTCAATGCCGACCAGGCGGCAGGCGGGGCTGGCATGGATGGCGTTTGCCAACACCAGGGCATCGGCCTCATTCCGTGTGCCGGTGCGTGCGCCCATGACGCCGATCTCTACCAGCACTTCAAAGGGCGCGATCATGGCATCGGCGTTGGCTGTGGTCCACGCTTCAATCAAGGCCAGCTGCGCCAGCGAGTCGACAAGAAAAACGACGCGCAGGCCGGGGTATTCACGCAGCATGCTCTGGATGCCGGCAAGGTCGATGGCCGCCACGACCTGGTTGGCGATCATCAGGTTTTTTGCACCGGCCATGATGCCGGCACGCATCTGCGCGACGGTAGCAAAGGTCAGGCCCCAGGCACCTTCGTCAAGCTGACGCTTGAGCAACTGCGGCGACATCGTGGTCTTGCCGTGCGGTGCCATGTCCACGCCCTGGCTGGCGGCAAAGTGCTGCATCCATCCGAGGTTGTGTTTAATGGCCGATTGCCTGATGACGGCCAGCGGTAGCGGTAGATCACCTTTGAGCACATTCCAGTCCTGGGCAGCAATTTCAGATCGGCGCAATGGCCCGCTGTTGTGCGGAAAGCCTTTGTAGCTGCGGTCCAGTTGCGGATCGAGAAGGTCTTGAAGAATGGTCATGTAATGTGTCTGTTCTGTTTATGCAGCGAGCATTTCGGGCTGCATTGTCGTGCTGGCTGATGTGTCGATGTCATCGCGAATACAGGCCTTGAAACGGCCACTGCCCATGTCGCGCAGCTCTGGGCGTATGGTTGCGCAGTCAGCCAGTGCATGCGGGCAACGAGTGCGAAACACACAGCCTGAAGGCGGACTCATGGGGCTGGGAATATCGCCTTTCAGTGCAATACGTTCGCTTTTATGCTCCGGGTCGGGTTTGGGTGATGCGGCCAGCAGGGCCTGGGTGTAGGGGTGCAGCGGCTGATCGAACAACGCGGCTGTCGGTGCAACTTCCATCACCCGGCCCAGGTAGAGCACCACCACGCGGTCGCACAAATATTCAACCACATCGAGGTCGTGCGAGATAAACAGCATGGTCAGCGACAGCCGGTCGCGCAGGTCGCACAGCAGATTGACAACCTGCGCCTGAATCGACACATCAAGTGCCGACAGCGGTTCGTCGGCGACGATGAATTCCGGCTCGACGGCCAGCGCCCGCGCCACGCCAATGCGCTGGCGCTGGCCGCCTGAAAACTCGTGCGGGTAACGGCTGGCGTGTTCGGCACGCAGACCAACCAGTTCGAGCAGCTCTGCTATCCGTTTGTCGCGCGCCTGCCTGCCTTTGGCCAGGCCATGCACCTGCAGTGCTTCGCCCAGGATGTCGCGTACCCGCATTTTGGGGTTCAGGCTGGCGTAGGGGTCCTGAAAAATCATCTGCAGCTTGCTGCGCAAGGCACGCATGCGGCTGCCTGATGCCGCACCCAGGTCTTCACCCCGGTACAGAACATTGCCCGATGTACTTTCAATCAGGCGCAGCAAGGTGCGGCCTATCGTGCTTTTGCCCGAGCCTGATTCACCCACCAGACCCAGTGTTTCGCCTGGCTGTATGGAAAAAGACACGTCGTCCACAGCACGCACGGGCCGGGCGGGCGAGCCGAAATAACGGCGCAGGTTTTTGACCTCTATCAGCGGGGCGCTCATTCGGCCTCCTTTAAAACGGCTGCAGTTTCAGCCACCAGAATGCAGCGCGCTGCACGTAGCGGGCCGGTATTTTCAAGCAGGGGCATGGCGTCGCGGCAGGCTGGCAGGGCCTGGTCACAGCGCGGCTCGAAAGCGCAGCCAGGCGGCGGTGAAAGCGGGCTGGAAACCTGCCCACGAATGGCATACAGGCGGCGCTGCCTGCGGCTTTCACCACTGGCCAGTTCACGTTTGCGCTGCTGCGCGGGCAGGCAGGCCAGCAGGCCCTGGGTATAGGGGTGGCGCGGCGTGGCAAACAGCCCCTTCACCGGAGCTGATTCAACAATACGGCCTGCATACATCACGGCCACGTCGTCGGCGTGGTGCGCGACCACACCCAGGTTGTGGGTGATGAAAAGAATGCTCATGCCGGTTTCCTGCTGCAGGCGGCGCATCAGTTCCAGGATTTGCGCCTGAATCGTCACGTCAAGCGCTGTGGTGGGCTCGTCGGCAATCAGCAGTGTCGGCTTGCAGGCCATGGCCAGTGCAATCATCACACGCTGGCGCATGCCGCCTGACAGCTGGTGCAGGTATTCATGCAGGCGCTGGGCGGCGGCCGGGATCTCGACCAGCTCCAGCATGCGCCTGGCGTGGGCCAGTGCCGCAGCCCGGTCCAGCCCCATGTGCAGGCGAACTGATTCGGCAATCTGCTCGCCGACGGTAAACACCGGGTTCAGGCTGGTCATGGGTTCCTGGAAAATCATGGCGATTTCATTGCCGCGAATGCGCCGCATGCCGGCCTCGGGCAGGGCCAGCAGGTCCAGCGTTTGCCCGGCGCGGTTGGTAAACAGAGCCTGTCCGCTGACCTGGGTGGAATCGGTGCGGGCCAGCAATCGCATCAGGGTCAGGCTGGTGACGGATTTGCCCGAGCCTGATTCGCCCACCAGTGCAGTTGTCTTGCCAGGCCGGATGCTGAAGCTGACGTCGGCCACCGAACGGATCAGCCCGTCGTCAGTATTAAAAAAGGTGCTGAGGTGGCGCACGTCAAGGCGCGGGGCAGCCTGGGATGAATTCATGGACATCTCACATTGATTTCACATTGATTTTTTGAGCCGCGGATCCAGCAGGTCACGCACGCCATCACCCAGCAGTTGCAGGGACAGCGCCGTAATGATGATGGCCAGGCCGGGGAAAAGCACAATCCAGAGCGCGTCATGTGCATACTGCTGGCTGCCCGCAACCATGGTGCCCCAGGTCGGAATTTCAGGCGGCACCCCCACACCAAGGAAAGACAGCGCCGCTTCGGCCAGAATGGCGTAGGCAAAAATAAACGAAGCCTGCACCAGGATAGGCGACATCAGGTTGGGCAGGATGTGCCGCCACAAAATGCGTGCAGTGGACACACCCACAGCACGCGCCGCCTCCACAAACAGCAGCTCGCGCACCACCAGGGTCGAGGCGCGCACCACACGCGCCACACGCGGCGTGTACACCAGCACCAGCGCAAACACCACGTTAAGCATGGACGGCCCGAGAATCGCCACCAGCGCAATCGCCAGCAGAATGTCGGGGAAAGACATCATGGCATCGACCAGCCGGCTGATGGGCGCATCCAGCCGCCTGAAAAAGCCTGCCACGAGGCCAAACAGGGTGCCCAGTACGATTGCACCCGTTGCCGTCAGCGCTGCAATCGTCAGCGAATAACGGCCGCCAAAAGCAATGCGCGCCAGCAGGTCACGGCCCAGTTCGTCAGTGCCCAGCCAGTGGCTGGCACTGGGAACCGACAGGCGCTGGCTGACAGCGGTGTCATTGGGGTCATACGCTGTGATGATATTGGCAAAAACCGCCACCACCAGCACGGCCAGCAGGCAAACCGCTGCAGCCAGCACGATACGGCGGCGAAACAGCTTTTTGAGAACAGTCGGGATTTTCAGGGCCATCAGTATTTCACCCGTGGGTCAACCAGCATGTACAGAAGGTCGGTCAAAAAGTTGATGACCACATAAATCATGGCAATCACCAGCAGTGCGCCCTGGATCACCGGGTAATCACGCCGCAGCACGGCGCTGACGACCAGATTGCCGACACCGGGCAGGCCAAAAACGGTTTCTGTCACCACGGCACCGCCAATCATCATCGCCACCGTGAGGCCCAGCACGGTGACGATGGGCACCAGCGCATTGCGCAGCGCATGCTTGAGCACCACCACTGTCTCGCCCAGACCCTTGGCACGTGCGGTGCGCACATAGTCCTCCCCCAGCACATCCAGCATGGACGCCCGTGTAAAACGGATGATGAGCGCCGAATTGAGCACACCGAGCACCACCGAAGGCAGCACCAGGTAATGCAGCCGTTCGGCCAGCAGCGCCCCAGGGTCGCCATAACCTGACACTGGAAACCAGCCCAGCGACACGGCAAAGATCTGCATCAGCACCAGACCCAGCCAGAAACTTGGAATGCTCGCGCCCAGCATGGCAAAACCGGTCAGAAACTGGTCAATCAGCCTGCCGCGAAACACCGCCGACACAATGCCGCAGGGCACACCGATGGCAGCGGCAATGAACACCGCCATCAGTGCCAGCAGGGTGGTGGGCTCGGCGCGTTCCCACAAGGCCTGTGTAACCGGCCGCTGCAGAAAGATGGACTGGCCCAGATTGCCCTGCGACAACTCCTTGAGCCAGTAGCCGAACTGCACTGGAAGCGGTTTGTCCAGGCCATAGTCTTTTTGCGCACGGGCGATGTCTTCGGCAGTGGCCTGGTCGCCCAGCAGCACCGAGATCGGGTCGCCCGAAGCGGCGCGTGTCAGCCCAAACACAATCACCGCCACCAGCGCCATGACAACAAACATGCCCATCAGGCGTGACAGAAGATAGCGGGTCATGATTTTTTCTCAAGGAATCGAATATGTTTTTGCTTGCGTGGAGCAACCGTCCTGCATCCGTTCGCCCTGAGCCTGTCGAAGGATGGCTTCGACAGGCTCAGCCCGAACGGTAGCGGGGAAGCGGTTCAGTTCTTCAAACTGGTATTCCAGAAGAAAGGCCAGGTGGACGGTGTGTAACCCTGCAGTGCGGGCGATTTTGCCGACAGGCTGTTGAACTTGCCGACATTGATGTAAGGCACCTCGTCATACACCACCTGCTGCACCGCGCCCCACAAAGCACCACGTTTGGCCGGATTGGTTTCCTGGTTCAGTGCAGCCAGTGCGGCCTGTTTGGCCGGTGACGACCACCAGCCCGGTGCGCCTTCGCCAAGTTGTGGAGGCGACAGCATGGGTTCGGGGAACTGGCCTGAATGTGTGATGTAGATGTCCCAAAGTTTGGAGTCGTTGCGGCGCTGCACCAGGGTGGCCCAGTCCACCACATTGAGCTCGGCCTTGAAACCGGCGCGTTTGAGCTGCTCGGCCATGATCAACGCCATGTTGTAGTGAAAGTCGTACTGGCGGCTGGTCAGGATGCGTATGGTTTCGCCCTTGTAGCCAGCAGTGGCGGCCATGCCCTTGGCTTTTTCCTTGTCACGTTCGTTGTACAGGCCCGAACCGGCAGCCGAATAAAACGGCGTGCCCTTGGGGAAGTGATTGGGCTCGGCAGTGAAAAAGCGTGTGTCGCCAAAACCGGCGGCCAGCATTTCACCCTCGCCAAAACTGGTTTGCACTGCCTTGCGCACCGGCAGCGAAGCCATCACACCCTCCTTGGTGTTGAACACAAAGTAGGGAAAACCAAAAGAAGGCGTGAGGATGGGAACGGTTTTGCCGGACGCCTTTTCAAGCCGGCCCAGTGCCTCGGTCGGCAGCAGGTCGGCAAAGTGGTACTGGCCGGCCAGCGAACCCTCAACCCGCGTGTTGGCATTGGGCACGGGGATAAAACGCAACTCTTCAGCAACAGCCACCTTTTTGCCGCCATAACCGCTGGCAGCTTCCTTGCGGGCCGAATACTGCTCGAAGCGGGTCAGCAGCACATACTGGTCGGGGCGACGCTCCTTGAATTTGTAGGGGCCGGTGCCCACGAAATCCTTGAGCGGCGTGGCAATCGACTCCTTGGCCATG
Organism: Pseudomonadota bacterium; assembly: GCA_040384925.1. Lineage (GTDB taxonomy): Bacteria > Pseudomonadota > Gammaproteobacteria > Burkholderiales > Burkholderiaceae_C > Polaromonas. The sequence goes on along the minus strand of JAZKIK010000330.1, from coordinate 1,404 downwards.
ATGGCAGCCATGCCTGAAGGCAGGGCCAGTTGCGGCAACAGCGGGGCATAAGGCGCTTTCAGCGTGATTTCAATGCCGCTGGCACCACTGGCCGACAGATCGACCACCTCTTTGGACAGCGCCTTGCCGCGTGGCGACACCTCCATCCAGCGTTTCAGGCTGGCGACCACGTCGTCGGCATTGAGTTCGCGGCCGCTGTGCAGCATCACGCCCTTGCGCAGGGTGATGCTGTAACGTTTGCCATCAGCCGAGACCTTGGGCAGGCTTTCGGCCAGCATGGGAATCATCTTCCAGTTGGCGTCAAAGGTGTAAAGCGGCTCATATACATGCTGCATGATGGTTGCCACCAGGTCAGCGGTGGAGGCCATTGGGTCCAGTGTCGAAGGCTCGGCAATCATGGCCAGGTTGAGGGCCGATTTGCCAGCACCTGGCGTTTGCGCCAGCACCGGAAGCGCCATGGAAGCACCGGCCAGCAGCGCCATGGTGACGGCATGGCGACGCTTGATCAAGAATTTTTGCAGCATGCTGATTTCCTTAAAAATGAAAGTAATTTTCAACTTGCAAAGAATATGCCACCTTAAATTTATGAAAAATGCGTATAAACCCTAGGATTTATCTAAATTTATGAAAATATATTTCACATTCAGCACCAAATTGCATAAGCTTGGGGCGTGAACGCAAGGCCGTTGCACTAGGCTGGTGTGTCTGGTGTTTTTCTTATTCAATTTTTTGTTCAGGAGCTTTTCGCATGTCAGCACTCGAATTTTTAGGTAACCCACCCATCGCCTCGGACCAGCAACCGCGCCCGTTTTCACCGGCAGTACGCGCTGGTGACTTTGTGTATGTGTCAGGCCAGGTGCCTGGTGACGAAAACGGCGAAATCGTGCAGGGAGGGATTGAAGTACAGACACGCCAGGTGATGAAGAATCTGTCAAGCGCCCTGGCGCTGGCTGGCTGCACGCTGGCTGATGTCTGTAAAACGACAGTGTGGCTGCAGGATGCGCGTGACTTTGGCAGTTTCAACCGGGTTTACATGACTTATTTTGGTGAGCGCAAACCAGCGAGGTCGACTACTGAGGCGCGCTTGATGGTGGATGCAAGGGTTGAGATTGATGTGGTGGCTTACAAGCCACGGGGGTAAGGCGCGTGGAATGGCTATGGTTTTAACGGTTTTTTGCAGTTTGATGCTGCTGGCCGGGGGTAGCCCGGCGGCTACTCACTTTTCTTTTGCTTCGCCAAAAGAAAAGTAAGCAAAAGAAAAGGCGACCCTACTGTCTGCGTCCCTGCGCTTCGCTCCGGGCAACCTGCGGTGCTCGCCTGAAGCGGGGTCCGCAGAACTCGCCTGCGGCTCAAACAACTGCGGCCCTTTTTCCGCTTCAGGCTCCGCTCCTCGGCGCATACAGA
>JAZKIK010000329.1:0-5319 GCA_040384925.1 Pseudomonadota bacterium | reverse complement strand
TACCTTCCCCCAGAGGGGGAAGGGGTAAAACCCGGCATCAAAAGATGTGTGCATACGCTAGCCTCTCCCAGAGGGAGAGGGAGCAAGAAGGGTCAGCTCCCTTCGATGCGCTTTGTAGTTACCCAGACGCTGACTTTCAGGCCTGTTGCCCTACACCTGCAGGCAGGCTCAGCCATTCAATTCATGGCAAAAAATCAAAAAACATGAATTCCCTACCCGGCAAACAAGGCCACCCAGGCAAGGCCCCAGCTTCAGTGCCCTCGCCAAGCGTCTGGCAAAAACACCTAAACCCCCAATGTCGCGCCCCCATCAACACACAGGTCGTGCATGGTGGTGTGGCGGGCATCGTCGCTGAGCAGGAAAAGTACCGCTGCGGCGATGTCTTCGGCGCTGGCAATGCGTCCCAGGGGGATTCCGGTCCGGTAGCCTGGCAGTGAACCGGCGATGACTTTCTGGACATCACTTTCCGCCTGCCATAGCTGCCTTTGCATGGCGGTATCGGTGGAACCTGGGGAGACGATGTTGCAGCGTATGCCATGTTCGGCAAGCTCCAGGCCCAGGCACTTGGTGAAATGGCTGGCCGCTGCCTTGGATGCGGCATAGGCCGCCATCTGCAGGCGGGGAACGCCTGCCGCGTTCGAGCCGACCGTGACAATGCAGCCCTTTTTGCGGGGCACCATGCACCGCGCCACGGCCCTGCACAGATAAAACACACCATGTGTATTGACGGCAAAGGTGTTTTCCCAGTCTTCGTCGCTGAGGTCGCAGATGCTGCCCATACGCAGGATTCCGGCCACATTGACCAGCATGTCGATGGGGCCCAGCTCGGCCTCGATGCGGGTCACCGCATGTTGCACCGCCTGGCTGGAGCGGATATCCACCGGGTAGGCGCGCAAGGTGCCAGGGACTTGCTCGCACAGCTGTTCGAGCGAATCGGCCTGGATGTCCAGCGCCGCAATCATGACGCCCCGGCGGCCCAGGGCCAGTGCCACGGCTGCGCCTATGCCTTGTGCGGCACCGGTGACGACTGCAATTTTTCCTTTCATGCGAAGCTCCTTTCTGAATCAGTTGGGCTGATGCCCAGCCGTTTTGCCAGCTCCCGCCCAATCGCGGCCATCGGCTCCGGATCGCTCATGCCGAAATGGTTGCAGTCGATCTCCATGCAATCGAGCTTGCCGTCCAGATAGGGCAGCCAGGCGGCAGGGTGGGGTGTATTGGCTTCGCGGCGGCCCAGGGCCAGCGCCACGGCTGCGCCTATGCCTTGTGCGGCACCGGTGACGACTGCAATTTTTCCCTTCATGCGAAGCTCCTTTCTGAATCAATTGGGCTGATGCTCAGCCGTTTTGCCAGTTCCTGCCCAATCGCGGCCATCGGCACCGGATCGCTCATGCCGAAATGGTTGCAGTCGATCTCCATGCAATCGAGCTTGCCGTCCAGATAGGGCAGCCAGGCGGCAGGGTGGGGTGTATTGGCCTCGCGGTGGGCCGCCTGAAACAGCAGCATGTCACCGTGGTAACAGGCGGTCTGGCTGGCTCGGAAAAGTTGCATTCCGTGCAATGCGCTGTGGCCCATGCGCTCCAGTGCGCTGCGGCCCAGTTGCGCCAGCGGGCTGCCAGGACGCAGCAGGCGCTGGTAGATGGCTTCCGGTGTGTCGGCGTCCACTTCGCCGCTTACGCTCAATACAGTGATCAGTGCGTCGTGTAATGTGGGTGCCCGCCAGTCCTGAAAAGCCTCTGCCGGGTAGCTGTCCATCAGTGCCACCAGTTCCACCTGGGCTCCCAGCCGGATGAGCCTGACGGCGATAGCCTGTGCCAATGCACCTCCCAGCGACCAGCCCAGCAGGCGATAGGGGCCTGTGGCTTGCTGCAAACGTATGCGCGCAAGGTAGTCGGCCACCAGTGCATCGAAATCCCTGGGCAGCTCTGATTGCATGCCGCTTGCCTGCAGGCCGTAAATGGCGATACCGGGCAGGTGGCGCGCCAGGCCAAGGTAGCACCATGACAAACCTTCGGCCGGGTGCAGGCAGAACAGCGCGGGGTGCTGGCCTTGCTGGATCGTCAAAAGCGGCGCAAACGCCTGGTCTTCGCTGGCTGCGGGTGGCCGGTGGGCGGCGGGTGCGCTCAATGCCTTGGCCAGGGTGTGTACCGTGGCGTGGTTGAACAAGGCGGAGACGGCGATTTCGCGCTTCAGCAGCCGTCCCAATCGGCTGGAGACCTGGATGGCCTGCAGTGATTTGCCGCCCAGGTCAAAGAAGTTGACATAGGTGCTTTCGGGCATGGTGCCAAGCACCTCATGCCAGACCTGCATGATCTGCTGTTCCAGCGCGGTGGCGTCGGGCAGCGCTGGCATGGCCTGCTGGCTGGCCATCTCCAGCAGTTGTTTACGGTCAGTTTTTCCATTCGCGTTGCGCGGCAGGCTGGCAAGAAAGTGCCAGTGGTCTGGAATGGCTGCCGCCGGCAGGATGTTTGCCAGTTGCTGGCGCAGCTGCCGCGCGGTCAGTGATGCAGAACACACCAGAAAAGCCACCAGGGCGTAGCCCTTGTGCGCCCGCGCAAGCGCCACCACGACGGCTTCACGAATGGCCGATTGTGTCAACAGCGCATTTTCAATTTCAGCCGGATCGATGCGCAGGCCGCTGATCTTGACCTCGTGGTCGAGCCGGCCCAGAAACACCAGTTGCCCGTTTTGCAGGCAAACCCGGTCGCCGCTGCGGTAGGCGCGTGGCGTGCCGGGCAGCGCGTGCAGCGTCACAAAGCGGCGTGCGTTCAGCGCCTCGTTGTTGTGGTAGCCCAGTGCCAATGCCGGGCCGCAGAGCAGCAGTTCGCCCGGTTTTCCTTCGGCCACGGGATAGAGATTGTCATCGACGACAAGGGCCTCGACCCCAGGCCGCGGCAGGCCGATGGGCATGCTGTCGCTGCCATCCCATACCGCATCAGGCCCGCTCAGCACCGCCGCCGTGCTTATGACGGATGCCTCGGTGGGCCCGTAGCTGTTGAGCAGCACACTGCGCGGCAGCAAGGACTGCCAGCGGCGCGCCCGTTCAGGTTGTGCGGCTTCGCCGCCGATGATGGTCAGCCTGACCTGGCGCAACTGGTGTGCCTGCGAGGGCTCCAGCGCATGTGCCAGTTCGTGCCAATAGGCGGTGGGCAAATCCAGCAGGGTGATGCCGGCTTTTTCGACAAAGCTGGTGAAGGCCGAGATGGCGTCGAGTACGGCATCGTCGCGCAGCACCAGGGTGGCACCATGGCACAGCGCGAGAAATATTTCTTCAATGCTGGCGTCGAAATGCAAGGGCGCGAATTGCAGTACGCGGTCGCTGGCGCTGATCTGGTAGAGCTGGCCGCTGCTGGCGACGAAGTGCGACAGCGCGCCGTGCCCGACCATCACCCCGTTGGGCTTGCCGGTGGAGCCCGAGGTGTAAAGCAGATAAGCCGGATGGCTGTCGTCCACCACATGAGGGGCCTGCGGTGGCGCACCCAATGCATAAGGGTCGGGTGCCTGGTCCATGCAGATGGTCGGCACGGTGGCGGCCTTGTCAGCCCAGCAGGCCAGGGTGACAACTTGCTGCGCAGCCGCATCGGCCAGCACGGCGTCCAGGCGGCCAGAGGGGCCGAGAGGGTCCAGCGGCACATAACAAGCGCCCAGCCACAGGGTGGCAAAAATGGCAATGATGGCCTGCGGGCTGCGCGGCAGCAGAATCACGACACGATCACCGGGCTGCAGTCCACCCGCATGCAACTGGCTGGCCAGTTGCTGCACATCCTGAAGCAACTCGCGGTAACAAATGGATTCGCCCTGGTATTCGATTGCGGGTTTGCCGGGCCTTGCAGCAGCAGCGGCAACGAGCCGCTGCATGACAGGTGTGACGGTTTCTGCCAGTTCCGGCCCGCGCATGACAGACAGCGGCGGCAGCTCTTGCATCAGTGCCGCCAGGCTGGCCTGTGGGGGATGCGCGGCCAGCGTGGCCAGCCATTGCCGCAGGTCTTGCTGCAAGTCGGCCAGGCGCTCTGCGGTGTAGGCGTTGGGATTGGCTTCCATCAGCAGCCGCCATTCGGTGTTCAGCACGGCCAGGCTGATATTCAGGTCTTTTACCGGGCCGGCGCAGATTGGATGGATGGTGCTGTCGAGCCCGGCAAACGGCGCATGCCGGTCAAACGGCATCAGATTGACTGCCTGGTTGAAAAGATGCTTCTGCACTTCCATCAGCCCCAGATCGCCGCGTATCCAGCCGTAGCGGTAATAAAGATGCGGGCGTATGCTGCGCAGGCTGTCCGCCAGCTGCTGGCCTATGGCCTGCATGCTCTGCTGCGTGTCAATGTAGATGCACATGGGCACGATGTTCATGGCCATGCAGGGCACGCCCAGCGCGGGTGTGCCCAGGCGGTTCATCACCGGCAGGCCAAATGTGAATTGGCGCTGGCCCGACTTTTTGGCCAGCCACAGGCCTATGGCGGCAAGCGTCCAGCTGCCCCAGTCTTGCCCGCAGCGTTGTGCCGCTTGCTGCAGTGCCCCGATTTCGTTCAGATCCAGGATGCTGGAGTGGCGTGTGACCTCGTCTGAAAATGCCTGCGCTGCCGCAACCGTTGCGGGCGGGGGAACCTGTGCCAGATGCTGGATCCAGAAGGCTTTGTCTTTGGCGAACTTTCCGTTTGCCTTATAGGTTTTTTCGGCCTCCAGCACTTTGTCGAGTGACCAGTCCGGCAGGGGCGGCAAAGGTGCCTGCTTGACGAGAGCGCTGTAACGCGCCGCCACGGCCTGGCAAATCAGGCCATAAGCAAATCCGTCGAGCGCGATGTGGTGCACCTGCAAGTACCAGAAGTGCTTCTGGTCCGCAAGCTGCAGCACGGCGCTGCGGTAAAGCCGATCCCGCGTCGGGTCGCACAGCACCGACAGGGATTGTTGAATCCATTGCTTCGCAGCAGCCTCGGGATCGGGCTGCTGGCGAAAGTCATGCTGCTCCAGGGGCATGGCCACCGGCGGCTGAGGTGATTGCCACAGGCCCTCGTCGTCGATCTGAAAGCGCATGTGCAAGGTGTGGCTGTTGTTCAGCACATCGGTCACGCTGGCGCAGAGGGCGGCAAGATCCAGTGCGCCGCGCAGCTCAACCATTTCAGCCGTCAGGTAGCAGGGGCTTTCGGGTGCCATTTGTTGTCCCATCCAGATGCCGTACTGGGCAGAACTGGTGGGCAGGCGCGCAATGGGGAGGGACAGGGTGGTGTCTGGCATTTGAATCATTCGGCAGTAGTTGCAGGTGGGCGGTGCCAGCCGTGGCAACCGTGGCAACTGTGGGTTAAGGTGAAACAACTTTCATGACTCGGG
>JAZKIK010000328.1:0-11556 GCA_040384925.1 Pseudomonadota bacterium | reverse complement strand
CAGCACGCGCTCGCGTGTCAGGTCAATCGGCGCAATCTGCAGGCCGTGGCGTGGTGACACCAGCACAAGCGTGTCAGTCGCCAGGCGGCTGACGGCCTGGTGTACCGGTGTGCGGCCAAAACCTGTCAGCACCTGCAACTCGTGTGTAGCCAGAAACTGGCCGGGCTTGAGTTCACAGCTGACCAGCAACTCCTCAATCCGCTCATAGGCCTGGTCCGACAGGTTGACCTGAGTGCGCCGCCTGGGCGCGTCCGGCACCGTGGCGGGAGGAGCAGTGGCCAGTTGGGGGCGGGAGCGTGGGGAGGAAACCATGGCTGCTTTCAATGACTGCAATCTGCCAAAACCATCATGGCCTCAGCACCTTTCAGGTCAAAGCATACCCTGATATTTTAGTACGACTGCTTTTTTGGCCTGCTTTCATACGGTGTCATTGGTAAATAAAACCTGAATGTCTGAATTTTCCTGATACGGGTAAGTACCAAGATTTTTTGTGAAATATCACAGTATTCTTCAACTCATTACAGCTTTGCGCTTTCCCGAAAACTCAAGCAAGCACTTCATCACCTGGCCATGTCACATCCACTTTTTGATCTTTCCGGCCGCACCGCCCTGGTGACTGGCTCTTCACGCGGGCTGGGCCATGCGATTGCCGAGGGCCTGGCGCAGGCCGGTGCGCATCTGGTGCTCAACGGCGTGGATACCGAACGCCTGAAGCTCAGCGCCCAGGCCTTGCGAGGCAAAGGCCACACGGTGGAAGAAGCAGCGTTTGACGTGACCGACGAAGCGGCGGTGTGCAGCGCCTTTGAACGGCTGGACGATGCCGGCATCGCGGTGGACATTCTGGTCAACAACGCCGGCATACAGCTGCGCAAACCGCTGGTCGAGCTGTCGCTGGCCGAATGGGACAAGGTCTTGTCCACCAACCTGAGCAGTGCTTTTCTGGTGGGCCGCGAGGCTGCGCGCCGCATGATTGCGCGTGGCCGGGGCGGCAAGGTCATCAATATCGGCTCCCTGACCAGTGAGGCCGCACGTGCCACGGTGGGCCCCTACACGGCTGCCAAGGGCGGCATCAAGATGCTGACACGCGCCATGGCTGCCGAATGGGCTGCCCATGGCATCCAGGCCAATGCCATCGGGCCGGGTTACATGGCCACCGAAATGAATACCGCCCTGCTCGACAACCCGGTTTTTGACGCCTGGGTCAAGGGCCGCACGCCGGCGCGCCGCTGGGGCCGGCCTGACGAGCTGGCGGGCACCGCCGTTTACCTGGCTTCGGCTGCATCCGAATATGTCAACGGCCAGATCATCTATGTGGACGGCGGCATGCTCGCCGTCCTTTAAGCCATTTTCCGCCCGACCACCTCGATCAACAAAGCAAAGAGACAGACATGAAACTGACCCGCAGACTTTTCCCCACCGCACTGGCTGCCACCCTGGCCACATTGACAAGTTTGTTGCCCCAGGCTGCATTTGCCGCCGATTACCCCAGCAAGCCGATTGAAGTGATTGTTCCCTCATCGGCAGGCGGCGGTACCGATGTGATGACACGGCTATTTGCCGAAGTTGCCAAAAAGTACATCAGTCAGCCGCTGGTTGTCAGCAACAAGGCAGGTGCCAGCGGCGGCATTGGCATGACGGAGGTAGCGCGTGCCGCGCCTGATGGCTACAAGATCGGTGTGCTGATTTCCGAGCTGGCCATCATCCCGCACCTGGGCATGACCAAGATCACCACAGCGGACTTCATTCCACTGGCACGCCTCAATGGCGATCCCGGCCTGATTGCCGTGCGCGCCGACTCGCCGCTGCAGTCGATTGACGAGCTGCTGGCCCAGGCCAAAAAATCGCCAGGCACGCTGACCATGGGCAATGCCGGCACCGGCACCATCTGGCACCTGGCGGCAGCGGCGGTGGAGGAAAAAACCGGCACAAAATTCAACCACGTGCCTTTTCAGGGCGCAGCGCCAAGTGTGATGGCGCTGGCAGGCGGGCATGTGGATGCGATCACCGTCAGCCCGGCTGAAATCGGCTCCTTTGTTGCTGCAGGCAAGGTGCGCGTGCTGGTGTCCATGGCCGACCGTCGTTTGCCCGCGCCTTATGACAAGGTCAGCACTTTCAGGGAAAAGGGTGTTGACCTGGTGCTGGGCACCTGGCGCGGCCTGGGCGTGCCCGTGGGCACACCCCCCGAAATAGTGGCCTACCTGCGCGATGCCACCCGCAAGACCGCCGAAGACCCGGCTTTTCGTGACGCGCTGCTCAAGGCCAACCTGCAGCCCGCCTATATGGAAGGCGAGCAGTTCCAGGCCTTCATGAATGCTTCGTCAGGCTATTTCAAAAAGCTGCTGGGCGACATCAACATCCAGAAATAAGCCGGCCTGCACACCCCGCCCCCTCGCCCAACAGACAGATTCCGCGCAAAGAATGGCCACCCTCATCACCCACGTCAAAGTCATACTCACTGCGCCAGAAGGCATCAATCTGGTGGTGATAAAAGTTGAAACCAGCGAGCCCGGCCTGTACGGGCTGGGCTGCGCGACCTTTGCCTACCGCCATCTGGCTGTCAAATGCCTGGTGGAAGACTACCTGCGGCCCCTGCTGCTGGGGCGCGACGTGTCGGCAATCGAGGAACTATGGCAACTGATGCACCAGAACGCCTACTGGCGCAACGGGCCGATTGAAAACAACGCCATCTCGGGCGTGGACATGGCCTTGTGGGACATCAAGGGCAAGATGGCCAACATGCCGCTGTACCAGCTGTTTGGTGGCAAGGTGCGTGAAGCCGTGCCGATCTACCGCCACGCCGATGGCCGCGACCTGGCCGAACTGTGCGACAACATCCATAAATACCGCGAGCAGGGCATCACCCACATCCGCTGCCAGAACGGTGGCTACGGCGGGGCCGGTTTTGGCCGGGCACCGGGCAGCGCCCCGCAAGGCGCGGCAGACGGCATTTACCTGGACAGCAAAAAATACATGCGTGAGACCCTCAAGCTGTTTGAGGGCATACGCAGCAAGGTCGGGTTTGACGTGGCGCTGTGCCACGACGTGCATGAGCGCCTCAAACCCATTGAGGCCATACAGTTTGCCTGCGCGCTGGAGCCGTTTGACCTGTTTTTTCTGGAAGACGCGATTTCACTCGACGACGGTGACTGGATTCGTCAGTTGCGCGCCAAAACCACGATTCCGCTGGCGCAGGGCGAGTTGTTCAACAACCCGGCCGAGTGGAAATTTCTGATCACCGGGCAGCTGATCGACTTTATCCGCGTCCACCTGAGTCAGATTGGCGGCATCACACCCGGCCGCAAGCTGCAGATATTTGCCGAACAGTTTGGCGTACGCACAGCCTGGCACGGCCCGGGCGACATGTCACCGCTGGGCCACGCCGCCAACATCCATATCGACCTCGCAGCGCGCAATTTTGGTGTGCAGGAGTGGTCAGGCACCGAGCCGCCCAACTTTGTGATTCAGCAACTCAAAGGCCCGCACGAAGCCCTGCTCGATGTGTTTCCGGGCCTGCCCGAATTCCGCAACGGTCATGTTTACGCGAATGACAAACCCGGCCTGGGCGTGGAGATCAACGAGGCCGAAGCCGCCAAATACCCCTGTGAAAACACAATCACCACCTGGACACAGACCCGGCTGGCTGACGGGACATTGCAGACGCCGTAGCCTTGCGCTTTAAACGGTTGGCACCGTACCACCGTCGATGACATATTCCGCACCAGTAATGGAAGCGGCACGGCTGGACACCAGAAACCCGACAAGGTCGGCTACCTCTTTGGGCTTTGCAGGCCGGCCCAGCGGTATGCCGCCCAGCGAATTCATCAGTGACTGCCGGGCCTCCTCATGGCTGGTGCCGCTGTTGCGCGCAATTTCTGCGACCAGGTCCAGCGCCGATTCTGTTTCAGTCCAGCCAGGAGATACACGCACGACACGTACACCTTTGGGGCTGACCTCTTTGGACAGGCTTTTGCTGTACGTTGACAGCGCCGCCTTTGCGGCTGCATATGCCGTGGTTGCGTCTGCAAGAGGAAGCTGGCTCTGGATAGAGGTGATGTGTATCACCACGCCTGTTCCCTGGGCCACCATGCCTGGCAGAAGGGCCCGGTCGAGACGCACGGCCGGATACAGGTTGAGGCTGAATGCCTTCTGCCATTCGTTTTCATCCAGCACGGCGTATCCACCAGCGGGCGCAGATGAGCCACCTGCCACGTGTACCACGATGTCAACGCCGCCCAGCCGTTCTTTTACTGCCTGAACAATTGTGGAACACCCTGCGGCAGTCGTGATGTCGGCAGCAACAAATTCGGTTTCTCCCAGGTCGGCTGAACGAGTGCGTGCTGTCGTCAGCACTGTGGCGCCAGCCTGGCTCAGTTGCGCCACCACCGCTGCACCGATGCCTTTGGTGCCAGCCGTTACCAGCGCACGGCGGCCCTCAAGTTCGACCGGCTGACGTATTTCAAGCGAGGCAATGCGCTCATCCCTGAGCGTGAAGACGTGCATCAGGTCTGCCACCCCACCGGGGAAGTTGCCTTTGATGCGTGTGAGCAGCTTCAAGGTATCACCCGTTCGGGACACGCCCAGTGGCGTCAGGCTGAAATGATATCTGGCCTGTGCTGCCAGCTTCCAGGCTGCGATGGCTTCAAGGCCATGAAAGATCTGGCCTTCGTCAAGCACAGATGCGTCGCTGTGGAAGCTGTCGGCCAGTTGCGGCAGGGCTGGATTGCCGTGGGACTGAAGATAAAGCTTTATGGCGGCGGGCACAGGGTGGTTCATGTATTTTCCAAAACGGGTTGCAATGCAGTGATTCTGGCCATATGCTCACCCAATGGACAGTACCCACCAAAAAGTAAGTGCCTCGGATGAAGCCCGCCGGGCCAGACGCAAGACCTACACAGCCTTGAGTGCAGCCATTGATGTTGAAGCCTGTTTCAGCATGCTTGAAGGGCGCTGGAAACTCGTGATCCTGTTTCACCTGTTTGGCGGGCAGGTTCAGCGTTTCTCCGACCTGGAAAAACGCGTGACAGGTATTTCCCAGAAAATGCTGGCCCAGCAGCTGCGGCAACTGGAGGCGGACGGCATCGTGGAGCGCACCGTACATCAGCAGGTGCCGCCAAAAGTGGACTACCGCATGACCGCCTGGGGCCAGGAACTCTGCCCTGCACTGGACGCCATGCTGAAGTGGGCCGAACAGCGCGAGATGCTGGCAAACACATTCACAAGCCCGAACACCTCATAGTTTCCATGTCGCGCACTGGCGGCAGGCCAAACATGCGGCCATATTCACGAGTGAACTGGGGCACGCTTTCGTAACCCACGGCAAACGCCGCGCCGCTGGCACTCGCACCGCCAGCCAGCATCAGGCGCCTGGCCTCAATCAGGCGCAGCTGTTTCTGGAACTGCAGCGGTGACAGCGAGGTCACGCTGCGAAAATGCTGGTGGAATGAGGACGGGCTCATGCCAGCCACGGCCGCCAGGCGTTCAACCGGCAAAGTCTGCGCAAAGTCAGCCCGCAGCATGGCTACCGCCCGCGCGACACGTGGTGCATTGCTGCCCGGCCAGCCGAGCCGCCGGACGGCCGCACCATGTTTGCCCGCCAGCAACCAGTAATGCAGTTCGCGCACCACTTGTGCATGCAGCACCGGCACCGCTTGTGGCCTGTCCAGCAGGCGCATCAGCCGCAGGGCTGCGTCGGCAACTTCGGTTTCGGTCTGGTCAACCCGCACGGGTGTGCGGTCGGCGGCCGGCCCGGCCCCCATCTGCACGGCCAGTTCGGCAATAACGGCCAGATCAAGCTCCAGCACCAGCGACAGATAAGGCAGGGCAAGGCTGGCCTGTGTGATCTGGTTGACCGTCGGCACGTCAGCCGTGATGAGCAGCGAATCACCGGCACCGAAGGCAAACGACTGCGTACCCATCGCGACATGTTTGCTGCCCTGCAGCACAAGGCAGATCAGCGGCTGCGAAATTGCGTGAACCAGAGCGCTGGGCGAGGTGGCTCGTACAGTTGTCATGCCTGGAATCGGTGTCTGCGCCAGGCCAGCCTGGTTGGCATGGCTTGCGGCGTAAAGGCTGACGGCTTGAAGAAGTGTGCTCATGTCGCAAGCCTACCCTGCCACGACTGCCTGCGCGACTGTTTCGGAGGATCAGGCAAACAACTCCGAGCTTCCGGCAACTCCGGACCGGGCTGCAGCCAGACACTGAATGCGTCACAAAACAGGAGTTTCATCATGAGCAAAATCAACCTCGTCACCGGTGCCAGCCGTGGCCTTGGCCGCAATACCGCATTCAGCATTGCGCGCCGTGGCGGCGATGTCATCATCACTTACCAGAGCCGTGCCGAAGACGCGCTGTCCGTGGTGGCCGAAATCCAGGCCATGGGCCGCAAAGCAATGGCTTTTCAGCTTGACACCGGAAACATCTCCGCTTTTGCGCCCTTTGCCGATCAGCTGCGCACGGCGCTGCAAAAGACCTGGCAACGCGAAACCTTTGACCACCTCGTCAACAACGCCGGCCACGGCGACTACGCCCTGATCGGGCAAACAACCGAAGTGCAGTTTGATGGCCTGGTCAATGTGCATTTCAAGGGCGTTTATTTTCTGACGCAGACGCTGCTGCCGCTTCTCGCCGACGGTGGGCGCATCGTGAACCTGTCTTCCGGCCTGACGCGAGTGTCTTACCCAGGCTACGCTGCCTATGCAGCCGTGAAGGGCGCAGTTGAGGTGCTCAGTGTTTATATGGCAAAAGAATTGGGGGCGCGCGGCATCACGGTCAACACGGTGGCACCCGGTGCCATAGAAACCGATTTTGGCGGCGGTGCCGTACGCGACAACGCAGACCTCAACAAGATCTTTGCCGACATGACGGCCTTGGGCCGTACTGGCCTGCCAGATGACATCGGCCCGATGATCACCAGCCTGCTGTCTGAGGACAACCGCTGGGTCAATGCGCAGCGGATAGAAGTGTCTGGCGGGCAGGGGATCTGAGCAGAGCTCGGCACTTGCCGCGATGGCGCGCCATTTTGGCAGCTAAAGCCCTTTTTCAACCATATCCAGCAGTTTTTGACCAATTTGCTGCATCTGTGGGCCAATCACCGGGCCCAGTGGGCCGTCTATCACCAGCATGGCCAGGCCGTGTACGGCTGACCAGGCCAGAATTTCGGCACCGGGCCGGCGCTCGGCCGGCATCGCACCGGCGCTGACGAGTTTGTCCAGCGCTGCGCCCAGCAGCTGATACGGGTTCAGGCCGCTTCGGCCAGCCTTGGCCGGGTCAGGCTCGGGCTCTTTGAGGTCTTCCGAGGGGCCAAAAGCGGTGCGAAACAAGCCGGTTTCAGCCTGTGCAAAACGCAGATAACCGGTGCCTACGGCGCGTACGCTGGCGCGGGCAAAATCGGCGGGTGGCAAATCGGGCGGCACGGCGGCCAGTTCGGCCTCCATTGCCAGCGCCACGGCTGACAGCGCGGCCGCGCGGACCGCATACAAAAGCGCCTGGCGGCTGTCGAAATGCCGGTAGGCCGCGTTGGGTGCCACACCGGCACGACGTGTCGCCTCTCGCAGCACAACAGCGTCTGGCCCGCCAGCACGCGCCAGTGCAATGCCGGCATCCAGCAGGGCTCGCCGTAAATCTCCATGGCGATAAGTACTGCGCGCAACAGCCTTGTTTGCGCCGGGAAGGGGAGGGGATTGACTCATTAAAACGATCAGGAAGCGGGTGTAAACCCGAATGTGGACAGCGTCCATTCTCTTTGTTATTCTATTTGTGTACAGCGTACACAACAAATCACCCTGCGCTTTGGTCGTGAGGCACCCACCGGACATCCCCGCTTTTTTAACCCACCCGAAAGGAAAAATCGTGCTGATCCAACCTTATCTGTTTTTTGAAGGCCGTTGCGAGGAGGCGCTTGAGTTTTACAAAACCGCACTGGGCGCCCAGGTGCAGATGATGATGCGCTATAGCGAAAACCCCGAACCTCAGGGCGGTGCAGACTGCCCGTCCATGCCGGGCGACAAGATCATGCATGCCAGTTTTACCGTGGGCAGCAACGTGCTGATGGCCTCAGACGGCATGGCCAGCGGCAAAACCGAGTTCAAGGGCATCAGCCTGTCGCTTTCAGTGACTACAGAGGCTGAAGCTGAAAAGGTCTTTGCAGCGCTGGGTGATGGCGGCCAGGTGCAGATGCCTTTGACCAAAACCTTTTATTCACCCAGCTTTGGCATGGTGGCAGACAGGTTTGGCGTGTCGTGGATGGTGATCGTGCCCGGCGACATGCCGCCGCAATAAAGCCGCCTCAGTTCTCAAACAAAGGAGTGATTCATGAATGAACAAGCGCAAGCCGAACACGAGTGGCTCAAACAGTTGCTCGGCCAGTGGACCATGCAGGGCGAATGTGACATGGGCCCGGACCAGCCCGTCAGTCACACCGCAGGCACTGAAACCGCACGCAGCCTGGGGGACTTTTTTGTGGTGGGTGAAGGCCGTGGCGAGATGCCGGGCGGCGGCATGGCCGACATGCTGATGACGCTGGGCTACGACCTCAACAAAAAGAAATTTGTTGGCAGCTGGGCTGGTTCCATGATGAGCGGCATGTTTTTTTATGAAGGCGAGCTGGATGCCGACAAAAAGGTGCTGACGCTGGACACCGAAGGCCCGAGTTTTTCAGGCGACGGAAGTACGGCGCGTTACCAGGACGTCATCACCATCATCAGTCCAGACGAACGCAGCCTGCATTCACAAACCCAGCAGCCTGACGGCAGCTGGAAACGGTTTATGAAAGCGACGTACACGCGGGTGAAGTCGTAAAAAACGGCTTTCGCATCACCCGGCAGCCAAAACTCCAAGCGCCGCCAGCTCTGCAGAAACACCCTGCCAGCGCACATCAAACCGGCCGCTGGCCAGCAGGTTTTGTTGTCCCAGCCGCAACACGGCCTGACGGGTTCCGGCCAGCACGCTGTCAATGACCGGCACATTGACTTCGGCCTGAATCGCAGCGGCCATGCCTGCCAGGCCTGCGCCGCCGAGGATGATGGCTTTGGCCTTGAAGTCAATGGCTGCCTGTCGGCAGGCAGCGGCCAGCAGGGTACGGGCAGCGGCCGGGTTTTGCGCCAGCTCGGCACCTGTGGGCAGCACCGTGTGAATGCCTTTGAGGGATTGGCCATAACCCAGCTGGTGGGCCAGGCGTTCAAGCATGGGTTTCCAGCGTTCGCCGCCGGTAACGATGGCAAACGGGCCGTAGCTGGCGGCTTCAACAAAAGCAGCTTCGGCCAGGCCGGTGACCGGGGCGCGGCTGGTTTCACGCAGCGCCAGCAGGCCAGGGTCGCCAAAACAGCCAATCAGCACGGCATCTGGCGCTGTGCTCTCAGGGCCTGAAGCTGCAGCCCATGCATCCAGCACCGCGTGCCCCGCTACCAGGTAACTGGCTTCGCAGGCGATGTAGGGCGCGCCAAAACGGGCCGTGACGGTGCGAACCGCAATGCGCGGGCCTGCAGCGTTTTGCGCATGGCTTTGCAGCAGCTCACTGACGTTCTGGGAGGTGTTGGGGTTGATGATGAGCAGTTGACGCATGCTTTGACTTTACAGTGCCATATCAAACCACCAGCGGCTGGGGCTGTGGTTCTGCAGGACCAAAAAGCGACATCAGGTCAGGCACATCTGTGGCGGGTGGTGTGAACTGAAGCTGTGACTCCAGCTGCTCCAGATGTTCGCCCATCAGGCGGCCGGCCTCACGTGTGTCACCCAGCCTGATCGCGTCAAGCAGTGCGCGGTGTTCGCGGCAGCCGCAGGCGGTGGCTTCGGTACGCGCCTGCAGGTGGTTGGCGCTGTAGGTCATCAGGATCAGCGAGGTGCGCGACACCAGCTCACGCAGGATGCGGCCCAGTGTCTGGTTGCCTGATGCGCTGGCGATATGCAGATGAAAGTCTCCGGCCAGGCGAATCGCGCGGCGCATGTCGCCAATGGCACGCGCGGCTTCCTCGTCATCAATGCAGCGGGTCAGCACGGCAATGTCTTGCGCCCCGGCGCAAGCTATAAAACAGTCCACCAGCGTGGGCTCTATCATGCGCCTCACCTGAAACACCTCACGTGCCTCTTTTTCGGTCGGTTCGGCCACCATGGCACCGCGGTTGGGGATCAGCGTGACAATCTGCTCGTTGGCAAGGCGCACCAGCACCGGCCGTATGCGGGTGCGCGAGACACCAAAGGCGCTGGCCAGCTTGTCTTCAACCAGCTTGGTGCCAGGCGGCAAGCGGTGGTCGAGGATGGTGGCAACCATGCGCTCGTAAATATCGTTTTCCGTCAGAACCGCAACATCAGCCATAAAACTCATGCGGAGCGGCTGCCCCGCTGCCGTCTGGCCAGCAGTTTTGACAGGCCCACGGCCAGCCCCATGACCACAAAGGACACCACCATGGTGACGGTGCCAATGGCGTAAATCGACGGTGTGGTGACGGTGGTGGTCAGGCCCTGCAGTTCCAGCGGCAGGGTGTTGACGTCGCCAATCGCCTGCGAGGTACGGGCGATTTCGTCCCAGCTCAGGGTAAAACCAAACATGCCGATGCCGACCACCGAAGGCGCAATCAGCGGCAGCACCACATGCCTGAAACCCTGCCACGGTGTGGCACCCAGGTCACGCGCGGCTTCTTCATAGGCCGGATTGAAGCGGTTGAAGATGGCAAACATGATGAGCAGGCCAAAGGGCAAGGTCCAGGTCAGGTGCGCACCCAGGGCAGAGGTAAAAAGCCCCAGCGAGGTGCCATAGCCCTCCAGCGTACTGGTCATGCCCAGGGCTTCCAGTGCCTTTTTGATGCCGGTGTCGAGCAGGCGAAACTCCAGCCCAATGCCCAGCGAAACAATGATGGACGGCATGATCAGGCTGGCCACCACGACAAAAAACAGCGCATTGCCTCCAGCCAGCTTTTTACGGAAAGCCAGCCCGGCCAGCACCGAAAACACCACGGTAAAAGCCATCACGGCCAGGCCCAGGCCGAGTGAACGTTTGAGCGCCGCGCCAATGTCCACCACACCCAGGCCTTCGGCCAATTTGTAAAACCAGTGCAGCGAGACACCACGCAGCGGAAAGGTCAGCCCGCCTTCGGGCCCCTGAAAACTCAGGATCACGATGACCAGCATGGGGCCGTACATGAACAGCACAAACAGCGCAAAAAAGGCGGCCAGCAGCCAGAAGCTGGCGGGGCGTTTGTCTTGCATCACAGTTCCTTCCTGATATCGACCAGCCGGGTCAGTGCCCAGATAATCATCAGCACAATGCTCAGCAAGATCATCGCGTTGGCAGCAGCCAGCGGAAACTGCAGGTAAGAGGTCTGTACCTGGATGATCTTGCCAATCGAGGCGATCTGCTGGCCCCCCATCACGCCGATGGTCACAAAGTCGCCCATGACGATGGTGATGACAAAAATCGAGCCAATGATGATGCCAGTGCGGCTCAGTGGCACGATGACATTCCACAGCGTTTGCCAGGCGGTGGCACCGCTGTCGTTGGCCGCTTCAATCAGGCTGCGGTCTATGCGCATCATCGAGTTGAAGATGGGCACGATCATGAACATG
>JAZKIK010000327.1:0-3153 GCA_040384925.1 Pseudomonadota bacterium | reverse complement strand
CCAGTGCGGCAGGGCCTCGGCGGCGGCGCGTATGGCGAGTTCAGCCTGGCTGCGGTCGGCCCGTGCATATTCAGCAACCACTTCCCTGGTGTCGGAGGGGTTTTCGCTGATGCCGGTTGTGACGCCGGTTTCCCAGCGGCCATTGATGTAATGCCGGGCGTGTTGCAGTGGCTCGCCGAGTTTCAATTTATGCCTCATTGGAGTGATGGCGGCAAGTTTATGAATAAAATTGGTATTGATCCAATCGTTTTTTTGATAAATTGGATATCAATACAGGCATTCTGGAAAACCCCATGAGTACTTACACCCACTGGTTCATACGCGCACGACTCAAGACGCGGCAGTTGCTGCTGCTGGTTGCCCTGGCAGAAGAGGGCAATATTCACCGTGCCGCCCAGGTTCTCAACATGACACAGCCAGCAGCGTCCAAGCTGCTCAAGGATCTGGAAGACGTGCTGCAGGTTACGCTGTTCGAGCGTTTGCCCAGGGGCATGAGGCCGACCTGGTATGGCGAAACCATGATTCGCCACGCGCGCATGGCTCTAACCAGTCTGAACCAGGCACATGACGAACTCACCGCCATCAAGGCGGGTCACTTCGGGCAGGTTGGCATAGGTGCCATCACTTCACCAGGGCTGGCCCTGTTGCCGTCCGCGGTGGCCATGGTCAAGCAGGAGCATCCCAGCCTGCGCATCTCGCTTGACATCGAAACCAGCCCGGTGCTGCTGGAGCGGCTTGAGCAGGGCAAACTCGATATGCTGGTGGCGCGCCTCTTTGCCGAACACGACAAGACAAACCTGCGCTACGAACCGCTGACCGAAGAGCCGGTCTGTGCTGTGGCGCGGCCCGGGCACCCGCTGCTGGGCATCAGCGGCCTGACCTTGCGTGACGTGGTTTCCGCTGGCTGGATCGTGCCGCCTGCCGGCAGCGTGTTGCGCCACCGGTTCGAGCTGATGTTCCAGGAGGACGGGCTGGCACCACCGCTCAACGTGGTGGAGACATCGGCACTGCTTTTTATTACCCGCATGCTGCAGCAAAGCGACATGATTGCCGTGCTGGCGGCCGATGTGGCGCGTTATTACGCCTCACACGGCATCATCTCGCTGCTGCCTCTGACCATGCCCTGCCACATGGACGCCTTTGGCATCATCACACGCACCGACCGCTTGCCCTCACCGGCGGCCAAAGCCATGCTGAAGGCGCTGAAGACGGCGAGCCTGACCTTGTATGGGCGCAAGCTCGAGATTGAACAAGCGTAAGCGTTCAGACCCAGCCAGCGTCGACCTTGAACTCCTGCGCTGTACACATGGCGGCGTCGTCAGATGCAAGGAACAGGACCATGCGTGCGATGTCATGCGGCATCAGCTTGTCGGGCAGGCACTGGTTGCGCTGCAGTTCACGTTCACCTTCGGCATCAAGCCAGAGCTTGATCTGCCGTTCGGTCATGACCCAGCCTGGCGACACAGTGTTGATGCGGATGCGATCCGCGCCCAGGGTTTTTGCAAGCCCGCGTGTCAGTCCGTTGACTGAAGACTTGGCAATCGCATAACAGGGATAACCTGCGCCTTTGCCCTGCCAGCCGGTCGAGCCGAGGTTGATGATGGAACCTGCGCCAAGCCGCCGCATGCCCGGAACCACCGACTGGATGGCAAAAAAGGCGGGGCGTTCGTTGATGGCCATGCGCTCGTCGTAATAGGCCGGTGTTACAGACTCCAGGCTGTGACGGTCATCACTGGCGACGTTGTTGACCAGCACTGAAAAATCCCCAAGCACGCTGGCGGCTTCGGTGATGGCTGTCTGCAGCGCGGCCAGATCCCTGACGTCACAGGTGCGCCACCAGGGCGGCGTGTGCCCGGCATCCGCCAATTGCTGCGCAAGCGCTTCACTGGCCTGGCTGGCGACATCAACAAAGGCGACGCGTGCACCCTGTTCGGCAAACGCCGTCACGATGGCGGCACCAATTCCGCTTCCTCCGCCCGTGACAAAAACGGATCTGTCTTTCAGGCTGGGGAAAAGGGAGAGCAGGGCGGCTTGAGGAACTGCGCGCATGTTTGTGGGTGAAGAAGTGCTTGTGATATTTGACATTGCAATTTGTATATCTATAAATAGCTAAATTAGTTGTTTCCAACATCACTATGCCTTGATATCATCCACCGCGTCAAGTGGCCTTAATGGCGGAGATAAAAAAAATGGAGACAAGATTGATCACCAATCCGCATACACATCGGCAGCCTTTTTCTACGCCGCTTGCTGGCGCAGTTCAATGCGTCAATCCTGCCGGGGCACTGCTCGGTGAAGGTACGCTGTGGTCGCAGCGGGAACAGGCCTTGTACTGGGTGGACATTCTGGCGTGCGGCCTGCACCGCTTTGACCCGGCTAGTGGTGCCAAAAACAGCTGGACTTTTGCCGAGGAAATTTCTGCAGTTGCAGAAAGAGCTGCGGCACCCGGCCTGATCGTGACGCTGCGGCGTGGTTTTGCGCTGTTTGACCCGGCCGGGAACAGCGAGCCGAGTTATCTGCACCAGCCCGAGGCGGCACTGCCCAGCAATCGTTTTAACGACGGCAAATGTGATGCCCAGGGCCGCTTCTGGGGTGGCACCATGGATTTTGCCTGCGAAGCACCGACAGGTGCGCTCTATCGTTATGACTCTGACGGCAGTTGCACCCGCCATGACGATGGTTTTGTCGTGACCAATGGCCCGACCTGGTCAGCCGATGGCCGTACGCTGTACTTCAACGACACGGTCAATGGCCGAACCTTTGCCTACGACTTTGATGCGGCTGCGGGCACTTTGTCAAACAAACGGCTGTGGCGCAGCTTTGCGCCCGGTGATGGTGTGCCTGATGGCATGAGCACCGATGCGGCTGGCCGGCTGTGGATTGCCCACTGGGGCGGCTCCTGTGTGAGCTGCCATGACCCTGTGACTGCGCAGGAGCTGTGCCGGGTGACCCTGCCAACCAGCCACGTGACCAACTGTGCTTTTGGCGGACCCGACCTCCGCACACTTTTTATCACCAGCGCCAGGAGTGGCCTGACACCCGAGCAGCTTGAAGCTGAACCGCTTGCCGGTGGCCTGTTTGCGGTCACCGTGGACAGTCCGGGTGTTGCTGCCGGTTTGTCTTCCCCAGGCATGTTTTTATTCGTATCCATTC
>JAZKIK010000326.1:0-8266 GCA_040384925.1 Pseudomonadota bacterium | reverse complement strand
GTTGACGTAAAGGTCAATTATGGGCCACAAAAAAGCCTGGTGATCCTGCAAGCTGTCGGCTTTTCAATCGGCCGGGTGTTGCCGGGCAAAATACAGAATGGCGCAAAAAAAAGCGCGATTTTCCCAACTCATACGAATTTCCTCTTGTTTACAAGCACTTCCCCCATTTCTGACAATAAACCGGCAACCAAGGCCGTAAAAACACTGCGTCACGGTTGGATGGAGGCCACCCGATTTTTGTGCCTGGCAGCTGCTGCGTGGCTCGCGGGTTGCGCTACCACCCCTGTTCCGATACCCGCGCCAGTCCTTGCGCCGCCTGCAGAAATTGCCAAAAAACCACTCAAGATCGGCCTGGCCCTGGGCGGTGGTGCGGCGCGCGGTTTTGCCCATGTTGGTGTGATTGCCGTGCTGGAAGAAGCTGGTTTAAGGCCTCAAGTCGTCGTTGGTACCTCGGCAGGCAGTCTGGTGGCTGCACTGTATGCGAGCGGCAAAACCAGCGCACAGCTGCAGCAAACCGCACTGAACATGGAGGAAGTGGCAATCACCGACTGGATGCTGCCGATTTTTGGTCGCGGCATGTTCAGGGGTGAAGCGCTGGCGCGTTACGTCAATGATCTGGTGGCCGGCCGCCTGATTGAAAACATGGCGATTCCGTTGGGCATTGTGGCGACCGACCTCAACAATGGTCAGGCTGTGCTGTTTCAAAAAGGCGATACCGGTACGGCAGTGCGTGCGTCAAGTGCCGTGCCGGCGGTGTTTGTGCCCGTCAAGATCAGTGGCCGTGAATATGTTGATGGCGGCCTGGTGTCACCCGTGCCAGTGCGTTTTGCCCGGCAAATGGGCGCTGACGTGGTGATTGCGGTGGACATTTCCAGCCCGCCAGAAGGCAACCCCTCTGACGGAACCCTGCAGATTCTGCTGCAGACCTTTGCCATCATGGGCAAAAGCATCAATCAATACGAACTCAGGGACGCTGATGTAGTGGTCAAACCATCGCTGGTGGGCCTGAAAAGCGCAGACTTTTCAGCCCGGCAACGCGCCATTGATTCAGGCCGCGCCGCCATGCTGGCCGCATTGCCGGCGCTGAAAGCCAGACTGGCGACTGGTGTTGCGCTGGCGCACTGATACCTGGCATGTTTTGCATCCATTGGCCGGATGCGAAGTAGCGCTGGGCATAAGTGGCTGTGAAAGCGATCAATAGCCGCGCATCGAACTTCAATGTCACACAACTGCCATTGAACTGACACGAACGCGTCACCCCCGTCTTTCAGAATTGCCGCATGAAAAGCATGACGGAGATTCTGATGAGACTGGAATTCACGCGGGACACGATTCAGGCGGGCCTGCAGGTGTCTGCTGGCTGCAGCCTGAGCAAGGTGAGCTTTGGCATTCATGACCTGAACCAGCAGTGCCTGCGCATTTTGCGTTGCACCGCGCAGGCGCTTGCCAACAGTCCCGGTGGTTTGCGTTTCAAGGCGGATACACGGCCCTGGCTGGAAGGGCTGGCTGTGGTTCGTCCTGCCTTGCCCGCCAGTTCAGGGCGGCTTTTCAAACCAGGTTTGCCTGTCCGTGGAGTTGGTGCTTAGACGCCAGTTGATGAAGCCCCGTCACCGGGGTTTTTTTACGCCAATACGACCCGGAAAACCCGCTACTTTGATTTTTAAATAAATAAGTACTACATAAATTGTGAAGGAGTTAGTGATGAAAGAATTGCCCAACCCCACCTTTGCATTGTCCCCAGTGACAATGCCACGGGGGTCACTTTGTCAAAGCGGTCATGCTGTCGATGCAACCGCTGTTCAAAGGCCTGCCGTGGGCAAAATTTCAGTCCAATGGGCCAGGCATCAGGACGAGGTCCGGCAGGCGCAGCGCCTGAGGTACCAGGTTTTTGCACTCGAAATGGGTGCCAGCCTGCCCAACACCGTTCCCGGCCACGACATTGACCTGTTTGACGACTACTGCGAACACCTGCTGGTGCGAGATGACGCCAGCCAGGAAGTGATTGGCACCTACCGCGTGCTCACGCCAACCCAGGCCAAACGTGCCGGCAGCACCTATAGCGACACGGAATTTGACCTGACCCGCCTGCGCAGCCTGCGCTCGCGCATGGTCGAGCTGGGACGCAGCTGTGTGCATGCCGACCATAGGCACGGTGGTGTGATTCTGGCGCTGTGGGGTGCCCTGGCTGAATTCATGGGCCGCAACCAGCTGGACACCATGATTGGCTGCGCCAGCATTCCGATGCAGCATAACGGCGTGTCCAGCGGCCAGGCGGCGGCCAGCATCTGGCGTCAGGTCAGGCAGACGCATCTGGCGTCGATTGACTACCACGTCACACCGCGTCTGGCCTTGCCGGTTGAAAAACTTGACGACTCGCTGGACATCGAGCCGCCCGCGCTGATCAAGGGTTATCTGCGCCTGGGTGCCAAGGTGCTGGGTGCCCCGGCCTGGGACCCTGACTTCAATTCAGCCGACTTGCCGATGATGATGCGCATTGCCGACCTGCCTGCGCGTTATCAGAAGCACTTTTCGGCCCGTTCATCGGAGGCCTGATGCGTAACATGTTTGACGCCATGGGATCTTTCGGCAGCCTGAATGGCGGGGCTCATCCAGGCAACGGTGATGAGCACGACGGCAGCGATGACGACTCCCTGCGCAAACGCTACCGCACCATCTTCATCTCCGACTTGCACTTGGGCACACCGGGCTGTCAGGCAACGGCCTTGCTTGATTTTCTGAAAGCCCACCCCAGCGACACCCTGTATCTGGTCGGCGACATCATTGACGGCTGGCAATTGCGCCGCAAATGGTACTGGCCGCAGTCGCACAACGATGTGGTGCAAAAACTGCTCAAACGTGCGCGCAAGGGCTGCCGCGTGATTTTTGTGCCAGGTAACCATGACGAATTTGCCCGTGAATTCATAGGCAACCAGTTTGGCGGCATTGAAGTGATAGATGAGGCCGTACATGTGACGGCCGACGGCCGGCAGTTGTGGGTGATTCATGGTGACTACTTCGACGCCGTGGTGCAGTGTGCCAAATGGCTGGCCTATGTGGGTGACAACCTGTATGAGTTCACGCTGAAACTGAACCGTTACCTGAACCGCCTGCGTGCGCGTCTGGGCCTGCCTTACTGGTCTTTGTCGGCTTATCTGAAGCAAAAAGTCAAAAAAGCCCTGAATTACGTCACTGATTTCGAAGTAGCGGTGGCCAACGAAGCCAGGCGCCGCGGCCACCAGGGTGTGGTGTGCGGCCATATCCACCGCGCCGAAATGCGTGAGATCAACGGCGTCCTGTACTGCAACGACGGCGACTGGGTTGAAAGCCGCACCGCGCTGGTTGAAAACTTTGATGGCACGCTGGAGTTGCTGCATTGGGCACCTGCTCACGAAACCCAGGGTCGTGGCCATGCCGCCAGCGTTGTGACGGCCTGATGCGCCCCGATACCGCCTGAACAAACTTTTTTGAACACATGAAAATTGCACTTGTTACCGATGCCTGGCAGCCGCAGGTCAACGGCGTGGTTACCACCCTGGTTGAACTGGTGCGCCAGCTGGAACTGCTGGGCCACCGGGTTGAAGTGATTCATCCCGCCCTGTTCAAAACCCGGCCTTGCCCCGGTTATGCGGGTATTGACCTGGCAGTCAGGCCAAAACGCGGCCTGACTGAAAAGCTGGAGGCTTTTCAGGCCGATGCCATCCATATCGCCACCGAAGGCCCGCTTGGCTGGGCTGCACGCAGTTACTGCCTGAAGCGTGGTTTGCGTTTTACAACGGCTTTTCACACCAAATTCCCCGAGATACTGAATGCGGCCGCAAAAATCCCGCTGTCATGGGGCTATGCGCTGTTCCGGTTTTTTCACAAGCCCTCAGCCGGGGTCATGGTGCCGACCGACAGCGTGCTGGACATGCTGGTGCAGCGTGGCTTCAAAAACCTGCGCAACTGGACGCATGGTGTGGATACCCATCTGTTTACCTTTCAGGCCGAGCCGCAGCCGTATCCACCCATGGGTACCCTGGTCAGGCCGGTGTCGCTTTTTGTCGGGCGCGTGTCGTATGAAAAAAACATTGACGCATTTCTAAAGCTTGATATTCCGGGTACAAAAGTGGTTTGTGGCGTGGGGCCGCTTGAGCTGTCGCTCAAGGAGCGTTTTCCGCAAGTGCGCTGGATGGGCGTGATGGCGCGACCAGAACTTGCCAAGGTTTATGCATCAGCCGATGTTTTTGTGTTTCCTAGCAAGGCTGATACCTTTGGCCTGGTCATGCTTGAAGCCATGGCGACCGGCACACCAGTTGCTGCTTTCCCGGTTGACGGACCGCTGGAGGTTCTTGGCGGTTCGTTGAAACCGGATGGAAGCTGTCATGGCGGTGTCATGAACGACGATTTGAAACAGGCTTGTTATAACGCCCTGACCATACCGCGCCACGAAGCGCGCAAACGCGCGCTCGATTTCAGCTGGGAGCATGCGACGCAGCTGTTCGAGAGTTATCTGGTGCCGTCAACAGACATGGCACAGTCAAAAAACGGTCAAAAAATTGACACACTGACTTCCAGTGTTGTCACGCCATTGTCATAAAAAAACCGGGTACCAAGGTTTAGACTCTTTGGCAACACATTGAACACAAAGACTTGCTCAGACCATGTCTTTTTCGCCGCCATTGCCTTCATCCAACAAATCAAATTCATCGCCAGCCTCGCACGATGCACAACCAGTTCAGTTTCTGAACCGCGACCACAGCATTCTTGCGTTTAACGAAAGAGTGCTGGACTGGGCCAGGCGGCCTGATGTGCCTTTGCTGGAGCGCCTGCGTTATCTGTGCATCGTGTCGTCAAATCTGGACGAGTTTTTTGAGGTGCGTGCCGCACCACACCTGACGGCGGAACTGAGCGAGGACCGCAAAGGCACTTACACGGCGCAGTCGTTTCAGGCCCTGTCTGCCGCTGCACACGACATGGTGGCGCGGCAATATACGCTTTACAACGACGAATTGCTGCCTGAGTTTGCCCGCCAGGGCATACGCATCGTCTCGCACGGCGAGCGCAACGCTGCCCAACGGCGTTGGGTCAAGGCTTATTTCGAGCGCCAGGTGCGTCCGCTGCTGATACCGGTCGGGCTTGACCCCTCACATCCGTTTCCACAGGTGGCCAACAAGTCGCTTAACTTTATTGTCCGGCTGAGCGGACATGACGCGTTTGGCCGTGAAAACGACATTGCCATCGTCAAGGTACCTCGTGTCCTGCCGCGTTTTATTCATATGCCGGACAGCAGCAGCAATGCCATCAAGGGCAAGACACGGCTGTTTGTATCCTTGTCCAGCATCATCCGTGCACATCTGGACGACTTGTTTCAGGGCCGAGTGGTTGGACAGTTTTCGCAGTTCAGGGTCACGCGACATTCTGATCTGGCCGTTGACGAGGACGATGTACAGAACCTGCGCACGGCCTTGCGCCAGGGGCTGGAGCAGCGCCACTACGGGCAGGCCGTGCGGCTTGAAGTGTCGGCTGGTTGTTCCGAATATCTGTCCAGCTTTTTGCTCCGGCAGTTCAATTTGCCTGAACTGGCGCTTTACCGAGTGCACGGACCGGTCAATCTGGTGCGGCTGACGCAACTGGTCGATCTGGTCAATGACCCGAAACTGCTTTTCCCAAGCCACAGCGGTTGTTACCCCGTGCAGTTGACACAGGGTCAGTCGTTTTTTGAGCGGCTCAAGCATGGTGATGTGTCGATTCATCAGCCGTTTGAGAGTTTTGACGGGGTTTTGGCCTTTTTGCGCGAGGCCGTGCATGACCCGCAGGTGCTGGCGATCAAACAGACGATTTACCGCACCGGTGCCGATTCAGCCCTGATGATGCTGCTGCGCGAAGCCGTGCGGCGCGGCAAGGAAGTCACCGTGGTGGTGGAGCTCAAAGCCCGTTTTGATGAAGAAGCCAATATCAACTGGGCCGAAATGCTGGAGTCGATTGGTGCCCAGGTTGTTTACGGGGTGGTGGGTCTTAAAACCCATGCCAAGATGCTGCTGGTCACCCGGCGAGAAGGCCGGCACCTGGTGCGTTACGCCCACCTTTCAACCGGCAACTACAACCCGCGTACCGCCAGGCTGTACACCGACCTCAGCTACCTTACGGCCGATGCGCTGCTGACTGCTGACATTGACAATGTGTTTGTGCATCTGGCCAGTCAGAGCCGCCTGCCAAAACTCAATCACCTGTTGCTGGCACCGTTTCAGCTGCAGCGCAAACTGATTGAAAAAATGGATGCCCTGGGCCAGGCTGCGTTGCAGGGTAAAGACACCCGCATTGTGCTGAAAATGAACGCGCTCACCGATGAAGACCTGATGCTGGCGCTGGTCAGGGCAGGGCAAAATGGCGTCAGGATTGACCTGATCGTGCGCGGTGCCTGCATGTTGCCGGCCCAGGTGCCAGGTGTGACCGACAACATCCGAGTGCGTTCGGTGATTGGGCGTTTTCTGGAGCACTCGCGGGTGTTTTATTTCCGCTGTGCTGAGGAAGAAACCCTTTTGTTGTCCAGCGCCGACTGGATGAACCGCAACATGCTGCGCCGCATCGAGCTGGCCTGGCCGGTCAACGACCCGGTGATTCGCCAGCGCATCATTGACGAATGCCTGGTCGCCTATCTGCACGATGGGCTGGATGCCTGGGACTTGCAGGCCGACGGCAGCTACCTGCGGATTGGCAAAGATCAAGAAGGCAATCTGCCGCGACACGGTGCTCAGGCCGCGCTGGTAGAACGTTATTCACCTCCACAACGGCGAAAATAAACATGGACCTGATTTTGTGGCGCCACGCCGAAGCTGAAGACCTGGCTCTTGACCTTGCGCACACGGCGCAGGATGACCTGAGCCGCTCATTGACAGCCCGTGGTGAAAAACAGGCGATGCGCATGTCGGCCTGGCTGGACAGGCAATTGCCCGAGGGTGCGCGGATTTTTTCAAGCCCGGCGCGGCGTTGTGAACAAACCGCACTGGCCTTGGGCCGCAAATACAAAGTCAGGCCCGAAATTGCGCCAGACGGTACACCCGCCCAGCTGCTGCAGCTGGTGCAATGGCCGCTGGGCCGGGCACCGATTCTGGTGATAGGCCATCAGCCCATTCTGGGCCAGACGATTGCGCAACTGCTGGGTTTTCAGGAGAGCGATTGCGCAGTCAAAAAAGGATCCCTCTGGTGGCTGCGCAGCCGCGAACGCGATGACCTGATCCAGACTGTGGTGGTGACGGTGCAGTCACCCGAGGTGCTTTGACGGCTTGACGTTTTTGCACGAGGGCGCGGTTGACTGCCAAAATGGCAGTTTCCCGCGCCCGCTGCACAAGCGCAAAGGGCCTGTTTTACGGCGTCTTATTTGGCTGAGGTCGGGCGACCGGTCTTGATGGCTGGCACATTGGCCAGAGCCGTCAAATATGCTGCGTCAGACATGGCTGCCAGGGCCTTGATACCGGCGCGCAGCAATTCACTTTTCTTGACCGGGCGGGTCAGCTTGGCGGCGCGCTGTTTCAGGTCGTCGAGCACCAGGTATTCAGCTTTTGGAATGGTGAAGCTGTCACGAACCAGTTTTGGTTTTTTGACTTTTTCTGCCTTTTCAGCTTTGACGGCCTTGGTTGACTTGCCAGCTACAGCTTTTGGAGCCGCTTTTTTGGGCGCTGGTGTTTTTGCTGCAGGTTTGGCGGCCAGTGGCTTGGCCACTTCAGCTTTTTTGAGTGCTGGCTTGACTGGTGCAGGCTTTTCAGCTGCAGGGACAGGTTTTGCAACGGCCTTTTTTGCCGGCGCTTTGGCTGCTTCTGGTTTTACAGCCGGTTTGACAGCGGCAGCCGGGGCTGCAGCAGCAAGGGCCTGAATTGTCGGTGCAGGTGCTGCAACAGCCGTATCAGCAGGTGCTGTTGTGGTGGAAGGTACAGGTGTTTTTGCAGTGCTCATAGTGATCCTTTTTATGAAATAAACGGTGTATATAGTTTATATCGTTTTAAAGGTCAGTCAATACTGCCGTTTTTTGCACCGGCCAGGGCCGCTTCAGGCACAGGAAACCACCAGTGTCCAGGGCGTTTTTTGCCAGGCCAGAACCTCTTCTGCCAGCAGATGTGCCGATTGCGGAAAAGCCTCGGCCCAGCCTGGCCTGCAGTTCAGTACAAAAATCTGGCCAGGCTCGGCCGCTGACTCAAGATGCAGGCCCTTGAGGTTGGGATCCCGGCGGGCGTGGCACAAAATAACCGCCAGGCGCAGGCACAACAACTGCTGGATAAAGATACGGTCTTCA
>JAZKIK010000325.1:0-7622 GCA_040384925.1 Pseudomonadota bacterium | reverse complement strand
ATTGCTCGACAGATATGGTCAAGATTGCGCGACCACAGCTTCAGCGAACAGGGGGTATCAAAAAGGAGGGCAATAAAGAACACCTCGTACACACACGAGGCACAAGAGCAACGCCGGCCCCAGCTGACAACTGTTTGCTGTAGTGGATAGAACTCGGCTGTGCGCAAAACCCAAGGCCAAGCAGCAGCAAAACCCCCAGGTTTCGTGAGCTTAGGTCTTACGGAAGTAAACGATGCCGCTTGAGCCGCTTTTTCAGACTAAGTCCTTGATTTACAAGAACTTTGGGCTAACTTGGGATCGTTTGAGAAAAAAAGATGGTGGCCTGGGGCGGAATCGAACCACCGACACAAGGATTTTCAATCCTCTGCTCTACCGACTGAGCTACCGGGCCAAGCCTTAGATTATATATCAGGCAAATCAGGCTTTACCAATTAGTCGAAGCAAAAACGATGGCAATGTCACAAACCCCGCTTGCCACGCGTAAGATCAACGCCCAGTTGCTTGAGCTTGCGGTACAGATGGGTTCGCTCCAGACCGGTCTTTTCAGCCACACGAGTCATGGAGCCACCTTCTTTTGCCAGATGGAATTCGAAATAGGCTTTTTCGAACTCATCTCGTGCATCACGCAAGGGTTTATCAAGCAGAAAGCTTTGTGTCGCCTGTGGACCCATTTCCACAACCACCGGCAGTGAGCCACCGGTCATGGCGGCCTCCACTGTCAAATCGGCCGGGCTGATAACCGTGCCAGGCAAAACCACTTTGCGCCCCATTGACTTGCTCAACCCCTGCTCCACTGCCTTGAGCAGTTTTTGCAGGGTGATTGGTTTTTCAAGAAAGGCCAGGGCACCAATCTTGGTGGCTTCAACTGCGGTGTCAATGGTGGCGTGACCACTCATCATGATGACAGGCATGGTCAGCAAGCCACTGGAAGACCATTCCTTGAGGAGTGTCACGCCATCGGTATCGGGCATCCAGATGTCGAGCAGCACCAGATCGGGCTTCATGCGGTTACGGGCGGCGCGCGCCTGCGCAGCATTTTCAGCAAGCTCTACCTGATGCCCTTCGTCATTAAGAATTTCCGAGAGAAGGTCGCGTATGCCCAACTCATCATCGACCACCAGAATATTTGCCATGATTGATTTATTGCCCTGCCAGCTTGTTGCCGTTACTGATTTGCCATCAAAAGTGATCACCAATGTGTTGCTAGATCACAACTGCGAATGATAACGATACTTGCGCCCCCTGAACCATACCACCTTGAATGCGGTTAGAAATATCAACCCGTGCACTGTGTTCATCGGCGATTTTTTTGACAACTGCCAGCCCCAGCCCGGTTCCCTTGACTTTGGTTGTGACGTAGGGCTCAAAAGCGCGTTTGAGGATATGCTCTGGAAACCCAGTCCCGTTGTCCCTGACGATCAGGCGCACCCGCCGTGTGCTTTCTGAATAATCCGTCTTGATGGTCACGCAGCCACTGGAGTTTGCCTCCTGCGCATCCTGGGCATTCTGCAGCAGGTTATGTATGACCTGGCGAAGCTGCTGGGCATCACCGCGAATGGGCGGCGCTTTGGGGTCAAGCTCCATTTGCACCTCGACCACTGCATTGTCGTTTGCATAAAGCTGCATCACGTCCGCCACCAGCGCATTGAGGTCTACCGGTTTGAGTTCGGCGGCAGGCAGTCGCGCATAGTCACGAAACTCATTGACAAGGCGTTTCATGGCATCAACCTGGTCAACAATGGTTTTGACAGACTTGGTCAACAGCAACTGCTCAAGGTCGCCTACCCTGCCATTGAGCTTCATCTCAAGGCGCTCTGCTGAAAGTTGAATTGGCGTCAGCGGATTTTTGATTTCATGCGCCAGGCGGCGTGCAACCTCACCCCAGGCGCGTGCCCGCTGGGCCGACACCATCTCGGAAACGTCATCAAACACCAGCAAAAACTCATCAGTTCCTGACATTTTTGCACCCCGTGCAATCAGGGTGATGGCGTGATCAGGTGAGCCCGGCATGGCCGTGTTCAGTTCAAATGACTGCTGCCACTGCTCCTGCCCGTGGATGGCCTGATCGCCCGGTTTGTCCGCCACAAAGTTGGCAAACTGCAGCTGGACGTCGTGGCCAAACCCCTCCATGCCGGATATTTCTGCCAAAGATTTTCCAAAGTGGGCCGCCAGCGGCACACGCAAGATACGCGTTGCCCCCGGATTGCTGGACTGGATGCGGCCCTGGCTGTCCAGAACAATCACACCGGCCGTCAGGTTGTCAAGAATGGTCTGCAGATTGGCGCGCGCGGCATCAACCTGGCTCATGCTCTGCTGAACCGCCCCGCGTGCGTCGGCCAGTTGCTGCGTCATGTCGGCAAAGGAGCGGGTCAATCCGCCCAGTTCGTCTTTGCCACTCAATGCGGCTTTGGGCGTCAGGTCGCCCCTGGCCACCTGACGGACACCTTCAGCCAGAACAAGCAGCGGTTTTGCGAGCTGGTTGCCCAGCACCACAGCCAGCAACACGGCACCAAACACGGCCAGAAAAAGACTGAGCGTGAGTGTGCCTATATACATCTTGCGCAGGCCACCTCGGGCCAGCGCGCGCTCCTGGTACTCGCGATTGGCTTCCTGCACGGCAATGGCGTTGGCTACCAGTGTTGTCGGAATCAGTGTGGTGATCTGTAAAAACCGCGTTTCACCCAAAAAACCGACATTGGGGTTGTTGACCACGGCAATGGCCTTGATACGAGCTGGTGCCGCACCGCCTGCCAGGCCAAGCCCGCCGGCGCTGGCCAGCTCACCCGTGCCGGTAGGGCCCAGTTCGTCCAGACCCTCAATCTGCGTCACAACCCGCTGGGTGCGGGCACTTCTAAGCTGCTGCGCGGCAGGCCGCTCGGGGTTCAGGGTAAAACGCGAGTCACCAACACTGGCAATCACCTGCCCAGCCGCCGACCACAAAACCACATCGCTGGCATTGACCTGATCGCGCAAGCGCTCCAGCGCCAGGCCAGCCATTGCATCCGGGGTTTCTGAAATCTGGGTGGCGGCCTGCCGGGTTTTATTGGCCAGATCCAGTGCCAGTGCATCCAGTGTTGCGCGCCCCAGATTCAGGCCGGCGTCCAGAGCGCCCTCCACCTTGACATCAAACCAGCTCTCGATGGAGCGCGACACAAACTGATAAGACACCACATAAATCATCAATCCGGGCATCAAACCGACCAACGCAAAAATGGCGGCCAGCTTGAGCAGCAGCCGGCTGCCAAAACGGCCGCGCCGCAACCTGACCAGCAAACGCGTGATGACCCAGCCAATCACCAGCAAAAGCAGTCCGGCCACAACAATATTGAGCGTAAACAGCCGCCCATAGTTGCGCTCATACAGCTCACGATTGCCTGTTGCCTGCGTCAGCAAAAACATCAGCACCAGGACAAGCGCAACCATGATGCCAAGGCCGACACCTATCGTCCAGCGAAAGGCCGGACTGCTTTTCAAGGATGAGACCTCGGTCTTCATATCCACCCGATGATCCTTTTCACGGCGAAACTGCCGACGCAGCCGGTTTGGCTTTTTCCGCGGCAGCAGATGCGGCTATCGATGCGGGTTTGACGGAATCGGTTGGCTGGCGCTCCATTTGCAGGCGCTCGTTTTGCTGAACCGAGATATTCCAGTCCTTTTGCCCGGCCACACCGATCTGAAACGGGCGCGGCAACTGCGACAGATCAAGCCGGAAGTCAAAGCTCAGGGTATATGCTGCGTCCGCCTCAATTTCTGCACTGTCGGCAATCCGCCAGCGCGACAGGCGCTGCACCGCCGACATGGCTTCCGTCAAGGTATCGTAGTTCTGGTTCAGGTTGGCGCGCAGGCCAGCCGAATTGCTGATCAAGCCGGTCACGATGTTCACGCGCCAGCGCCGTGTCAGGGGCTGAAACGCCAGACGTATGGTGCGGGTTGCGCTGCTGACCCGCTTGTCTGTCCAGTACCAGCGGTCACGGTAAATGTCGGCCTCGACCACAAAAAACAGCGGAATCCCCTTCATCAAGGCGTCTTCAACCACAGGCGGCAAGTCAAACTGAAGCACGGCGGACAGGTAAATACCTTCATCAGCCCGAACCACTTTCAGCTGATTCAGCTCGGTGGCCGAGCTGACCGAGGCGAAAAACAGCAGAAAGACGTAAAGGACAAAACCGCAAACGTGTTGCACCATGGCGCTCACCACGGTGTCAGGTGTTGCGTTTTTCAAGGAGTGCGTAATAAAACCCGTCGTGTTCACGCAGCAAATTGTCCGGGAAGACCGACCCAGCCGCCCCACCCTGGGGCAGCAAATGTCCCGGCGAAGGCATTAAAAGTGCATCTTTGTGGTGTGCAACAAACGTTTGTATCTGGTTGTCGCCTTCAGCCCTGAAAACCGAACAGGTGCAGTAAAGCAGCCGTCCACCGGGCTGAAGCAGAGGCCACAGGGTGTCCAGCAAGTGAGCCTGAGTTGCCGCCAGCTGATTGATATCAGAAGGCCTGCGCAGCCAGCGCACGTCCGGATGGCGGCGCACAATGCCTGAAGCAGTGCATGGTGCATCGAGCAAAATACCGTCGAAACGCTGACCGTCCCACCAGTTTTCAGGCTCGCCCGCATCACCAACAAGAATGTCGGCCTGCAGCCCCAGTCGCGCCAGATTCTGGGTGATACGTTTACAGCGATTGGCGTCAATGTCCAGCGCGGTCACCTCACAGTCGGCCAGTTCCAGCAAATGAGCGGTTTTGCCGCCCGGTGCAGCACAGGCATCAAGGATTTTGAGCCTGGCCGGACCAGTTGCAGCCAAACCACTGAGCAGCAAGGGCGCGGCCAATTGTGCCGCTGCGTCCTGCACCGAAAAATGTCCCTCGGCAAAACCTGGCAAGGATGGTACAGACCGCGCCACGGCCAGAATCACCCCCTGTTCACCGACTGCCGATGCTTCTATATCAAGAGCTGCCAATGCAAGCAGGTATTGGGCACGACTGACTTTTCGTTCATTAATTCGCAATATCAGCGGTGCGCGTGTGTTGTTGGCCTGCAAAATGCCTTGCCAAAGCTCGGGGTGGTCTTTGCGAATCTGGTTGATCCACCACTGCGGATGATTCCAGACCGCTTGCGGATTCTTTTCGGTCAGTGCGACCAGCTCGGCACGTTCACGCAAAAAGCGGCGCAGGCAGCCATTGATAAAACTGGCCTGGTGACGTGTGGCTTCGCTGCGTTTGGCCGCCTCAACGGCTTGATCCACCAGTGTATGGGCGGTATAGGGCGCATCTGCCTCGTTCCAGCCCAGGGCCAGAACCACACACAACAGGGCGTCGGCCTCGGGCGGCGGCGGACGTTTGGCCAGTTGCTGACGCAGGGCTTCAGCCCGACCCAGCCAACGCAGTGCGTGAAAAGCCTGGGCCTGCACACCGGGCCGCAGCTGGGTTTCAACGTCTTCAAGTGCCGCCGTCATGGACTGGCCATCACGCACAGCCAGAAGTAAGGAAGCCGCACCCTGCAGCTGGCGCTTTGCATTTCACTGTCGCACTGGATTTTGGTCCCTGCAGCTGGCGCCACAAAGGAACCTGGTTTGACAAAACTTGCATTGCTTGTTTGGTAGAAGCGGGCAGGCATGTTGCCGCCGCGAAAAGCTGACTCTAAAACGAAAGGCGGGTTTGCCGCAAACGGCAAACCCGTATTAGACCAGTCATCGCGCCTGGGTTGGCGGCAGGCCCTGCTGATGTCATGGCAACATG
Source organism: Pseudomonadota bacterium (assembly GCA_040384925.1). Lineage (GTDB taxonomy): Bacteria > Pseudomonadota > Gammaproteobacteria > Burkholderiales > Burkholderiaceae_C > Polaromonas. The sequence goes on along the minus strand of JAZKIK010000325.1, from coordinate 1,892 downwards.
CTCTTCAAAACCACCGCCATTCATCTGTCAAATGTGGTCCAGAGCCAACTTTCAAACCAGTATCTAAACCAGAGTATCCGCCCAGATATTGCTGGCCCAGCTCAGCGCGTACGCCCCTTCCAGCTCGGTCGGCCCGGTGCTGACGCCACCCGAACCGGCAACGGTCTTGAAGGTTTTTTCAAGCGCCACATATTCATGCACGCTGGCAACGTGAATGGCCTTGTTGCCACCTACAAAGCTGTAGCAGGTGTTGGTCAACATAGGTGCGGGGTTGACATCCCAGCCTGAAAGTTGGGCCACGATGGCGGCTGCCGCCACTTTGCCATGGTTATTGGCCATATGGCCGCTTTTGGGCATGGCGGGTGCGGCCAGAACCGAGTCACCCAGCACATGCACATCTTTGGCAACTGTTGATTCAAAACTCAAAAAATCCACACCGCACCAGCGATTGTTGGCCTGATTGTTCAAACCGGTCTGCACTGCGATGGCACCCGCGCGCATGGGCGGCAGTACATTCAGCACATCGGCCCTGACGTCATCCTGCACATCAAACCTGACGATACCGGCCTTGCCGTCAACCGCCGTGACCTTGTGCTGGCTACGGTATTCAAGAATGCCCTGATATTGCTCGGCCCAGACTTTTTTGAACAGCGGACCTTTGGAGGTCACATCGGGGTTGGCATCAAGAATCAGTACCTTGGATTTGGGTTTGGCCACCTTGAAGTAGCTGGCGATAACGGATGCCCGCTCATAGGGGCCAGGTGGGCAGCGATACGGTGCTTCGGGAATGGTCAAGGCGTACACACCGCCGTCGGGCATGGCTTCAAGCTGTTTGCGCAAGGCCAGTGTTTCGGCACCGGCTTTCCAGGCTTGCAAAATCTGGCCAGCCGCCTGGGCTTGCTTCAGACCTTCAATGCTGCCAAACATCAGCTCAACACCCGGTGAAACCACCAGTTTGTCATACGCAATGACCGCGCCGCCCGTGAGTTTGACGGTTTTTTTTGCGGTGTCGATGGCGCTGGCGTGGTCCCTGATGACCGTGACACCATGGTTTTTGCTCAAGCCCGAATAAGAAGTGGTGATATCCGAAATCTGTTTGCTGCCGCTCAACACCAGATTGGAGACTGGGCACGAAACAAACGCCGCTTCGGGCTCGATCAGCACCACGTCAATTTTGTAGTCCGACATCAGCCGTACATATTTGGCAGCTGTGGCACCGCCATAACCACCGCCTATCACCACAACTTTGGCGCTGGAGGGAATACCTGAAGTACTCGCACAAGCCGTCAGGCCCAAAAGCCCAAAAGCAAGGGATGACTGCAGAAAAGACCGCCGTTGCAAAGTCTTGCTGAATTGTTGACTCATGACTTGCCTTCCTGCTTATTTCTTTTGAGCTGCAAAATAGTCGGCCAGCACTTCTATCTGCGCGTCTTTGTAACCCTTGCTGATCTGATGCATGACGGTAGCCGGGCGGCTTCCGTCACGAAAGGCCTTGAGCTGCGCCACCAGATAGACACGATCCTGCCCGGCAATAGACGGCAAGCTGGAACCCGCTGCAGCACGCCCATCGGTGCCATGACAATTGGCGCAGGTAGCTGCCAGGCTTCGGCTGTAAAGCTCTTTTGGGCCACTGCTGGTTTGCGCCTGCACCGCAGAAAAGCAGCCCACCATCAACAAAGTCAATCCAGCGAGCTGGCTGGCGAAAATTGCCTTGGTGTGTGGACGGACACCATCACACGATGCGCCAGGCAATGGACGAGTCAATGGATCACTTTTGTAGTGCTTCACGGTTTGTTTGCTCCTGAAGTTTCTGGTTGATCGCCTGGGGTTTGACGACTTTGATGGACAGCGCTTGCAGGCTTGCAGTATCAGGGAAATTCACGGGCCCAGGG
>JAZKIK010000324.1:2189-4705 GCA_040384925.1 Pseudomonadota bacterium | reverse complement strand
CTTCACGCGAACCGTAGATGTAGACCGGTATGTTGATCTTGCCGAGGTCGATCTTTTCGCCGCACACCAAGGCCTTGCCAGGCTTGATCAGATTGTTTTCAAAATAGGTGTTGCGCAAATACCAGGCGTAAAACGGGCCGGGCAGATTGGTTGAATCACTGTTCCAGTACAACAAGTCAAACGGTGGTGGTGTTTCGCCCTTGAGGTAGTTGCCAACCACGTAGTTCCAAACGAGGTCATTCGGGCGCAAAAAACTGAAGGTCGAAGCCAGGTCCTGCCCCTTGAGCAAACCGCCCTTGCCCATTTCAGACTCACGCTGGCTGACGGTGCTTTCGTCAATAAAGATGTCCAGAATGCCGGTGTCTGTGAAGTCCAGAAACGAGGTCAGCAAAGTGACGCTGGCGGCCGGTTTTTCGCCCTTTGCAGCCAGCACGGCCAGTGCCGTGGCCAAAATCGTGCCCCCCACACAAAAACCCAGGGTGTTGACGGTGTCTGAACCGGTGATGTCCTGCACCACATTGATGGCCTTGATGGCTGCATGCTCAATGTAGTCGTCCCAGGTCTTGTCGCTCATCGACGTATCGGGGTTGCGCCAGCTGACCACAAAGGTGCGGTGGCCCTGGGCCACGGTGTAACGGATCAGCGAGTTGTCGGGCTGCAGGTCAAGAATATAGAACTTGTTGATGCAAGGTGGTACCAATAAGAAAGGCTTTTCGTAGACCTTGGCAGTCAGTGGTTTGTATTCAAGCAGCTGGAAAAACTCGTTTTCAAACACCACCGCGCCTTCAGTGGTGGCAACGTTTTTACCAACTTCAAACACACTCTCGTCGGTCATCGAGACATGGCCTTGCTGCAGGTCATGCAACAGGTTCTGCAGGCCCTTGCCTATGCTTTCACCATTGGTTTCAATGGCTTTTTTCTGCGCCTCTGCATTCAGCACCAGAAAGTTGCTGGGCGCTGATGCCGCCATCCATTGTTCTACTGCAAAACGCACACGGGCTTTGGTTTTTGCATCACCCTCCACTGCTTCAGCCATGCCCATCAGGGTTTTGGAATTGAGCAGGTAAGTGGCGGCTGAAAATTTGGCGACCGGGTTGTCGTTCCAGGCCTCGGCTGCAAAACGTTTGTCGCCTGCAACCGGGCTGGCCGCTCCGACCTGCATCGCCTGGTTCCAGAGCGCCGAAGCTTCGGCGATGTAACGTTGCTGGATTTCAAACAACTGCGCGCTGTCAAACGTAATGGGTGGCGCAGCTGCATTTTTCAATGCGGACATGTCCATGCTTGGAAAACCCGCCGGTGCGCCAGCTGCGCCCGCAGCACCAAAAGGATTATTGGTGCCAAAATTTCCCAGTGCCCCCATGGCCTGCTGCAAACCTGTAGTGAAGGTCTCTTGCATCTGTTGAGCAGCCTGGGCCCAGTTTGGGTCAGAATTCATGGTGTCTCCCTGAGGTGTGAGTCCTGATAACTCTTGGTTAACGGCAGTTTAGGCTGTTTAGAGGTCTGATTCTAAAGTCAGCCAAACCCTCAAAAAGGTCTGGATGGCTCTATAAATTGAATTTTGGGGCGCATAAGGACCAGCAAGCTCTGCAAACTCAGGAGCCTAGGGCTTGCGATATCAGGTGTTACCCGCAATCCTTGCGGTTTACCATCTTGCACTGTCTTCGCCGGGCGAGTTTTTCGCCTGGATTTTGTAAAAACTGCTTATGTATATCGTTGTGATTGCCTGGATTTATGTTGTGTTGATGATGAGTGTGGCCGAAGCTACCAACACCACCGGCACCGTGCTGGGTGCAATCGTCACATTTGTACTCTATGGTGCCCTGCCTGTGGCATTGGTGGTTTACCTGATGGGTGCACCGGCGCGCAACAAGGCCATCAAAAAACGCAATGCCGAAGAGCTGGCGCGACATCTTGAAATGCAGCAGGCAGCAGCTTCAGCTACAAATGCTTCTGCTGATACGGCACCAGTCATCGAAAGCCACAGCCCTGCCCTTCAGGATGCGCAAACACCCAAACCCTGAGGCGGCTGATTGCCGACTGAACCAGACCTCGGGCGCAGCCATTTTTTAAAGAACAACAATGAGTTGACCTGGTCGCCACCGTGGCGTCCTGCAACATGGTGTCGCGTTTTCTGCTTGAAAGTACTGGCAGCGCCCGGCCTGGCCCAGGTCAATGGGTGTGTACAGGCCAGCCGCTTTTTAAACCACGACCACGGCCCTTTGTCACTGGCATCTTACGACCTGCTGAGCGAAGAGACTCTGGGTTCCCCGCTCTGGCTGGCCGTGCGCGGCACGCAATGGAGCAGCCGGATGCGGCTCCGGTTTACCAACACGATCCACACAATGTTCAGGCTGCTTTGACTTGTTTTTGCGGCAAAACAATATGGCTTGACGCTAAACGGTCTCAAGCCAGATGCAGGCCGCCATACGTCCGGTTGTGCCAAAACCATTGCCGTGTGGCCCGGCGTCACGCCTGTGTGAAAAAAAGCGCGATGGCTGGCTGACAGTACACCAGGC
>JAZKIK010000324.1:0-2089 GCA_040384925.1 Pseudomonadota bacterium | reverse complement strand
ACCGCCTCCAGGATGCCGCTGCCTTTAGCCGAACCAGCGCTTCCAGCCAGACCACGCCAGCCGGCATGGGCGGCGGCAACCACCGTGCCTGCCCTGTTGCTCAGCAACACCGGCAAGCAGTCGGCCACCATGATGGTGCAGGCCAGATTGGCTTGAGTGCTCACGCAGGCATCGGCTTCAAAACCATCAGGCGTGTCGCCCTCAAGCTTTACCACCTCAAAACCGTGAACCTGTTTGAGAAAAACGGCTTTTCCACCTGCGGTTTGCTGCAGCAGGCTGCGGTTGCTGGCGACGTTTGTTGCGTCATCGCCCACATGGTCACCAAGGTTGAGGCTGTCCCAGGGCCTGCTGGACACACCACCGCTTCGGCTGGTAAAAACCGCACGGACATTTGGCGCAGCAGGCCAGTCGGGAATCAGCCAGTCGGTATTCAAGATATCAGGCCTCGTTATCGGGGCAGGCAGATGGCTGCGCTTTTTGAAACGCTGGCAAAGCCATGCAGGCCTCAAACGCGGCCATGGTGCGCGGAAGGCCATCAAAACTGACCTTGAAACGTTTGCCGTTGAAGATTTGTGGCACCAGGCACAAGTCGGCCAGCGTCGGTGTGTCACCATAACAAAAGGTCGATGCCGGCAATTGTGCCAGCTGGCGCTCAAACGCCTCCAGGCCATCACGGCACCAATGCTGGTACCAGGCAGTTTTGGCAGCCTCGTCCACCTTGAGCACGTTTGTCAGGTATTTGAGCACCCGCAGATTGTTGACGGGGTGGATTTCGCAGGCAATTGACTGCGCCAGCGCCCGCACCTTGGCGCGGCCAGCTGCATCAGCGGGCAGCAGCGCGGGTGTGGGAAACTTTTCGTCCAGATATTCAATGATGGCCATGGACTGCGAAAGTTTTTCGCCGTCCACTTCCAGCAGTGGTACCAGTGTGTCGGCAGCCAGCGCTGCATAAGGCTCTTTTTTATGCTCGCCTTTGGCAATGTGGACGGGAATGTATTCGTAACTCAGGCCCTTGAGTTCAAGCGCGATGCGCACACGAAATGACGACGAGGAGCGGAAGTAGTTGTGGAGTTTCATGCTTAAAGAATAAACCGAATCAAGGGGGAAATGGGCGTTGAATGATCGCCAGGTTTGAAAAGTCGTAAGCATACTTATTTTTCTTGACTCGCCTGAGCTTTGATGCCCGCCAGATCGAATCGCCTGCGCGACTGGCAAACTGGTGGCGCACCGCTACCATCTTGGCCAGTCAATTGTTTGAAGTTACCGGAGACAAACCCATGAGCACCGCCATCACAGAACTCGTCAATCACCAGGTCCGCCTGGCCAGCCGCCCTGTCGGCCTGCCGACCCGCGACAACTGGAGCTTTACCACCGAAGCCGTTGCCGAACCCGGCCCCGGCGGTGTACTGGTCAAAACCCTGAGCCTGTCGCTTGACCCGGCCATGCGTGGCTGGATGAATGAAGGCAAAAGCTACATTCCACCAGTTGAAATCGGTGCAGTGATGCGAGCAGGCGGTGTGGGCAAGGTGATTGCCTCACAAAACCCGGCTTTTGCCGTGGGTGACTATGTCAATGCCGGGCTGGATGTGCAGGAATACTGCCTGATTCCGCAGGAACAGGTCAAACGCAGCGGCATGTTCAAGATTGACCCGCGCCTTGGTTTGACAACCTGGCTCAATGTGCTGGGCATGCCCGGCATGACAGGTTTTTTTGGCCTGATGGAAGTCGGCCTGCCCAAAGCCGGTGAAACCGTGGTGGTGTCCGGCGCTGCGGGTGCTGTAGGGCAAACGGTCGGGCAGATTGCCAAAATCAAGGGTTGCCGTGTGGTCGGTATCGCAGGCGGCAAGGCAAAGTGCGACTGGGTCGTCAATGAACTGGGTTTTGATGCCTGCATCGACTACAAGAATGGCGATGTGCGTGCCGGCCTGAAGGAACACTGCCCCAAAGGCGTTGACATTTATTTTGACAATGTGGGCGGTGAAATTCTGGACATGGTGCTGGCCAAAATCACGCGCGGTGCGCGCATCATCATCTGCGGCGCCATCAGCCAGTACAACAACACCACACCAGTCAAGGGTCCTGCCAACTA
>JAZKIK010000323.1:0-2209 GCA_040384925.1 Pseudomonadota bacterium | reverse complement strand
GTCTTCCTTTTTGAGCGTGAACTTCCAGGCGTTGCCCAGGAGGTTCTCCAGGACGATGCGCAGCAAGCCCGGGTCCCCGACGGTCGCGGCGCTCTCCGGGGCCGAGAACGACACCCGCCGGTCGGGGTCCGCGCGGACAAAGGAATCCGCGACGTCCCGGGCCAGGGCCGGTACACAGCACGGTTTATGCCGTTGCCGGTGCGACAAAAGCCGATCTGCTGGGCGAGTTTCAAAAATCCCTGGTGACCGGCCTCGAAAAAGGCACCACGATCACCCAGTTCCGCAAAGACTTCGACGCCTCAGTGCAAAAGCACGGCTGGACATACAAAGGCAAACGCGGCTGGCGCACCGCCGTCATCTTCAACAACAACATGCGCGCTGCCCACATGGCCGGGCGCTGGGTGCAACTGCAGGCCAACAAGGACAACCGGCCCTATCTGCAATACCGCACCGCAGGCGATTCCCGCGTCAGACCCCAGCACAAGGCATGGAACGGCCTGATTTTTCACATAGATGACAGCTTCTGGCTCACACATTACCCGCCCAACGGCTACGGTTGCCGCTGCACCATCCGCGCCTACAGCAATGCCGACCTCGACACCTTGGGCGTCAAACCCAGCCCGCCGTTCAAAATTAAAACCCGCAGGGTAGTCAGCCAGGACGGCGAGATCACCGACGAGGTGCCAAACGGCATTGATCCAGGCTGGGACCACAACGTAGGCCGCAGCTGGATCAAGCCGGAGGTGGCACTGGGCGAAAAAATCGCCCGTTTACCCCAATATTTGCAAGGCCCGATGGTCGATAAAACCATCACACCAGCCTTTCAAAAGGTACTCGGCGACCGTTTTAAAGCCTTTAGAAACGGCATTAAAAGGCCCTCAGGCACCGCTCAAATCGTCGGTTTTTTCGACAATGCCACGCTTTCAGCCATCACAACCCGCCTGCCAGACACGGTTTTGAACTCAACTGCGGTAATGGTGGTCGACAACAAGACAGCCCACATCACCGGCAGTCACAAAGCCACATCGGCCCCGCAGCAAGTCTGGCCGGATGACTGGATTGACAGCCTGCCCGAGAATTTCCGCAATTACCGGGCCGTCCTGCTCGACAAGGACAACAACAACCTGGTGTTCATCCCACAGGGCAGCTTCAACGCAACCTTGCCGAAAATCGTCCTGAGGCTCAATCAAAAAACCAAGTATGGGAATGTAGGTTCCGTCATTTCGCTGGGTTCAGCGAAAGCAGTCAACCTGAAAGATCAACTGAAGTACGAGCTGCTGCTCGGAAGCCTGTGAAAAGAGGGGGAGAGCAAGGGAGTGCGCTGGGCTCCATAATAATTTCGCAGCCTATGCAGGTCTGCGGGAATCTGGCTGGTGCATTTCCAGTCCACAAGCTCACCCCGATTCTATGCCCCAGCCATTTAAAGTGCAATTTAACTGCCACAGACCAGGCATTTTCCAAACACTTTCCAGTCATTTAATCGCCAAATCGCCCCCGATTTCTGTCACTGACTGGATCAAAACAAACGTTTCCAGCAAAACCCCTCAAACCGCCGTAACCCATTGATTTAACGCAATATTTCGGCCCGTTTTTGTTCTTGTTCTCTGGATCAATCTAAACATCACCCCCCTTGACCATGGTCTTCCGGGGAACGCCCGGCGACGGGGACGTGGGCACGCTGCAACTGAGCGTGGAGGTGTCGGACAGTGCCCACCAGCTGGCCTCCGACGTCTTTGAGCTGACGGTGCGCAACCCCAATGACACCTCGCCGCTGGTGCTCAACGCCCTGGCCGACCAGACGGTGCGGCAGAACGAAGGTCTGGAGTTTGTGATTCCCGACAACAGCTTCATCGATCTCGATGTGGGCGACAGGCTCAGCTACACGGTACGCATGCTCGATGGACAGCCTCTGGTACGCTGGTTGAGCTTTGACGCCGAGCGCCGATTGTTTACGGGCACGCCGGGCAAGGATGATGGCAGCACTGTGACAGCCGCGGCCGCAGCGCCATCGACAGCTTTGAGATTCGTATCGACGATATCAACGACGCGCCACGGGTGCAACGCCTGGTCGATGACATCGCCATTTTGCAGGGCCAACTGGTGGACCTGACCCTGCCGATCGATCTGTTTGTTGACCGGGAAGGCGGCGCGGTCTCTGTTGTGGTCACCCTGGCCAACGGCGCTGCCTTGCCGTCCTGGCTGCAATGGG
>JAZKIK010000322.1:0-1798 GCA_040384925.1 Pseudomonadota bacterium | reverse complement strand
AAAAAACATGACCGCATTAGTTATTGCCGAACACGACAACGCCAGCATCAAACCCGCCACCCTCAACACCGTGACCGCCGCCGCCCAGTGCGGTGGTGAGGTGCATGTGCTTGTCGCAGGCAAAGGCGCAGAAGCTGCTGCCAGCGCTGCAGCACAAATCGCCGGAGTGGCCAAGGTCATTCATGTCGATGGTGACCATTTCGCCCACGGCCTGGCTGAAAACATGGCAGCCCAGGTGCTGGCCATTGCCGGAAGTTATTCACACATCCTGTTTCCAGCTACCGCATCGGGCAAAAACATTGCGCCACGCGTTGCTGCAACACTGGATGTCGGCCAGATTTCCGACATCACCAAGGTCGATGCTGCCGACACCTTCGAGCGCCCGATCTACGCCGGTAACGCCATTGCCATCGTCCAGAGCCTGGATGCCACCAAGGTCATCACCGTGCGCACCACAGGTTTTGACCCCGCAGCGGCCACTGGCGGTTCTGCTGCCATTGAAGTGCTGGCCGGTGTGGCAGACAGCGGCAAGTCCAGCTTTCTGGGTTCCGAAATCGCCAAAAGCGACCGTCCCGAGCTGACCGCCGCCAAGATCATCGTTTCCGGTGGCCGCGCCCTTGGTTCTGCCGAGAAGTTCAATGATGTGATGACACCACTGGCTGACAAGCTCGGTGCAGCACTCGGTGCAAGCCGGGCGGCAGTGGATGCAGGTTACGCCCCGAATGACTGGCAGGTCGGCCAGACCGGCAAGATTGTGGCACCGCAGCTTTATATTGCCGCAGGCATTTCAGGCGCGATCCAGCATTTGGCTGGCATGAAGGACAGCAAGGTCATTGTTGCCATCAACAAGGACCCCGAGGCACCGATTTTCAGCGTGGCTGATTACGGCCTGGAGGCTGACCTGTTCACTGCGGTGCCGGAACTGACGGCTGCGCTGTAAGCAGAAAGGCAGCTGAAGGCATCGCTTGCGGTGCCTTTTTTCTTGCCCGATTTTTATTTGTTCTACCTTTCCCCTGAATTCCGGAGACAAAAATGAGCTACAAAGCCCCTCTCAAAGACATGCTGTTTGATATCCAGCATCTGGCCAATATCGAGCAGATTGCACAAATCCCAGGGTTTGAAGATGCGGGTCTTGAAACCGCACAGGCCGTGCTTGAAGAGTGTGCCAAGTTCAATGAGGGCGTTTTGTCTCCGCTGAACTGGGAAGGTGACAAAAATCCTTCAAGCTGGAAAGATGGCGTGGTCACGACCACGCCAGGCTTCAAGGAAGCGTTCAAACAATATGTAGAAGGCGGCTGGCAGGGTCTGCAGCATCCGGCAGATTTTGGCGGCCAGGGTTTGCCCAAAACCATTGGTGCGGCCTGCGGCGAAATGCTCAATTCGGCCAATATGAGTTTTGCCCTGTGCCCGCTGCTCAGCGATGGTGCCATTGAAGCGCTTTTGACGGCCGGTTCTGACGAGCTCAAGGCGGCCTACCTTGAAAAGCTGGTCAGCGGCCAGTGGACAGGCACCATGAACCTGACCGAGCCACAGGCCGGCTCAGACCTGGCCATGGTGCGCAGCCGGGCCGAACCTTTGCCTGATGGCAGCTACAAGGTGTTTGGCACCAAGATTTTCATCACCTACGGTGAACACGACATGGCCGAAAACATCGTGCACCTGGTGCTGGCCCGCGTGACTGGCGCGCCTGAGGGTGTCAAGGGCATCAGCCTGTTTGTGGTGCCCAAATTCATGGTCAACGCCGACGGCTCACTCGGTGCGCGCAATGACGTGCATTGCGTCAGCATCGAACACAAGA
>JAZKIK010000321.1:0-5941 GCA_040384925.1 Pseudomonadota bacterium | reverse complement strand
CGGCGGAAACCACGCAGGAAAAACTGCATCTGCTCATTGACCATGGTGTGGTTGGTCACGAGTTTGGTGAAATCGCTTTTTTGTGTACCGTTGGGCAGTTCACCGTAAAGCAGCAGGTGACAGGTTTCCAGGTAGTCGCAGTTGGTAGCCAGTTGCTCGATCGGGTAACCGCGGTACAACAGTTCGCCCTTGTCGCCATCGATGTAGGTGATGGCCGACTGGCATGAAGCCGTCGAAAGAAAACCGGGGTCATAGGTGAACATGCCGGTCTGGGCATACAGCTTGCGGATGTCCACGACATCAGGGCCGACATTACCCTGGTAGACCGGCAAATCTATGCTGGGACTGCCGTTGCTGAAGGACAGGGTGGCTTTATTGTCGGCTAGCTTCATTTCATGCTTCTTTCTTGTAAATCAAATAAGAACAATTGGGGTGCCGCTGGCTACCGGCCTGAGCAGATCCAGCACAACAAGTGCCTCAGGGCTTGAGGCATTTGCTTGTGAATCTGCTTCGGCCAGCTGGCTGGGCTCTTTGCGTCTGAGCAGAAGATCAAGTAAGTCGTTATCGGACAACTCCATTAAATCACTCATGCCTTTTGCCTGGCTGACGGTCAGGCTGGCCTCATAACGACCAAAGAACTTCTCGATCAGCAAGTCGTTTTCAAGCAGGCCCCGACGGCAGCGCCATCTGAGTTTGCTCAGGGAGCGCTGATCCAGCAGATCGTCAGCGATTTCCATGCCAGTTGTGTCTGTTGAGTGGGTCCGGGCGCTCAAACTGCGCGCAGAACCATCATTTCCTTGATCTTGCCGATGGCCTTGGTCGGGTTCAAACCCTTGGGGCACACGTCAACACAATTCATGATGGTATGGCAGCGGAACAGACGGTAAGGGTCTTCAAGATTGTCCAGGCGTTCAGCGGTGGCTTCGTCGCGGCTGTCGGCAATAAAACGATAAGCCTGCAGCAGCCCGGCCGGGCCTACAAACTTGTCCGGGTTCCACCAGAAGCTGGGGCATGAGGTCGAGCAACTGGCGCACAGAATGCATTCGTAAAGACCATTCAGCTCATCACGCTCTTCAGGGCTTTGCAGGCGTTCTTTTTCAGGCGGTACGTTGTCGTTGATCAGATAAGGCTTGATCGAGTTGTACTGCTTGAAGAACTGGGTCATGTCCACAATCAGGTCACGCACCACGGGCAGGCCGGGCAGTGGCTTGAGTGTGATGACACCTGGCAGGGTACGCATATTGGTCAGGCAGGCCAGGCCATTTTTGCCGTTGATGTTCATGGCATCGGAGCCGCAGACACCTTCACGGCAGGAACGGCGAAAGGAAATCGTCGGGTCTTGCGCCTTGAGCTTCATCAGCGCATCGAGCAGCATGCGTTCATTGCCGTCGAGTTCTACCTCGATGGTCTGCATATAGGGCTTCGCATCGGTATCGGGGTCGTAGCGGTAGATGTTGAAAGTGCGTTTGGTCATGGTGTTCTCGCTTCTTGTGGGGTCGCAGGCCGTATTTTTTTAGAAGGTACGTGTCTTCAGGGGCACGGACTCCACTGTCAGGGGTTTCATCTGCACGGGTTTGTAAGCCAGACGGTTGCCCTGGCTGTACCACAAGGTGTGTTTATGCCATTCAGTGTCGTTGCGGCCGTTCGGATGTTCCGGTGTGTCGGCGTAGTCATCAACTGAATGTGCACCGCGGCTTTCATGGCGGGCTGCTGCCGACACAATGGTGGCCTGCGCGGCTTCAATCAGGTTTTCAACTTCCAGCGCTTCGATGCGGGCGGTGTTGAAGATTTTTGACTTGTCCTTCAGGCCGATATTTTTCACACGTTCACGCAGGTCGGCGATCTTGGTCACACCTTCGTCCATGATGGCCTGGGTGCGGAACACACCGGCGTGTTGCTGCATCGCGCTTCGGATGTCATTGGCCACGTCCTGGGCGTATTCGCCGCCGGTGGCGTTGTCCAGGCGGGCGATGCGTTCCAGCGTCGCGTCAGCAGCACTTGCGGGCAGTGCCTTGTGGCTTGTGGACTTGCTGAATTCAACGATGTGGTTGCCGGCAGCCTTGCCAAACACCAGCAGGTCAAGCAGCGAGTTGGTGCCCAGGCGGTTGGCACCGTGCACGCTGACGCATGAACATTCACCAACGGCGTACAGGCCATTGACGACCTGGCTCTTGTTGTCCGCATCCTGCGTGACAACCTGGCCGTGGATATTGGTCGGAATGCCGCCCATCTGGTAGTGAATCGTCGGCACCACAGGAATCGGTTCCTTGGTGATGTCAACGTTGGCAAAGTTGTGGCCGATCTCGAGCACGGAAGGCAGGCGCTTGGCGATGGTTTCTGCGCCCAGGTGGGTCATGTCAAGGTTGATGTAGTCCTTGTTGGGGCCGCAGCCACGGCCTTCCTTGATTTCCTGGTCCATGCAGCGTGAAACGAAGTCGCGTGGTGCAAGGTCTTTCAGCGTGGGTGCATAACGCTCCATGAAGCGCTCGCCATTGCTGTTGCGCAAAATGGCACCTTCACCACGGCAACCTTCGGTCAGCAGCACACCAGCGCCGTGTACACCGGTGGGGTGAAACTGCCAGAACTCCATGTCTTCCAGTGGAATGCCAGCGCGTGCTGCCATCCCCAGACCGTCACCGGTATTGATAAAGGCATTGGTGGACGCCGCAAAAATACGGCCCGCGCCGCCAGTGGCCAGCAAGGTGGTTTTGGCTTCGAAAATGTGGACGTCGCCGGTTTCCATTTCAATCGCGGTCACACCAAGCACGTCGCCGTCTGCGTCGCGAATCAGGTCCATGGCCAGCCATTCGACAAAAAAGCTGGTTTTTTCTTTTACGTTTTGCTGGTAAAGCGTGTGCAGCATGGCGTGGCCGGTGCGGTCGGCTGCGGCGCAGGCGCGCTGTACAGGTTTTTCACCATAGTTGGCCGTGTGGCCACCAAAAGGGCGCTGGTAAATCGTGCCATCGGCGTTGCGGTCAAACGGCATGCCCATGTGCTCAAGGTCGTAAACCACTTTTGGGGCTTCGCGGCACATGTATTCAATGGCATCCTGGTCACCAAGCCAGTCTGAACCCTTGACCGTGTCGTAAAAATGATAGTGCCAGTTGTCTTCGCTCATATTGCCAAGCGAGGCACCAATGCCGCCCTGGGCTGCAACAGTGTGTGAGCGGGTAGGGAACACTTTGGACAGCACGGCGACGTTCAGGCCAGCGCGTGCCAGTTGCAGCGAGGCGCGCATGCCGGAGCCGCCGGCACCGACGATAACGACGTCAAATTTGCGCTTTGGAAGTTTGGATGTTGCGGTCATGTTTTTGTGGAATCGTGGTGATCAGTCGCAGCGGAATAGCTTGGGGGAATAAATCGGGAGTCCTGGCGGGACGGGTCAAGGACGTTTTACAGGCGCCACAAAACCTGAATGCCCCAGCCGGCACAGCCTACAAGCCATACGATGGTGAACACCTGCAGGCCCAGGCGCAGGCCAACGGGTTTGATGTAGTCCATCCAGATGTCACGCATGCCAACCCAGACGTGGTAGAGCAGGGCGATGATGATGGTGAAGGTCAGTACCTTCATCCACTGTGCCGAAAAAATGCCGGCCCATTTGTCGTAACCGATGGGGCCTTTGCTGAAGATGATCTGGCCGAGCACCAGCAGGGTGAAAAGAGCCATCAGTGCAGCAGTCACACGTTGGGCCAGCCAGTCGCGCAGGCCATAGTGAGCGCCAACAACAATACGTTTGGAGCCGTAATTAACAGACATTTTTATTTTTCCTGATCAGTGGGGGCGGTTAGGTCGGTGCGTCGGGGCAGGGCGGTATTTGGGTTGTAACCCGCAAAAATTGAAATCAGCAGAATCAATAGAGGCCAAACAGCTTGGCACCGAGTATGACTGTCAGTCCAAGGCTGATTGCCAGAGTGGCGATGGCAGACGTTTTACCGAATTCCTTGCTGACGGCGGAATGATGGGTGTCTGACCACAGGTGGCGAATGCCAGCTGCAAAATGGTGCAGATAAGACCAGATCAGTGCCAAAGCCACCAGCTTCCAGATAAAACCCGGCAGATACAGCATGCCGACGTTAAAGGCACCCTTGAATTTGGCAAACGAGATTTCCGAAGAAACCGAGGTATCAAACATCCAGAGTATGAAGGGCATCAGTAAAAACATGATGAACCCGCTGATGCGGTGAAGGATGGAAACGATGCCGGCAACAGGAAGGCGGTAGCTGGGGAGATCCGTGAAGGCGTTGATGTTGCGGAACTCTGGCCGCTTTTTCACTGCGGTTGTCGCTGATTCGGACATGCTTGGCTTTCTATGTTTTTTTGGGTAACTACGTGGTAACTTGCAAAACCTGCTCAACCCTCAAATTCTATTGCAACGCAGCATGAATACGGGTCAACCCGAACCATAGCTGCAAACTTTTGTCGGATTAAGCTTGTTTTGACGGTCTGATGGCCCCAAATGAGTGCGGGATATGTGCTGTTTTGGGGTGTTTGAGCTTGACCTTACAGCTTGATTACAAGGCTGCACAAATCAAGAAGCTTGCGAGATGGTTTGGGACGCAAATGCAGCCAGTCTGTCAGCTCAGGGTGTTGTGATAGTGGTGCGTGTCTGTGCGGTAATAACCGCGGCGCAGCTCCATCGGCGTGTCCTTGTAGGTGTAGGCGATGCGTTCCACACTCAGCAAGGGCGTCCCGCGCTCTACTTTAAGCAGCAGCTCGCGCCCATCGGTTGCGGGCTCTGCGCGTATTTTCTCTTCGGCCCTGACCATGCGCACGTTAAATTCGGTTTCAAACAAGGCGTACATCGGACCGTGGTAATTGGCCAGCCGCTCGGCCGTCAGGCCCTTGAACGGGGCGGCGGGCAGCCAGAGGTCTTCCAGGATCGTCGGGGTGCCGGCAAAACTGAGTACCCGGCGCGCCTGCAGCACGGCGTCACCGGCGCGCAGGGCCAGGGCACGGGCCACGTCGGCGCTGGCGCGGGTGCGGCGGCAGTCAATGATTTCACGCTGTGCCGGGCCTTCGCTGCCGGGTGTGCCGCTGTCGGGCACCAGTTTCAGAAAACGAAACTGCACATGCTGCTCTGAATGGGTGGCGACAAAAGTACCCTTGCCCTGCCTGCGCACCACCAGGTTATCGGTGGCCAGCTCGTCAATCGCCTTTCGCACCGTGCCCTGGCTGACGCGGTAACGTGCGGCCAGGTCCATTTCAGACGGTATGGATTCGCCAGGCTTCCACTCGCCGGACTGCAGGCTTTGCAGAATCAAGGCCTTGATCTGCTGGTACAGCGGGCTGAATGCAGGCGTGGCGCTGACTGGGGCGTCATCAGCCAGTGACAATGCGGAAGAGCTTGGAATGGCGGCCATGTGGATAACGTGAAAAAACTTTCGTGATCCGGGGTGTTGCCAGAGGGCATGAAAGTCAGGGTGCGGGTAGCGGCAATCATATCTTATATAAGACATAAGACAAATTGACGCTGGCCTTTTTTCGGGCGTAAAATCCCGCGCTGAAGTTGGCGCACCCTTGATCGCCAAAAGCTGGTTCAGGACATTCAGGTCCCCGACTTTCCAGACTTCCCCGACCGATTTTTAACCAAACTGAAAGTTTTCAATCATGAGCAAAGCCCCCGTCCGTGTTGCAGTCACCGGTGCAGCAGGTCAAATCGGTTACGCGCTGTTGTTTCGCATTGCCTCAGGCGAAATGCTGGGCAAAGACCAGCCCGTGATTCTTCAACTGCTGGAAGTCCCGGTTGAAGGCCCGCAAAAAGCCCTCAAGGGCGTGATGATGGAACTTGACGACTGCGCTTTCCCGCTGCTGGTGGAAATGACTGCTCACAGCGACCCGATGACTGCCTTCAAGGACGCAGACTACGCATTGCTGGTCGGCTCACGCCCACGCGGCCCCGGCATGGAACGTGCCGAACTGCTGGCCGTCAACGGCGCCA
>JAZKIK010000320.1:0-5523 GCA_040384925.1 Pseudomonadota bacterium | reverse complement strand
GGCTGCGCAGCGCATTACCCATCGCCACCGCAATATTGCGCAGCCAGCGCTGGTGGCCGATGCGGCGTATGGCGCTGCCTTCGGTGAAACGTAAAAATTCGTCTTCTGTCCAGGCAAACAGGGTCACCAGTTGCTGGCCGGTCAGTCCCTGGCGTTCGTCAAAATCCGGCAAGGCGCTGCGCTGGGCGAATTTGTTCCAGGGGCAGGCGAGCTGGCAGTCGTCACAGCCGTAGATGCGGTTGCCGATCAGGGGCCTGAATTCCAGCGGAATCGGGCCGTCGTGTTCAATGGTCAGGTAAGAGATGCAACGCCTTGCATCAAGCTTGTGCGGTGCCACAATGGCCTGGGTCGGGCAGGCGGTGATGCAGGCGCTGCAGCTGCCGCAATGGGCGCTGACGGGCTGGCTGGCTGGCAGGGCCAGGTCTACATAAATTTCGCCCAGAAAAAACATGGACCCTGCTTCGCGATTGAGCAGCAAGGTGTGTTTGCCGCGCCAGCCCTGGCCGCTTCTGGCGGCGAGTTCGGCCTCCAGCACGGGGGCTGAATCTGTAAAGGCGCGGTGGCCGATTTTTTCGACATGGCTGGCGATGCGTTCGCCCAATTTTTGCAGGCGGCTGCGCATGACCTTGTGATAGTCGCGGCCGCGTGCATAAACCGACACAATGGCTTCGGACGGGCGTTGCAGGCGGCTCCATTCGATGTCCTGCCAGCCAGAATGGGGCGTGGAAGTGGGCAAATAGTCCATACGTGCCGTGATGACGCTGACGGTGCCGGGAATCAGCTCCGCGGGGCGCGCCCGTTTAAGCCCATGCGCTGCCATGTAATGCATGTCACCATGAAAGCCTGCGGCCAGCCAGGCTGATAATCCGGGTTCGGCTGATGACAAATCGACACCGGCAACGCCAATTTGCGAAAATCCAAGTTCGCGTGCCCAGGTTTGAATCTGATTGACAAGTTGATGATCGAATTGATGACTGTTCAGGGACACCTATTGATTGTAAAAAACATTGTGTGGCAGGACGAAGCGCAAACCCAGTCCTTCGCGCAGGCGCTGGCTGAAAAACCGGCCCTGGCTGATGCGTTGGTCGAGTTGCGTGGTGACCTGGGCGCTGGCAAAACCACTTTTGTGCGCCATTTGCTGAAGGCGCTGGGGGTGTCTGGCCGCATCAAAAGCCCTACTTATGCTGTGGTTGAGCCTTACACCTTGGCGTCAGGCCTCAATATCTGGCACTTTGACTTTTATCGCTTCAACGACCCTGACGAGTGGGAAGAAGCCGGCTTCAGGGAGATATTTGCCAGCCCCGGCCTCAAGCTGGTTGAATGGCCGGACAAGGCCGGGCCGCATTTACCCAAACCTGATGTGCTGATTGACATTCAAACCCTGGAAGATGAGTCACGCATGGTGACACTGACAGCCCATACCGCCACCGGCACGGAGTTGATTGCATGAGGACTTCAAACGCCGATACCCGACATTTAAAACTGAATCGCCGCAAGACCCTGCAATTTGCCAGCGTGGTGTTGATGCTGGGTATGCAGCACATCGCACGCGGGGCCAGCATTCTGGCGGTGCGTGTCTGGCCTTCGAAAGACTACACACGCCTGACGATTGAGTCGGATGGCGAGATAAAAGCCAAGCAGTTTTTTGTGGCGGACCCGCCGCGCCTAGCGGTTGATATTGAGGGAATTGATCTGATTCCGGCGTTGCGTGAACTGGTGGCCAAGGTCAAGTCAGACGATCCGAATATCTCGGGCATTCGTGTCGGGCAAAACGCGCCTGGTGTGGTGCGGCTGGTGATGGATTTGAAGAAACCCATGCTGCCACAGGTGTTTACGCTCAAACCGGTGGCGGCCTATCAGTACCGGCTGGTGTTTGACCTTTACCCGGCCCAGGTTGCCGACCCGCTGGAAGCCCTGATTGCCGAACGGTTTGCGGACAAGCAGGCCGAGCAACCGGCTGCCGCAGCAGCGCCCGCCCCCGCTCCTTTACCTGGCCCTGCCGAGGCTGTTGCATCGGCCCCGCCGCCAGTCATTGCTGCACCAGCGCCGCCATTGACTGACCCGCTGGGTGAGCTGATGGCGCGCCAATTCGGAAGACCGGGGGAAACCAGGCCACAAGCGCAGCCGCCACGCCCGCCTGTCATCACCAGACCGCCGGTTGAGGTGGTGCCGCCCGTCATTGCACAGACACGGCCACAAGCCGAAGGCAAAACCGACCGCCTGGTCATCGTGGCGCTTGACCCGGGCCACGGTGGAGAAGACCCTGGGGCAATCGGCCCAGGCGGCACACGTGAAAAGGATGTGGTGCTGCAGATTGCGCTTCGCCTTCGTGACCGCATCAATGCGCAGCCGAACATGCGGGCTTACCTGACGCGTGACTCCGACTTTTTTGTGCCGCTACAGGTACGGGTGCAAAAAGCCCGCAAAGTGCAGGCCGACCTGTTTGTGAGCATTCACGCCGATGCCTTTTTTACCGACAGGCCGCAGGGTGCCAGCGTGTTTGCGCTCAGCGACAAGGGCGCATCCAGCAGCGCTGCACGCTGGATGGCCGACAAGGAAAACTCGGCTGACCTGGTGGGCGGCATCAATGTCAAGGCCAAGGATGAGCAGGTACAAAAAGCCCTGCTGGACATGAGTACCACCGCACAGATCAATGACAGCCTGAAGCTGGGCAGCGCCATGCTTGGCGAGATAGGTAATGTTGGCAAACTGCACAAGGCAAAAGTCGAGCAGGCCGGTTTTGCCGTGCTCAAGGCACCTGACATTCCGAGTGTGCTGGTTGAAACCGCCTTTATCAGCAACCCCGATGAAGAAGCGAAACTGCGCAGCGAAGGCTACCAGGTGCAACTGGCCGATGCGCTGATGCGCGGCATCACGCGTTATTTCGCCAGAAACCCGCCTCTGGCCCGCAATCGCTCGGTTTAGTCGCTTTTTCAGGTGGTTTTGAACCGGGCTTGCCCGACGTTGAGCACAGCCCTTCTCCTACAGCTTCAACTTTTGCTACGGCCTACATTGGAATCACAGGCAGCGACGAGACTGTGACTCTTTAACCAGAGCCACAAAGTCAAACTCGAAGGAGCCTGAAACTCTTTTTAAAGGTAAACAAAATGAACTCGAAACTCCTGATGTCCGTCGTAGCCGCTTCCATGATTGCCCTGACCGGTTGCGCAAGCAACCCAACCAACGCTCAAATCGGTACAGCCACTGGTGCTGTTCTTGGTGGCGTGGCTGGCAATGCCGTGTTTGGCAGCACACTTGGTACCGTTGGTGGTGCCGCAGCCGGTGCACTGATTGGTAACGAAGTTGGCAAGAAACAGTGATCTCATCCAATTGATCAGGCCCTTGGGGCCACAAAAAAGCGACGCCTGAGTCATCAGAGTGTCGCTTTTTTTAAGTCTGAGTCCTGATTTTTCAAGCCTTGCTTGCCGGCTGGGCTGATTGGCGCGACGCCTTCCAGGCACCAAAGATCACAAACAGGCCTGGGATCAGGATCATCGCCCAGATGATTTTGTCAAGATTCGCCTTGACAAAAGGCACGTTGCCAAAAAAGTATCCAGCAGTGACGATGCCGCCCACCCACAAGGCCGCGCCGCCAATGTTGTAAGCGGTAAATTTGCTGCGACTCATCTCTGACACACCCGCCACAAATGGCGCAAAAGTGCGTAAAAAGGGCATGAAGCGCGCGGCGACGATTGTGATGCCGCCATATTTTTCATAAAAGGCATGGGCTTGATCGAATGCCTTTTTATTGAAAAAACGCGAATCTTCCCACTGGAACACCTTGGGGCCGAAGTATCGGCCGATTGAATAGTTGCACTGGTCACCCAGCACGGCCGCCACAAACAGCAGGCCCACGGCCAGCGGGTAACTCATCAGCCCCACACCGCACATGGCACCCACCACAAACAGCAGGGAGTCGCCGGGCAAGAACGGCATGACGACCACGCCGGTTTCGACAAAAAGAATCAGAAAAAGCAGTGCATAAACCCACAGCCCGTAGGTGGTAACAAAGGCCTCCAGGTGTTTGTCAACGTGGAGGATGAAGTCGATCAGGTAAGTAACAATTTCCATGCGCGGGATTTTGACAGGTCGCAAAGCAGCCTCATCACTAAAGGATGTGGCAAGAAATAAATTCCCCAGTTTGTCCTGTCGGATTCGGGCGCGCTGCTTCGTTGCAATCCGATTGTGTGGTTCACCACACTGCACGTCTTGCGCCTCACATCACATCCCGACTCCTCGGGCCAAACCGGGAAATTATTCCTCGCCACACCCTAAAATCAGCCACCATGACTGTTTTGCTCCCGACCCGCCGCCCGATTCTTGACCTTCCTGATGAACTGATCAGCCAGATTGCCGCTGGAGAAGTGGTTGAACGGCCAGCTTCTGTGGTGCGTGAGCTGGTTGACAACGCACTTGATGCGGGTGCTACGCAGGTCACGCTGCGTTTGCTTGCAGGCGGTGTCAGGCTGATTCTGGTGGAAGACGATGGCCAGGGCATCCCGCGTGAAGAGTTGCCGGTCGCACTGCGCCGCCATGCCACCAGCAAGATTGCCTCGCTGCAAGACCTTGAATCGGTGGGCACCATGGGTTTCAGGGGTGAGGCGCTGGCTGCCATCAATTCGATTGCCGACATGAGCCTGCTCTCCAGAACCGACAGTGCCGAGCACGCCTGGCAGCTTGATGGCCGTACCGGCGAGTTGAAACCTGCCGCGCGCGCACGCGGCACCAGCGTGGAAGTGCGCGAGCTGTTTTATGCCACCCCGGCACGCCGCAAGTTTCTGAAGACCGACGCCACCGAACTCGCCCACTGTATTGAAGCGGTACGCCGTCACGCGCTGGTGCGGCCCGATGTGGGTTTTGCCATCTGGCATGAAGGCAAGCTGATTGAACAATGGCGTGCCTGCACGGCAAATTCATTGGCTGCCGGGCAAACCGCCCACGACCAGCGCCTGGCAGATGTGCTGGGCAGTGATTTTCTGGACCAGTCGGTCGCGGTTCAGTACGAAAGCAGTGCCCGCCGTGCCGACGGGCAGCCTGCGCTGCGTGTATGGGGCCGCGCCGGCATTCCGGATGCGGCACGATCACGCGCTGACCAGCAGTTTGCCTACGTCAATGGCCGTTTTGTGCGCGACAAGGTGCTAAGCCACGCGGCGCGCAGCGCGTATGAAGACGTGCTGCATGGCCACCGGCAGCCGGTTTATGCGCTGTATGTAGAAATGGATCCGGCACGTGTGGATGTCAATGTGCATCCGACCAAGATTGAAGTGCGATTTCGTGATGGGCGCGAGGTTCATCAGGCGGTGCGCCATGGAACTGAAAACGCCTTGGCCACACCACGCTCCAGCGTACCGGTGGCCCAGGCAGGGCTGATGCCGCCGGCCCAAGAAGCCCCAGACCAGCCCCCAGGCCCTGCGACAGAAAGGCCTTTTGCACAGGCGCAGTGGGCGCAACCAACTATCAATTTTGCAGCAAACAAAAACAGCAGGGTGTCGGATTTTGAGGCGATGTGGCCCACGCCTGCGT
>JAZKIK010000319.1:14352-16023 GCA_040384925.1 Pseudomonadota bacterium | reverse complement strand
GGCACCACGGGCACCACGGGCATAGCCTGCTCTGTTGTTTGCAGCATATCAAGCACCTTCTGAGGAACGGAGCCAATGGATCCGGCACCCATGCAGAGCACCACATCACCGTCGCGTGCGTTGTCTGCAATGACTTGCGGCAGCTCGTCAATCACATCAACAAACACAGGCTCCAGCTTGCCCGCCACACGCAAGGCGCGCGCCAGCGAGCGGCCATCGGCAGCGACAATCGGCGCTTCGCCAGCGGCATACACCTCGGACAGCAAGACCGCGTCCGCATGGCCAATGACCTTGACGAAATCTTCAAAACAGTCGCGTGTGCGGGTGTAACGGTGGGGTTGAAAAGCCAGCACCAGCCGGCTGCCGGGAAAAGCACCACGTGCGGCCGCCAGGGTGGCAGCCATTTCAACCGGGTGATGGCCGTAATCTTCAATCAGGGTGAAACTGCCACCGCCTTTTGCTGCCACCTGGCCGTAACTTTGAAAACGGCGGCCAACACCCTTGAATTCAGCCAGAGCCTTTTGCACGGCACTGTCGGGCACATTGAGTTCAACCGCCACGGCAATCGCCGACAGGGCGTTGAGCACATTGTGCTGGCCGGCCAGATTCAGCACCACGTCCAGATCAGGCAGGGTGACGCCGTTGCGCCGCTGCGCCGTGAAATGCATCTGTGCGCCCACGGGCCGCACATTGATGGCCCGCACCTGTGCGTCCTCACCAAAACCGTAGCTTGTGATGGGGCAGGACACCTGCGTCACGATTTCGCGCACGGCCGCATCGTCGGTACACAGGATCGCCGTGCCATAAAAAGGCATGCGGTGCAGAAAGTCGACAAAAGCCTTTTTCAGATTGCCAAAATCATGGCCATAGGTTTCCATATGGTCGGCGTCGATATTGGTGACCACCGCCATCACGGGCAGCAGGTTCAAAAACGAGGCATCGGACTCGTCGGCTTCAACCACGATGTAATCACCTGAGCCCAGCTTGGCATTGGCACCGGCGCTGTTGAGGCGGCCACCAATCACAAATGTGGGGTCCAGGCCGCCTTCGGCCAGAATGCTGGCGACCAGACTGGTGGTGGTGGTTTTGCCATGTGTGCCGGCGATCGCAATACCCTTTTTAAGGCGCATCAGCTCGGCCAGCATCAGGGCGCGTGGCACCACCGGAATACGTTTTTCACGCGCAGCCAGCACTTCAGGGTTGTCAGCCTGCACCGCTGTGGATGTCACCACCGCATCAACCGACGCCAGGTTCTCAGCCGCATGACCAACAAAAGTCTGGATACCCAGGCTGGTCAGGCGGCGCAAGGTGGCGCTGTCAGACAGGTCCGAACCCGAAATCACATACCCCAGGTTGTGCAAAACCTCGGCTATGCCCGACATACCGGCGCCGCCAAGGCCGATGAAGTGAATGTGTTCAATGGCGTGTTTCATGTTGCCAATTCCTCGCACGCAGCCACCACACGGGCTGTTGCTTCTGTTTTTTGCATTTTTTTGGCCTCTTGCGCCCGGTTCATCAGCGTAGTACGCTCTGTTTTTTGCAGCAAATCTGCCAGCATTGCAGGTGTCAGATCAGGCTGGGCCACCAGCCAGCCACCGCCCTGGCTGACCAGAAAACGCGCATTGCTGGTCTGGTGGTCTTCCGCTGCATGAGGGTAGGGCACGAATACAA
>JAZKIK010000319.1:0-14342 GCA_040384925.1 Pseudomonadota bacterium | reverse complement strand
CTGGTCTGGTGGTCATCCACAGCCGAGGGGAAAGGCACAAACAGCGCGGCAGCGCCCACGGCGGCAATTTCAGTCACCGTGCTGGCACCAGCACGGCAAACAATGATGTCTGCATCTGCAAAAGCGGTGGCGGTATCTTCGATAAACGGTGTGAGGCTGGCGTCAACCCCGGCAGCCAGGTAGTTGCTGCGAAGTTCGTCCAGCTGCTTTGCCCCGCTTTGGTGAATCACCACTGGCCGTTGCGCTGCCGGAATCAGCGCCAGCGCCTGTGGCACGATGCTGTTCAAGGCCCTGGCACCCAGGCTACCGCCTACAACCAGCAGCTTCAAAGGCCCGTTGCGTCCGGCAAAACGTGCAACAGGATCAGGCTGCACGGTAAAGGCGCTGCGCAAGGGGTTGCCCACCCACTCGGCGTTTTTCAGTACATGCGGGAAAGCCGTAAAAACCTTGTCGGCCACCTGGGCCAGTACCTTGTTGACCAGCCCCGCAACCGAGTTCTGTTCATGCAAAACCAGTGGCCGGCCCAGCAACACACTCATCATGCCGGCCGGAAAAGCGATGTAGCCGCCCAGACCGACCACCACATCAGGTTTGACCCGGCGAATGACGGCCACACTTTGCCAGAAGGCCTTGAGCAGGCGCAGCGGCAAAAAGGCCAGCGTGCTGAGCCCTTTGCCACGCACACCCGAAAAGTCAATCGACTCAAAAGCAAAACCACGCGGCGGAACCAGCTGGCTTTCCATGGTCGGCTGGCTGACGCTGCCCTTGCCGCCCAGCCAATGCACACGCCAGCCGCGCTCGCGCAGGGCGTCCGCCACAGCCAGTCCAGGAAATATATGCCCGCCAGTGCCGCCTGCCATGATCAATGCACATTTTTGCGGCTTCATGCACGGCCTCCGCGCATCATCAAACGGTTTTCATAATCAATCCGCAACACCACAGTCAGGGAAATCAGGTTCATCAGGATGGCCGAACCGCCAAAACTCATTAACGGCAGAGTCAGCCCTTTGGTTGGCAAGGCACCAAGATTGACACCAATATTGATAAAGGTCTGAAAACCAATCCAGATGCCAACACCCTGGGCCACCAGACCGGCAAACAGCCTGTCCAGCGCAATCGACTGGCGGCCAATGTGCATGATGCGGCGGGTCATCCACATGAAAAGGCCAATCGCCACCAGCACACCCACCAGGCCAAACTCCTCACCAATCACGGCCATCAAAAAGTCGGTATGTGCTTCCGGCAGCCAGTGCAGTTTTTCGATGCTGCCGCCCAGACCCACGCCAAACACCTCACCCCGGCCAAAGGCAATCAGCGAATGCGAGAGCTGGTAACCCTTGCCCATGGAGAATTTGTCACTCCACGGATCAAGGTAGGCAAAAATCCGCTCGCGCCGCCATTCGCTGAGCATCACCATCAGGCTGAAGGCCACAATGACAACTGCAGTGATCACGGCGAACATGCGCACGTTGACGCCACCCAGAAACAGGATGCCCATGGCAATCACAGAAATCACCATGAAGGCACCCATGTCCGGCTCGGCAAGCAGCAACAGGCCAACAATGGCAATAGCAATTGCCATGGGCATAACGGCGCGGAAAAAGCGCTCCTTGACATCCATCTTGCGAACCATGTAGTCGGCCGCATAAAGAAGCACCGCAAACTTGGCAAGTTCCGAGGGCTGAAAATTCATGAAACCGAGTGAAATCCAGCGCCGTGCGCCGTTCACACCCTTGCCGATAAAAGGCACCAGAACCAGAATCAGCAGCACCAGCGACACAACAAACAGCCAGGGTGCCAGTTTTTCCCAGACATTCATGGGCACCTGAAAAACCAGCACAGCCACCACAAAGGCCACCACCAGCGACATGATGTGGCGGGTCAAAAAGTGTGTGTGTGCATACCGGGCGAATTTCGGGTTGTCGGGCATGGCAATGGACGCGGAATACACCATGACCAGGCCCCACATCAGCAAAGCCACGGTGACCCAGACCAGAGCCTGGTCAAAACCAGCCAGATGAACCGGTGTGGCGGTTTTTCTGGACAGGCTGTGACCACCAAGCCGCACAGGCAGCACATCGGACGCGGCTTTGCCGACCCCGGAGAACCCGCCAAAAAATCGTTCGGCGGCAGTCACAACACAACTCCCTGTTCAGACGCCAGCGCCTGCACGGCTTCACAAAACACACGAGCGCGGTGCTCGTAGTTGTCAAACATGTCAAAACTGGCACAGGCTGGCGACATCAGCACCGCATCACCGGTGCTGGCAAGCTGCGAAGCCTGCGTGACAGCGTCCGGCATCGACACGGCATCCAGCAATGGCAGCTCGCAGGCAGCCAGCGCAGCCCGGATCAAGGGTGCGTCACGGCCAATCAGCACCACGGCACGGGCATAACGCGCTACCGGCTCGGCCAGTGGAGAAAAGTCCTGCCCCTTGCCTTCCCCCCCCAAAACCAGCACCAGTTTGCGGTCAGCACCCAGCCCGGCGAGCGCCGCAACCGTTGCGCCCACATTGGTGCCCTTGCTGTCGTCAAAATATTCCACATCGTTGATGACAGCCACCGACTCCACACGATGCGGCTCACCGCGATATTCGCGCAGGCCATGCAGCATGGGTGCAAGGCCACAACCGGCGGCGCTCGCCAGCGCCAGCGCGGCCAGCGCATTGGTGGCGTTGTGCCGGCCACGGATGCGCAAGGCATCCAGTGGCATGAAACGCTGGATGTGCAGCACCACTTCCTCGTCCTTGCGACGCCGGAAGGTTTCATCCGCCTCGGCAGCGCGCACCAGCCAGGCCATGCCGTTGACGGTTTCGATACCGTAGTCACCTGGCCTTTGCGGATCGTCATTGCCAAAAGTGAAATGACTGCGCAGCTGTTTGCCCTTGACCAGCGGCGGCAAGGCGGCCATCACCAGCGGGTCATTGCGATTGAGCAGCATCAGCCCCTTGCTGCCGTAAACCCGTGCTTTGGCTGCCGTGTAGGCAGCCAGGGTTTCATGCCAGTCGAGATGGTCTTGTGTGACATTCAGCACGGTGGCAACTGTCGGCTCAAAGTTGCTGACACCATCGAGCTGAAAGCTCGACAGCTCCAGCACCCAGACATCGGGCAGCGCCTCGCCATGGGCCAGGGCATCGAGTTTTTCTGTCAACGTATCCAGCAGGGTCGGGCCGATATTGCCTGCCACTGCCACCGACTTGCCAGCCCGCTGCACCAGTTGCCCGGTCAGCGAGGTCACGGTTGTTTTGCCGTTGGTGCCAGTGATGGCAATGACCTGCGGCGCATAGGCCTGCTGCTCTTTCAGATCGGCCAGTGCATCGGCAAACAGGCTCAGTTCATTGCCGCAGCTGATTCCCTGGGCCTGCGCAGCAGCCATGACACCCGCGATTGAAGCCGGCGACAAACCCGGGCTTTTGAACACGGCATCAAAAGAAGTGCTGGACAGCAAGGCCTCATCCATCGCCGCGCTGATAAAACCTGCAGCAGGCAACAGGGCGCGCAGTGCCTCAAGCTGTGGTGGCGTGGTGCGGGTATCAGCCACCGTGATATGGGCTCCAGCGCGGGCACACCAGCGTGCCAGCGCCAGACCGGACGCACCAAGTCCCAGTATCAGGATGTTCTTTTGGTCCAGGTGTTTCATCTCTCAACCTAACGGAGCTTGAGTGTTGAAAGACCGACAAGGCAGAGCAGCATGGTGATGATCCAGAAACGCACTACAACCTGCGTTTCTTTCCAGCCATTTTTTTCGAAATGATGATGCAGGGGTGCCATCTTCAAAAGGCGCCGGCCTTCGCCATAACGCTTTTTGGTGTACTTGAACCAGCTCACCTGCAGCATGACCGACAGGGCCTCAACCACAAAAATGCCGCCCATGATGGCCAGCACAATTTCCTGGCGCACGATGACCGCGAAGGTGCCCAGCGCTGCACCCAGGGCAAGCGCACCGACGTCACCCATAAAAACCTGCGCCGGATGGGTGTTGAACCACAAAAATGCCAGCCCGGAACCTGCCATCGCAGCGCAAAAAATAAGCAGTTCACCTGAACCGGGGATATGCGGGAAAAACAGGTACTTTGAATACACCGAGCTGCCGGTCACGTAGGCAAAAACGCCCAGAGCAGAACCCACCATGACGACCGGCATGATGGCCAGGCCATCAAGACCGTCGGTCAGGTTGACAGCATTGCTGGAACCCACAATGACCAGATAGGTCAGGATCACAAAACCAAAAACGCCGAGCGGGTAGCTGATTTCCTTGACAAAAGGCACAAGCAGGCCGGCTTTGGGTGGCAAATCAACATCAAAACCTGAGCCTACCCAGCTGAAAAAGAGCTCCAGCACCTTCAGGTTCGAGCTTTCGGAAATGCTGAACACCAGATACAGCGCAGCCACCAGGCCAATCAGCGACTGCCACATGTATTTTTCACGTGAGCGCATGCCCTCAGGGTCTTTATGCACCACCTTGCGCCAGTCGTCGGCCCAGCCGATGGCACCAAAACCCAGGGTGACGATCAGCACAATCCAGACAAAGCGGTTGGACAGATCAAACCACAAAAGCGTGGAAATGGCGATGGACAAAAGAATCAGCACACCACCCATGGTTGGCGTTCCGGATTTGCTCAGATGTGTCTGCATCGCGTATTCGCGGATGGGCTGACCAATCTTCAGCGCTGTCAGACGGCGAATCACAAAGGGACCAGCGCCCAGACCAATCAGCAAGGCCGTCAGCGCAGCCATCACGGCGCGAAACGTCAAATACTGAAATACCCGGAAAGACCCGAATTCCGGCGAGATGGACTGTAGCCACTGGGCCAGACTAAGCAGCATGAAAAGCTCCGCTTTGTTGTTGTGTTGTTGTTTTTATCGATGGCGACTGGTTTGAGGCCGATGTCTGAGCCTGCGCAAGGACAGCCTGCACAACCCGCTCCATCCTCATGGAACGCGAACCTTTGACCAGCAGGCTGGCCGTAAGCGGCAACTGAGCCAATACGGCGGCGTTCAGTGCGTCCATATCTTCAAAATGATGGCTTTGGTCAAAACTGCCGAAACTTCGTGAGGCCAGTGCAGACTGCACCCCAAAGGTAAAAAGCTTGCTGATGCCGTGTTTGCATGCGTAAAGACCGGCTTCCTCGTGAAATGCCGGCCCCTGGTCACCCACCTCGGCCATGTCCCCCATCACCAGCAAGGCCGGTCCCGGCAGTTCAGCAAGCACATCGATTGCAGCCCGCATGGAGTCCGGGTTGGCGTTGTAGGTGTCGTCCACCAGGCTCAGCGGCCTGCCCTGAAAATCAAGAGCCAGCGCACGTGACCGACCCTTGACAGGTACAAATGCAGACAGGCCAGCCGCGATGGAAAGCAGCGGAACACCAGCCCCCAGCGCACAAGCCGTTGCGGCCAATGCATTTTTGACGTTGTGGCGACCGGCAATACCCAAGCTGAACTCAAACGCACCCGAGGGTGTATTCGCCAGAACCTGCCAGCCATTGGCGGCCCACCGGGCTGTTGCAGTGACGTCGGCCACCACACCGGCCTGGTCAGGCGCTGCAAAAGTCAGCACTTTTCGGCCACCAGCGAGTTGCCGCCACACGGCTGTGTAGTCATCATCCGCAGGGAAAACCGCAATGCCCTGATCGTCAAGGGCTGCAATCACTGAGCCGTTCTCATGCGCAACCGCTTCGACGGTGGACATGAACTCCAGGTGCTCGCGCTGTGCGTTATTGACCAGTGCCACCGTGGGCCGCGCCATGGCCGCCAGGCAGGCGATTTCTCCGGGGTGATTCATGCCCAGTTCGACCACACCAATTTCATGCGCCGGCTGCAGACGCAAAAGCGTCAGGGGCACACCGATATCGTTGTTCAGGTTACCTTCGGTCGAAAAAGCTGCCTCGGGTTTCCAGGCCCGCAAAATGGCGGCAATCATCTGGGTCACGGTGGTTTTGCCATTGCTGCCGGTAACGGCAATCAGCGGCAAGCCGAACTGCAAACGCCAGCCACCAGCAAGGCGGCCCAAGGCAAGCCTTGAATCAGACACCTCCAGCCCCGGCAGCCCCGCAGCCACCAGCCCGTGATGTGCAATGGCAGCGCATGCGCCCTGCTCTTTGGCCTGAGCCAGAAAATCATTGGCATCAAAGCGTTCACCCTTGAGGGCCACAAACAGGTCACCTGCCCTGAGTGTTCGTGTGTCGGTATGTACCCGCGATATCCGCAGGCTGCCATCACCGACCAGCTGGCTTGAAAGCTGGGTGCCATGGCCATTGATCCAGCCCTGCGCTTGCGAAAGTGTCATCATGCGGCACCACCTTGGGCAGAACGGGCAAAAAGAGCATCCTGAGCATGTGTCCGGTCAGAAAAAGGGTGCTTCACACCAGAAATTTCCTGATAATTTTCGTGCCCCTTGCCAGCAATCAGAACCACATCACAGGGCCGGGCCAGGCCGACAGTGCCGGCAATCGCCAGCGCACGGTCTGCCTGCACCTGCACGGCATCCGCAGGCGAAAGGCCGGCCAGGATCTGCCTGATGATGGCATCGGGCGCTTCGCTGCGCGGGTTGTCGCTGGTCACCACCAGATGATCCGCATGTTTTTGCGCGATGGCCGCCATCAGGGGCCGTTTGCTGGCATCACGATCACCGCCGCATCCAAACACACACCACAACACCCCGCCACGGCTTTGCGCAATTGGCTGCAGTGCAAGCAATACTTCCTCAAGTGCATCAGGTGTGTGGGCATAGTCAATCGCCACCAGCGGCGATGACTCCAGGCTCAGGACATCCAGACGACCGGGAACAGACTGCAAACCACAACAGGCATTGGCAGCGTCTTTCAGTGCAATGCCCGCAGCACGCATGGCGGCCATCACTCCCAGCAGATTCGACACGTTGTACAAACCCACCGTGGCCACGGCAACAAGGTATTGCTCCTGGCCCTCGACCACTTCAAACTGCAGCTTGTTTGCCTCTTGCCGGATGTTTTTGGCCTGAAGGCGGGCAGGCTCTGCAATCGAGACCGTCCACACATCCAGGCCGGAATCTGCAAGCGCCATAAACAGCCAGGCACCCTTGGCATCGTCAATATTGACAACTGCGCACTCCAGGCCAGGCCAGGCAAACAGGCTCTTTTTTGCATCCCAGTAGGCCTGCATGGAGCCGTGGTAGTCGAGATGGTCCTGCGTGAAATTGGTGAATATGGCGACCTTGACCCGTGTTGCATCCAGCCGTTTTTCGGCAATGCCAATTGACGAAGCTTCCAGCGCACAGGCCTTGAAACCCGTGTCAACAAAACGCCTGAGCTGTTCCTGCAGCAGCACCGGGTCAGGTGTGGTCAGGCCGTTGAACACCATGGCATCAGCCTCACCTATACCCAGGGTGCCTACAACACCACATCGCAGGCCGACTTTGCCCAATGCCTGCGCCAGCCACCAGCTGCTTGATGTTTTGCCATTGGTGCCGGTTACTGCAAAAACCTGCAGTTGCGCGCTGGGGTCACCGAAGTAGGCGGCAGCAAGCGGTGCAGCATCCGCTTTCAGGCCCGGATAAACAGCAATCCGCTCATCTGAAAAATCGTAGTCGTCAGCGCCAGCCTCTTCAACCAGGCAAGCTGCAGCACCCGCCGCCAATGCATCAGCCACATAAGCCCGACCATCAAGGGCAGCGCCGGGCCAGGCAATAAATCCGTCACCGGCACCGACCTGACGGCTATCAGTACACAGACGGCCAGTCACCTGCGCGCGCAGCCAGTCAGCAGCCTGCACGGGGTTTTGCAGACGGGTCATCAAAATGACTCCTCCACAACCTGCGTCACGATCTGGGGTTTGACAGACATGTCAGGCTGCAGTCCTTTGATGCGCAATGTCTGTTGCACCAGTTCGCTGAAAACCGGCGCAGCCACCTCGCCGCCAAAATATTTACCCGCACTAGGCTCGTCAATCATCACGCCGATGATGACGCTGGGCTTTTCAATCGGTGCCATGCCGACAAACCAGCCGCGGTACTTCCGGTCCCTGTCCGTGCCATAACCTTTGCCCACCTGTTTGTAGGCGGTACCCGATTTGCCTCCAACGGAATAACCAACTGTTTGCGCCTTGGGGCCGGTGCCGCCAGGCCCGGCTGCCATCTGCAGCATTTTGCGCATCTCGGCTGCAGTTTTGGCTGAAAACACCTGCACACCGATGGCTTCGTCCGTGCTTTTGAGCAAGGTGGCAGGAATGATCTGGCCGTCATGTGCAAACACGGTGTAGGCACGCACCATCTGGAACAGGGACGCTGACAGACCATAACCATAAGACATGGTGGCCTGTTCAATCGGCCGCCAGGTTTTATAGGGACGCAAGCGCCCGGACACCACACCAGGAAAGGAAATCTGCGGTTTTTGGCCAAAACCGGCCTGTGAAAATACTTCCCACATTTCACGCGACTGCATTTGCATCGCCATCTTGACGGTGCCAACGTTGCTTGACTTCTGGATCACTTCCTGCACGGTCAGAACGCCATGAGGATGCGAGTCACTGATGGTGGAGCCCGTGATCTGGATACGACCCGGTGCCGTCTGTATGGGTGTTTGCGGCTTGACGCGGCCCGTCTCCAGCGCAAGGCCCACGGTAAATGCCTTCATCACCGAACCGGGCTCAAAGGTGTCCGTCAAGGCACGATTGCGCAACTGGGCACCCGACATGTTTTGCCGTTTGTCGGGTACATAACTCGGGTAATTGGCCATGGCCAGCACCTCACCGGTCACGGCGTCAATCATGACAACACTGCCTGCATGGGCCTTGTTTGCAATGACAGCATCCCTGAGTTTTTGATAGGCAACAAACTGCATCTTGCTGTCAATCGAAAGCTGCAGGTCTTTTCCATCCACCGGGGGAATCACCTCACCCACACCCTCAACCACGCGACCCAGCCGGTCCTTGATCACCCGGCGTGAACCAGTGTGACCAGCCAGTTCCTTGTCAAAAGCCAGCTCCATGCCCTCCTGGCCGTGATCTTCGACATTGGTAAAACCAACCACATGAGCCGTTGTTTCACCTTCAGGGTATTGGCGTTTGTATTCCTTGCGCTGATAGATGCCCTTGAGCTTCATGGCCTCTATTTTCTGGGCCACAGAGTCATCCACCTGGCGCTTGAGCCAGACAAAGCTCTTGTCGTCGTCAGCCAGTTTTTTATTCAATTCAGCCAGCGGCATCTCAAGCAATCCGGCCAGCGCAACAAGTTGGGCCTCATCAGCCTCAACGTCTTCCGGGATGGCCCAGATGCTGGGAGCAGGCACACTGGAGGCCAGAATCAGTCCATTTCTGTCCAGAATGCGGCCCCGGTTGGCAGGCAGTTCAAGCGTGCGGGCAAACCGGACCTCGCCCTGGCGCCGAAAGAAGTCATTGCCAATAACCTGCACATAGGCCGCACGGCAGGCCAGGCCGACAAAGGCCAGCGCAATGGCCGCCACAATGAACTTACTGCGCCATACCGGCGTTTTGCTGGCCAGCAAGGGGCTGGATGTGTAAAGCACACTCTTGCTCATGGCACCCCCCCGGCAACAGCGCTGTCTTTCAGCGTGACATAGTGGGTGATGGCAGGCGTTGCGGTATGCATCTGCAAACGCTCCTTGGCCAGGCGCTCAACCCGCAGCGGGGTCGCCTGCGCGCGTTTTTCGACCTGCAGGCGCTCATTGTCAGCCTCGATTTTCCGGCTTTGGGCTGCGGCCCTCTCAAGCTCTACATACAGCCGGCGCGACTCGTACTGGATATGCACCAGATACAGGGCACTGCCAATCACAGCCAGCAGCAGGAAGATATTGAACCTGGTCACACCTGCACCCCGGTGCGTTCTGCCACACGCATGACTGCACTGCGCGAGCGAGGGTTGGCTGCAATCTCGGCTTCACCCGGTTTTATACGGCCCAAGGCATTCAGACGCATGGGCTTGGGCTCGGCAAAAGGGGCACGCCGGTCAAACACCTCACGCGAATGCTCGGCAATGAATTGTTTGACAATCCGGTCTTCAAGCGAATGAAAACTGATGACCACCAGACGCCCCCCGGTTTGCAGCACCTGCAGCGACGCAGCTAACGCCTGTTGCAGCTCTTCAAGCTCGGCATTGATGAAAATCCGAAGAGCCTGAAATGTGCGCGTTGCAGGGTCCTTGCCCGGCTCGCGGGTTTTGACCGCGCCAGCCACGACTTCGGCCAGTTCAGCGGTGCCTCGAAGCGGGCCCCGCTCCTGTCGGCGACGATCAATCGCCTTTGCAATCTGCCCAGCAAACCGTTCTTCTCCATAGTCACGAATCACCTCCGTCATACTGTCTATTGATGCATCCGCCAGCCAGTCGGCAACACTCTGGCCGCGCGTGGTGTCCATACGCATGTCCAGGGGGCCATCCGAGCGGAATGAAAATCCACGCGCCGGGTTGTCGATTTGCGGCGAGCTTATGCCCAGATCCATCAACAGCCCTGCCGCACTCATGGGCGCAAGCCCTCCAAGCTGGTTGAAGCCTTCATGGCGAATGGAGAAGCGGCCGTCCTTGATGGTTTGCGCTTCGTTGATGGCTTCGACATCCTTGTCGAAGGCAGTCAAACGCCCGCCAGCAGCCAGGCGGGAAAGAATAAGGCGAGAGTGCCCACCACGCCCGAAGGTGGCGTCAATGTAGTGTCCGTCCGGGTTGACATGAAGCGATTCGACTGCTTCGTTCAACAAGACGGTGCGATGCGTCCATATATCTTGCACCGTCATCTTTCTAAAAGGAAAAATCTCTGAAGACGTCAGGCATCTCGCCCTTCATCTGCTCGGCTTCTTGCGCGGCATAGGTTGGTGCATCCCACAACTCGAAATAAGCGCCCATACCCAACAACACCGTTTCCTTGACGAGGCCTGCTGCTTGACGCAATTCAGGCGATACCAGCACACGACCAGTTGCATCCATTTCAACATCCATGGCATTGCCAAGAAAAATACGTTTCCACCATTGGGCCTGCATGGGTAGCGATGCAATGCGGTCACGAAACTTCTCCCACTCGCTGCGGGGAAAAATCATGACACATCCGTGGGGGTGCTTGGTCATGGTGAGCTGGCTGGCAGATGTAGCGCTCAGCACGTCACGATGCCGGGTCGGCACAGACAGCCGCCCCTTGCTATCGAGAGCTACGAATGACGCACCTTGAAACACGGATAAAGACCTTTAGAAAGCACTTTTCACCACTAAATTGCACTTCCTCCCACTTTAGCAGGAAAGTTTTACCCGTCTGTTTTTCTGAAACAAATTCTTTCAATGAAATCAATGACTTAGGCGTGCAACACCACACCACCAGCAAGTGAAAAAGTGTTTTAGATTAAGTACTTAGCGAAGACTTCGCAGGTACTGCATCAGGCCAGTAACAATACATGTCTGGCGATGCTGAAGCATTCGGACAACAGACCAGGGCATTAATACCTAGGTTGTATCTTTGACGCCACCCATCAGCAGCGTCATTCGGTTCAACAGACGCTGATTTCGCCTGATTTTATGCGTTCAAACCCGGTGCAATGGCCACACCCAGGCTCTCAACCCAGTATATGTCACTTATTTCACACTCAATCCATGCGGGTTGTCACCCGTGCATGTTCAGTGATGCCAATCACATTAAAAAATGCAGCCACCAGACGGTTGACGTCCGAAAACTGAACGGCCCTCTGCTCGGACTCACGGGCCGAAACCCAGTTAAGCAAGGTACCGGCAGCTGAAAAATCCACCCGAATCAGTTTTGCGCAGGAAATCATCATGATGTCCGCCCCCATCAACTTGCTTTCCAGTGTATCCAGCACCTCAATCGCATCACCCTGTATCTGACCCGACAGTTCCACCGATACAAGCTGCTGACTCGCCTGCTGGCTCTGACCCTCCATCTGGGTGTCGCCTTCCATGACACTCAGGCCGGAATAGACCGAGTCCCGATACACATCCCCAATGATTGTGTGCCCTGCAATAGCCGCCCCATCTGTATCCAGCGGCTTGTATTCACAACGTGCACTCTCCCAGGCGGGTGGAGAAACCTCGTAAGTCACGCAAAAATCAAGCGCGGCCAGCTCAAACTCATCTGGCCTGTGCGTGACACGCAAGGCCTCCATGCGCAGTTGCCACCACTCCTGCATGGTGTCGCGCTGACCTGATGGCGTGGCAGCATGCAGAACCTTCTGCAATTGACCATCACCAAGAAACCGCAGTTGCACAGGCTGGGCCGCCCAGCCACTGAACACCTTGCCCAATGGGTCAAGCGCCGTGGCATCAATCGACTTGAGGTTGCTCCAGTCAAGTCGCCACGGCATGGGTGCCCTGGCCAGTGCAGCCTTGAGCGTCGCTACAGTCTGAATACCCACAACCGATGGGCAAATCCAGTCTGCGGCCGGACCATTTCCGGCAGGCTTGGAACCTGACGACGGCGTCAGCTGTTTAAACATGTCCGGCATGGAAAACCACTGCGGTGCGGAACGGTCAAAGCGCTGCACAAACTGAATCGCCGCATTTTCAAACTTGTCCTGCTGGCTTGTCGCACGGTACAGGTCAAAAAGCGTCATCCAGGTTTCAGAATGGCCGACGCGTGAACCCTGGGGAGCCAGCATCTCCAGCAGACCAGCCTCGGCACCAGCGTCGTCACCATTGGCAAAACGGATGGAGGCTTCTTCAAGCTCGGCGTCATGGGCAACCTCTGCAACATCCATTGCCAGCAGATTGGAAGGTGTGAAACCTGAGGTTCCATTGTCATAACTGCCACCACCCCATGACAGACCATTCATGGCTGCCGATTTACCCGATGTGGTCGTCGCAACCATGGGCCGACGTGCATTCAGGGGCGCTGGCTCCGTGGCCTCATCCTGCATGGAAGCAGCCCGGTGCGCTGCACGAGCGGGCTCTCTCGGAGCCGGATCATCCGGTATGGGCCGCAGACCAACCGGCTCCGTGGCACCGTAACCGGCAGGCAATGAATTTGCCATCATGGGAGCCACAGCCGGATTGCGTGACTCCGGCTCCAGCGATGAATTGACAGAATCCAGTGACGAACGTGGATTGGTCTTCCACCACTGCATGGACATTTGCGCTTCGATTTCGTCGATTTTTTTGAGCGTCTTGGCACGATCATCCGGCTTGGACGGCATGCTGCTCTGGAAAAACGAAGGCCGCCCACCGGGGTCCTGGCCAACCATGGCCTCACGCTTGCGCATTTTTCGAAGCATGTCGAACTCGCGCTTGCGCACAAAGTCATTGCGGCGCTTGCGCTCGATCATTTCCTTGAGCAACTGTTTGCTCAGGGCCTCATCACGGTCGGTTTCCTTGTTGTCAAGGTCTGACCAGCTCGTCGCAGGATTGCGGACGAACTTAACCATTTTGGAAAGCAAACCCGATGAAGTGTCTTCTTTTGACATGGGACGAGTTTTGAAGACCTTTAGGACGTGCGGCGGGATGTCGTTAAATCAGTCAGTCGCCAAACATTTTCTGTTTGAGTTCACGTCGCTGCTGGGCTTCCAGAGACAAATTGGCTGTGGGACGGGCAATCAGACGGCCCACACCAATGGGTTCGCCGGTCTCGTCACAATAACCGTAGTCGCCGGAATCAATGCGCGCGATGGACTGTTCGATCTTCTTGAGCAACTTTCGTTCCCGGTCACGCGTGCGCAGTTCAAGCGCGTGTTCTTCTTCGATGGTGGCGCGATCGGCCGGGTCAGGCACCACCACTGTGTCTTCACGCAGATGTTCGGTGGTTTCACCGGCACTGTTGTGAATTTCCTGCTTGAGCACAGACAGCTTGTGGCGGAAAAAAGCCATCTGCTTCTCATTCATGTACTCGGTATCGGGCATGGCCTTGACTTCGTCATCGGTCAACTCTTCAGCAGAAGTGGTTTTCCAGTTGTTGGCGAGTTTGGGGTCTTTTTTGGCAGCCACATGGGGTGGTGGCGCAATCACACGTTCGGTCATCGTTGAATAACTGGCTTTGGCTGCGTCAGGCGCATGGGTAGGCACCATGGGTGCGGGCGGGGGCAACTGGGAAGGTGCGCGGGCAGAACTTCTCCGTCCGGGTTTCAGAGCCGGTGGTGAGGTCATGGGCGTAGTTCTTTCAACAAGGTGATGAGCCGGCCGGGTAGCCGTGGCAGGTGGGGTTGGAATAAGCGCTTTGACCGGCGTGGACGCCTTGGTGGTCTTGACGGGCATGGTAGCAGTTGTGCTGGCTGCTTTTTTTATCTCACTGACTATCGCTTTTGTTTTTGCCTGCGAATCCGGTTTTGCCCTGGCTGCTGTTTTCGCCGGAGTTGGCTTGGCGGCCGCCGCGCCGGTTTTCTGCTCGCTGCCAGCCTTGGCTTTCACGACGGAGTTAGCTGCCACAGGAG
>JAZKIK010000318.1:0-2796 GCA_040384925.1 Pseudomonadota bacterium | reverse complement strand
GGGGTGAGGGCTTGCAGCCTATGCATAGAGCAGCACTTTTTTGCAGGCCGCTGGCCCTCACCCCAGCCCTCGCCCAGAGGGCAAGAAGGGTCAGTACCGCCCGTCGGGCTTTGTAGTTACGTTTTATATATAAAATCGACCTTCTGTGCAATCGCAGTGGGTGTTGGTAGCTAATGTTTTGATAGTAATTTGGGGTGAGGTTGCAACTGGGGCTGGTGACTCTGCCGAACCTACAGCCGCCCTTCCTTCCACAGCACGATGAGGTCAATCGGCCAGAACTCGAAGGGGACGATCATCACGGCTTGTGTGGCCGGATGAATCAGGGTCGGAAACATGCTCGCCGACAGTACGCCCTTGGGAATGTGCTTGCGAAACACCATAAAAGCGGCTGCACTCACCGACCTGGCCGTGAGTATT
The DNA here is from genome assembly GCA_040384925.1 of Pseudomonadota bacterium. Taxonomy (GTDB): domain Bacteria; phylum Pseudomonadota; class Gammaproteobacteria; order Burkholderiales; family Burkholderiaceae_C; genus Polaromonas. The sequence goes on along the minus strand of JAZKIK010000318.1, from coordinate 2,379 downwards.
TCGGGCACTGGCCAGCCCATCGAGCGGTCCATTTCGTCCGTCACCAGATCTGCCACCGCCTTTTCTTCCTGGTTTGTGGGGGCGGTATTTTTGAGCTTGAAGATTTTTTTCGCAATGGCATGCAGTTCCTGTGGGCGAGCGTCAAAGTGCGCATCGCGGCTGTAGACCAGCAGCGCCGGGCAGTCGGCGTTGCCCGGCGAGAACAGCAGGCTGTTGGCCTGCACCAGCGCGGCCCACACGATGCTGCCCTGGGTGTACAAAAACCACTGCTGTTTCACGATCTCATGCAGCGGCTCGCCGGGTTTCATCCATGAGGGGCTGGACACCCGCACCGGCTCAAAGGTGTGGGCCTGCGCCGATTGCTGGCGCCGGGCAAACACAGTGCGCAAGCCGGTGATGACCTGCGCCATCGTGGTATCAGCCGGGCAGGACGCTACCTGCTGGCGCAGGAGCTTGAGCCTGGCGATGTCTGCCGGGCCTGGAACTGGCGGCGCGGCGCTCAGGCCCGCCGAGTCGATCACGGTGCCCGCAGCATCGAGCACGCAAAAGCCCTGCATCTGGTCAAGGCGCACGGATATTTCGGGCATGGTCTGCAGTCCGGCAGTCCACGCTGCTTCAATGTTCACCCGCAGTCCATCGATTTTTTTGACTCTGGCCCACTGAGCTGTGCCACTGCCTTGTTCGAGCACAAAACAGTAGCTGTCGATACGCGTCTGATAGAGCGACAAAAGCCGCCGCCCCTCATCCGACACGGGCTTGGGGCGCATGGCCAGGGTGATGTCATAAAAGCCCAGCACCGAATCGCCTTCTTGCCTGCCCTTGCGCAGCTGCTTTCTGATCTTGTTGATGGGGAACACGGCATTGTCGTCATCAAAGCGTACACAGATATCTCCGTTCCAGATGGACCAGTCGCCGCCCATGCTGTGGATGAAACATTCGCCCAGGTAAGAGGCAAACACATGCACCAGGCGATCGACGGCCAACCGGGTCTCTTCCGGTGAGGCCTTCAGGAATACGCCGAAGGGACCGGCGACGCCCTCTGTCGCATCGGGCCGGGTTTCTGCACGCAGTTGCTCCAGCAGGTCATCAAGCCACTGCACGCCTGCCCGGTCAAAGCTCAGCTCCCGCCCCGAAAAGTTGCGGGCCAGCTTGCGGCAAGAGTCGGTATTGGTGGCCAGGGCGCTGCGGTCTGCATCCCCGGCGGCCTCCCAGGGGCTGGTGGATGGCGCTTCTTCGGCGGGAGCGGGCGATAGCGGATAGCGGGCCAGCGCCATGAAACGCTTCTTGTCCTCGCTTTCGCACCAGTAGGCCCAGAAGCCGTCGTCGCTGCCGCCCCAGTTGCTGGTATCGGCGACGGTCTGGCCGGGCGCAATCCAGCCGCTGGCCGACACGCCGTACCAGTCAGAAAAATCCTTGGCGGTAAACCATGCCTTGGTGAAATTGGCCAGCAGATAACTGCCCTGGAGATGGTTAAACCCAGCAAACTTTCTGACGCGAACCGGCTGGCTGCTGATGTTGGTCAGGCTGGTCACATAGTATTTTTTGTCATCCTTGACGCTGTAGTCGCCGTGCCTGGCCAGAATGTATTGCGAGCCTTTTTCCAGCAGAGCAGGCTTGTCCCAGAACGCCTCTGGCGGGTTGAGCGTGGACAGGTCCAGGGGCAGGGTTTCATAACCATTGCTGGTTTCCGCCAGATTGCAGCTGCTGAGTTTTGCGAGTTGCGCCAGTTTGTGTCGTGCATCTTCGACTGAACGCTCACGTTTTTCAAAGCTGGAAGGCGCAAAAAAACCGCCATCCAGGCCGGCCATGCGCTGCCCGGCATCGGCCCCCGCCTCAAGGCCCGCCAGCTGGCGCTTGGCAGCGGTGGCGATTTCATCGCTTGAAAAGGCCGATGCCAGCGTCATGGCACCGGTCTTGAGCTCATCCATGAGCAAAATTTCAGTGGGATCGATGGCCAGCCAGGCATGCGGCAGTTGCTCAAGTGCTGCCATCGCGGCGCGCCAGTGTTTTGCGCCCGTCGCGACATCGCCTGCCAGGGCCTCGAACACGGGGCGTGCCTTGGTCAGCTTGTTTTTGGCTGCCTCCACGGTGGTGCCGGGGTTGAGGATGGCAAACTTGCTCAGCAAGTGCCGGGACTCGCCATCGACCAGCTCTGAACGGTTGAAGCTGATGGTGCAAGGGCGCAAATCGGCCTCGGCGAACATGCACAGCCAGGGCAGCGGGATGCAGTGTCGCGCTTGCGCCACGACCAGCCAATGGCCGCGCAATGAAGCAATGTCGCTCACCCGCACGGGCGCATTGAGAAGGTAGGAATTGTTTGACACGAATGAGTTCTCCCTGTTGACGCGGCGCTGTGCGCTCAAGCAGATGCTGCGCGCC
>JAZKIK010000317.1:3915-5252 GCA_040384925.1 Pseudomonadota bacterium | reverse complement strand
GGCAAGGACTGGCCGTTTGACTGATGCACCAGGCCTATGCCTGACAGCCGGTAACTCCAGCCGCCAGGCAACTGCAGCTGGTGCGGGTAGATGTAGATGACTTCGGGTTCGTGGTCGGTGCTGCGAAACGGCCGTGATATCGACGGGCTGAACAGCTGCCAGTAACTTTGCTGGCTGTAGCCAAACCACAATGAATCGTGGTCGTCATCGTCTTCCGGCCCGCTCTTGAACAAACCCTTGGCAATTTTTGTACGCACCGACAACTGGATCTTGTTTTCAGTGCGGCGATAGTTGACGGACGTTAGCGCCGTATGACCGGCAGCCGACGAAGACGGCTGCTGGTTCACACTGTCGGACGCCACGACGGCCAGTGAAATCGGACGGTAACCACGAATTGCAAAGGTGTCGCAGTCGGTGCCGCGCTGCAGCTCCCAGAACTTTGAGAGTTCTGAATATTTGTCGTTGCGGCAGCCTACCGGTTTGCCGTCCGGCGCTTCGGTGTTTAGTGCTGGCAGCAGCAAAACCTGGGCGGCAGGCTGGCCGGTGGTCTGGTTGGCCGGTGCGGTGGCAACTGCGGCTGGTGGTGTTTTGGGAGTGGTCTGCGCCGCAGCCCAGTCCTGAAAACACTTGAGCTGCGCCGCTGCATCTCCAGCCAGCGCCTGGCAGGCTTGCCAGCCATTGCTGGCTGGCGGTGCCGTGTTGGCAGTGGCGACCGCGCTGGCGGTGGCTTTCACGCTTGAATCAGCTTGGGTGGGCGACTGCGACTGCGACTGCGCCTGGGTCAGGCTGGCTGCCAGCAGGCCGGGCAGGCCCAGCCAGAACAGGCTTGTCGGTCGATTGGATGGCGTTCTATGCGCTGATTTGAGCTTCATTTTGGCGTTTTATAAATAATCGGCTTACCAGCCCTGGCTCAGGCGGGTCAGCGTGAAAGGAATGTCTGGCGCATTATCCGGAGCGGTTTTGCTGGTGTCTTTCCAGTTGCCTTTAAACACCTTGCCGCAGGATTCGGCGACGACTTCACCGTTCCAGGTGCCACTGATGCTGACTTTGTCAGACGATTCATCCAGCAACAGCAAACCGTCTTCCAGGTCACCGGCCAAAAGCGCCTTGGGCGCATGACTGGCGATTTTGGGTGAGCCACTGGCCGCCCCAAAATCGCGGCTGACGATACCAGCCAGGCTTTCGGAGAACTCGGCATGACGCTCCAGCAGCAGGGTTGCGCTGGCCGGCATGCCTTCGGGTGGATTGGTAAATCGCGCAGACCATAAACCAAACACCTGCTCGGCCTTCATGTTTTTGACGGGTGTGCAGGTGGCCTCAGGAGGCTTGACTTGGGC
>JAZKIK010000317.1:0-3877 GCA_040384925.1 Pseudomonadota bacterium | reverse complement strand
AGCTATTAAAAAAATAGCCAATACAAGGTTTTTCGGGGTCATGTAAAGCTTCATGCAAGAGCCATGCAAGGCAAGGTGTAAGGCGTCATGTGGCCAGGGTTCGCGGTTCAGCCGGCAGCCTTGGCTGCATTTGCCGCAGCAATCGAATCAGCCGATTTTTTGGCAAATTCTGCCCGCAGCGCTTTCAGTTTTTCACGCGGGTCTTCCTTGATGGTGGTTTTATCCAGCGCCATTTCGGCAATAAAACGGCTGGGCACCCCGGCAATTGTGTCACGGCCCTTCTTGCGGCGGCGCAGCCAGTTCACCGCCAGCGTGCGCTGCGCACGTGTGATGCCCACATACATCAGGCGGCGTTCTTCCTGCAGGCGCAGGGCAATGTTGTCGGTATTGACACCGTCGTCGTCCTCAAGCTTGAAGGGCAGCAGCCCTTCATTGACACCGGCCAGCACCACATGCGGCCATTCCAGCCCTTTTGATGCATGCAGGGTCGAAAGTGTCACCACATCCTGTTCGCCTTCCCGTTCGCTGATGGTCGACAGCAGCGCAATAGACTGCACCACCTCCAGCATGGTTTTTGTCTGTGCTTCGGTCACCGTGCCCGATGTATCGTCAATCTGCCCACCACAACGCTTGGACATCCAGTCTATGAACTCCAGCACATTGGTCCAGCGTGCAGCGGCGACTTTTTCACTGTCTTCACCGTCATACAGGTGTTTTTCGTAATCGATTTCCTTGAGCCAGTCGAGCAGGAAAACCTTTGCAGCCTCAGCACCCACCGTGCGTTTGGCGCGGTATTCAAGGTCGTTGAGGTAACGGCCAAACTCGTGCAGCGAACCGAGCGCCTTGTTGGGCAGCACGGAGACCAATGAATTGCTGAACAGCGCTTCAAACAGACTCAGCTTGTACTGGCTGGCAAATGTTCCAAGAGCGCCCAGTGTCGTATGACCAATGCCGCGTTTGGGTGTGGTAACCGAGCGCATAAAGGCCGGGTCGTCATTGTTATTGCTCAAAAGCCGAAGCCAGCAGCATAAATCCTTGATTTCGGCGCGGTCAAAAAAGCTTTGCCCACCCGAAACCTTGTAGGGGATGTTGGCCCGGCGAAAAGCCTTCTCAAACGGCTTGGCCATGTGGTTGGCCCGGTACAGCACACAAAAGTCTTTCCAGTCACGGTATTTGCCGCCTTCTGCCTGCAAAGTGCCTTCAGCCCGCAGGCTCTGGATACGCGCCACCACCCGTTCTGCCTCATGTTCTTCACTGTCGCAGTCAATAACGCGCACCGGTTCACCTTCACCCAGCTCACTGAACAGGGTTTTGGGGAAAAGTTTGGGATTTGGCCCAATCACATTGTTGGCCGCACGCAAAATCGCGCTGGTCGAGCGGTAGTTCTGCTCCAGCTTGACGACCTTGAGGTTTGGGTAGTCAACCGGCAGCTTTTTCAGGTTGTCCAGAGTTGCGCCACGCCAGCCGTAAATCGACTGGTCATCATCCCCCACGGCGGTAAAACGCCCGCGTGGGCCCACCAGCAGTTTTAATACCTCGTACTGTGTGGCATTGGTGTCCTGGTATTCATCCACCAGCACATGGCCCAGCGAATCCTGCCATTTGTTGCGTACATCCTCATGCTCACGCAGCAGTTTGAGCGGCAGGCCAATCAGGTCGTCAAAATCCACACTCTGGTAGGCTGACAGGCGCTCTTCATAGTGGTGCATGACACGCGCTATCAAGTGCTCTTCATCACCATTGGCCTGCGCCGCAGCCTGCGCTGCATTGAGGCCCTGGTTTTTCCAGCCGCTGATGGTCCACTGCCACTGTCTGGCCGTGGCCGCATCGGTGCCGCCACCAGCGTCCTTGATGATGCTGGTCACATCGTCGCTGTCCAGAATCGAAAACTGTGGTTTCAGTCCCAGCGCAGCGCCGTCCTGGCGCAACATGCGAACCCCGAGTGCATGAAAGGTACACACCAGCACACCCTTGGCCGACTTGCCAATCAGCGATTTGGCCCGCTCCCGCATCTCGGCCGCCGCCTTGTTGGTAAAGGTAATCGCCGCGATCTGCTCCGCCTTCAGCCCCGACTGGATCAGCCGCCCGATCTTGTGCGTGATCACCCGTGTCTTGCCCGAGCCCGCCCCCGCCAGCACCAGACACGGGCCATGCATGTAGTTGACAGCTTCCAGCTGCGCAAGGTTGAGGCCGTCTGACATGGGTGGTTTCGATTCGGGGTAGGGTGAAAAGGTTTGCGCCTGTCGGGCAAACCCCAAATCATACCGGGCAGGGCTTTTCAGGCCGGACTCTGGCTGTGGCGGGGCATCACAACCAGGGTTATGAGCATCTGCCTGAGGTTCTTGCCTGGTTTTTTCTCACTACCTGACCGCTGCAATGTCGCTTGTGTATCGTCCGGTGTCGCTCAAGTCCATGAAGGCCGGGCCGCCTGCCCTTAGGCTAGTATCTTCTGGCGGACAGCTTTCTTTCCGTTAGTAAGTCAACAACCAACAGGAGACAAAACCATGGCAAGCAACAGAGGCGTCGTTTACGTCGAGCAGGGCAAGGTCGAAGTACGCAGCATTGACTACCCCAAACTGCTCAATCCCCAGGGCCGCACCGCCAATCACGGTGTCATCCTCAAGGTATTGACCACCAACATCTGCGGCTCCGACCAGCATATGGTGCGCGGGCGCACCACGGCCCCTGCCGGCCTGGTGCTTGGCCATGAAATCACCGGCGAAGTCATTGAAGCCGGCAAGGACGTTGAAACGCTGGAAGTCGGCGACATCGTTTCCGTACCCTTTAACGTCGCCTGCGGCCGCTGCCGTCTGTGCAAAGAGCGTCAGACGGGCGTCTGCCTGACCGTCAACGAATCGCGCCCCGGCGGGGCCTACGGTTATGTGGACATGGGTGGCTGGGTCGGTGGCCAGGCTGAATACGTCATGGTGCCGTATGCCGATTTCAACCTGCTCAAGTTCCCTGATAGGGACCAGGCCATTGAAAAAATCCGCGACCTGACCTGCCTGTCAGACATCCTTCCCACCGGCTACCACGGCGCAGTGACTGCCGGTGTGGGCCCCGGAAGTACGGTGTATGTCGCTGGAGCAGGCCCGGTCGGTCTGGCTGCGGCGGCCTCTGCAAGACTGCTGGGCGCGGCCGTGGTCATCGTCGGTGATGTCAATCCGGCGCGGCTCAAGCACGCCAAAAGTGTCGGTTTTGAAACGGCCGACCTGTCCACCGACATCCCGCTTGGCGATCAGATCCAGAAAATACTCGGCGTGCCTGAAGTTGACAGCGCCATCGACGCGGTCGGTTTTGAAGCCCGAGGCCACGGCCACGAAGGCGCGCAGCATGAGGCGCCTGCCACCGTGCTCAATTCACTGATGGAAATCACAAGGGCTGCAGGCAAGATTGGCATTCCCGGCCTGTATGTGACGGAAGATCCAGGTGGCGTGGACAAGGCCGCCAAAACCGGCTCGCTGAGCATCCGCCTCGGCCTGGGCTGGGCCAAGTCGCACAGCTTCATGACTGGCCAGACCCCGGTGATGCAGTACAACCGCGCCTTGATGCAGGCCATCCTGTGGGACCGTATCAAAATCGCAGAAATTGTCGGCGTCAAGGTCATCTCGCTTGATGACGCACCAAGCGGCTACGCCCAGTTTGATGCCGGTGCGCCTGTGAAGTTTGTGATTGATCCGCACGGGCAGCTTTAACTGGCGCTGCAATCTCAGCTGATTGAGCCTCGACACTGATTGCTCATTTAAGGCTCTTGTATGTCATCCCGGACTTGATCCGGGATGGCTCCTCTCTTATGACGGCCTGATCCTTGCCAAAAGATTGTTTGCTGGCTAAAACGAACGCACTCTACTTCTGCGAGCGCACAAAACGTACAAAG
>JAZKIK010000316.1:0-1813 GCA_040384925.1 Pseudomonadota bacterium | reverse complement strand
CCAGTTCTCCGACGGCGGTGGCGCTGTCGTCGTGATGCATGAAAAGATTGCCGAGCAAAAGGGCTTGAAGCCACTGGGCCGTTTCCTGGGCTTTGCGGTTGCTGGTTGCGAACCCGATGAGATGGGCATTGGCCCCGTGTTCGCAATACCCAAGGTCTTGAAACGCTTGGGCTTGTCGGTCAGCGATATTGACTTGTGGGAGCTGAACGAAGCATTTGCCGTGCAGGTGCTGTACTGCCGCGACAAACTGGGTATCCCCGCCGACCGCCTGAACGTGAATGGCGGCGCCATTGCCGTAGGCCACCCCTACGGTGTTAGCGGTCAGCGCCTGACTGGCCACGCCCTGATCGAAGGCAAGCGCCGCGGTGCCAAGCGTGTTTGCGTGACCATGTGTATTGGTGGTGGTATGGGCGCTGCGGGTGTTTTTGAAGTGCTCTAAACCAACTGCTGGTCACCGGCCAGTTTGAATCTACCGAGAGGGGAAAGATCCATATAGGGTCCTTCCCCTTTTGTCATTTGAATGGCTACGTGGTTCACAAACCGTAATTAGCCAGGACAGCTCATGCTGCCCCCTGGCATGGCGGCAATGCTTAATCCGATGATTGCGGCCAATTGGTATTGAGTGGCGTGAAGGAGAGGTGGGGGCTGTGCAATAGCTTGTGTGGTGATACAAGAACTACTAAAATGATAGCATACTGTTCATATTTCACGGGGGCTATAGCCTGATTTGCCAATAATTTTCGCCCATGATCTTCTATAATACCCAAAATAGGTATTTAAGCTTGGAGTGTGGAGACCAAGGCCGTTGGAGCGGGCCGGCACTTCAGCCCCGGGATACTATTGCGGCTCACTGGCACCTCAACCTCGGCCCATGAACTTTCTTTGACAACCCGCCAACACGTTCCATCGTCACATGACACGCAAATTATTTGGAAACCCCGTCTTGCGAAAGTACCGGGAGTACGGCTTGTTTGGTGGTTTTGTGCTCGGAACTTTGGTGGGCATACTTTCCAGCGGGCCTCATTTTCACGAATGGTCGGTTGGCCAATCCTTGGCAGTGGTGTGTGCTTCCGCTGTAGGCATTGCACTGCTTGGCTGCCTTGGCCTTCCCATGGTCATGGGTGCAATGGCGAGCCAAGTGCCTGTGGGCGAGGAGGATGCCGATGCTGAAAGTGCGAGCAGCGATAACCATGCACCGGTACGCGGCGAAGGCGACCACGCTGGCAACTGAGCAAACAGATCCATTTGAAACCTGCGATGCAATGACTGATCAAGACTACGAAATCACAACCGACCTGAATCGCATGGACGTTACCGCGATCCATGCCTTTTTGTCCCAAACCTATTGGTCCCCCGGCATTCCGCTGGCCTTGGTGCAACGCGCAATGGCCAACTCGCTGTGTTTTGGCGTGCTGCTGAATGGTGAGCAGGTCGGCTTTGCGCGGCTGATTACCGACCGGGCCACGTTTGCCTACCTGGCCGATGTGTATGTGCTGGAAGCGCACCGGGGTAGGGGGCTGTCGCAGCGCATCATGGACCACGTGGTGGCGCACCCCGATCTGCAGGGGCTGCGGCGTATGCTGTTGGCAACGCGTGATGCCCATGCGCTGTACTCCAAATATGGCTTCAAGCCTCTGGCAAACCCCACCGCCATGATGGAGGTGCACCAACCCAACGTCTACGCGGGCATGGCCTAGAAGAAAGAACGCCATGACCTTGCGCACACTCCATCGGACATCCGCCATGTTTATCGCGGCCTTCGTCTGCCTTCACTTGGTGAATCACCTGGTTTCGCTACAAGGCGCGGCCGCAC
>JAZKIK010000315.1:0-3367 GCA_040384925.1 Pseudomonadota bacterium | reverse complement strand
ACGACGATTTTGACGCGTCCGATGCCGACAGCCAGCCATCGAACCCGCAGCCACCCGCAGCTGACTGAAAAACTGCCAGATAGCCCTGCAAGGCCATTTTTTGATCAAATCAAGCCCTTGCGCCAGTGCAGTGGGCATGAGTTGCCATAAATAGAGCATCCCAAACAAATTCAATAAACCGCAGCCTCACCCGCGGGCCGGGTCTTGAAACGTTTGTGAACCCAGTAATACTGCGCGGGCTGGCTCTTGATGCAGGCCTCAAGCCGCTGGTTCATCACGGCGGTGTCAGCCACAAAATCAGCCGTCGGAAAGTCCGGCCACGCAGGTGACACATCAACTTCATAACCCGTGGGTGTCAGGCGGTTGACAACCGTGATGACCCTGGCGCGGCTCAGCCGGGCAAAACGTGACAACGAAGGCACAGTGGCAGCCTGCACACCAAAAAACGGTACAAACACCGACTCTTCGGGGCCAAAGTTCATGTCGGGCAACAGGTAAAGCGGCTGCCCTGCCTTTAAAGCGGTCACGATGGGCTGAACCCCTTCGATGCGGCCAAACAGCCGGGCACCACCACCGGGCATGCCGGCAAAACGCCTGCGGCCACGCAAGATCCAGCGATCCAGCAGGCGATTGGCCTGGTCGGTGTAAATCGTGGTGAAAGCCCTGGGGATTTGTTGCGTCAGCGCAGCCCAGCCGGCGTCCATGCCAACAAAATGCGGCGCAAAAATAACCGTAGGCTGTGTCCCCGCCAGCTCATCCAGCGCACCTGTCAGCTTGAGCCTGGCCCTGACCACCTCGGCAGGCGCATGCCAGAGCCAGCTTCGGTCCAGCCAGGCTTGCGCAAAATAGACAAAGGTTTGCTGCACCAGCGCCCGCCGCTCCATGGCAGAACGCTCTGGAAAACACAGCAAAATATTTTTTTCCACCACGCGCCGCCGCGACGCTACGGCAAAATACAAAAACCACCCCAGCGCCGTACCCACGGCCCGCACCACAGGCAGCGGCAGTGCCGCCATCACCTGCATGAAAACAATGCCGCCGCGTGTAAAAAGGCGGCTGCCAATCTGGCGCAGAGTTCTCAAACGGCATCCTTTCGGGGTGTTTTGTAACGTCCGTAGCCCCACAGATACTGGCCAGGCAGTCTCAGTATCAGTGTTTCGGTGGCCTGGTTGATCAGCGCCACGGCCGCAGGCAGGTCGTCCTTGACAATCATGTCCAGCCCCGCAACCCGTGGCCAGATTGTCAGGGCATATCCCTTGCCGTTTGCCAGGCGTTCACAACTCACGGGCAGCATCGCTGCGCCGCTTTGCAGCGCCAGCCGCGCCGCCAGGGTCATGGTGTAGGCCGGTTTGCCAAAAAACGGTGCCCACATGCCCTGCCCTTCTGGCGGCACCTGGTCACACAACATGGCAATGGACTGTTTCGCACGCAGAGCCTTGAGCATCTGGCGTATGCCGCTCAGATTGGCCGGCACCACATTCAGCTTGGGCCGGTCGCGTGACAGCCGCTCCAGTTTCGCCAGCCAGGCCTGGCGGGCCGGCCGGTAAATCGCGGTCACCGGGCCGTACAACTCGGCCAGGGCCTGCGGTTCAATTTCAAAACAGCCGCAGTGTGCGGCAAAAAAAATCACGCCCTTGCCTTCGGCCAGCGCTTCTTCGGCATAGGACTGGCCCTGCAGCCTGACATCGCCCAGGCAGGACTCGTTTTGCGGCCGCAGCCACAGGCGCGGCAGCTCAGCCACAAAACGCCCGGCGTCGGCAATCGCCGGCCTTGCAGTCTCAAATGCCAGGCCAGCCTGCGCCACATTGGCCCTGAACTGCGCACGGTAAGCAGGGCTGCAGACCCAGACCAGCCAGCCCAGGGCAGCACCCAGCGCATGCAGCGCAGCCAGCGGCCAGACAGAGAAAAAACGGAAGATCCAGAGCATCAGACAGGTGTGAAGAGGCGTTTCAAGGATGGCAATAAAAACACCGGGCAGAGCAAAAAGCAGGGCTTTATAATCCGCAGGTCGCCGAGTTACTGAACAACTTGCAGGGCGACATTAAACCAAACTGCTAAAGCGTTCGCCGAGGCACCCCAAGCCGGCAACGCGCCGACTAACTTCATGGAGTGTACGCAATGGCGAACGATTTTCTCTTTACTTCCGAATCCGTCTCCGAAGGCCATCCTGACAAGGTTGCCGACCAGATTTCCGATGCCATCCTCGATGCCATCTTCAAGCAGGACCCGCTGTCACGCGTCGCCGCTGAAACCCTGACCAACACCGGCCTGGTTGTGCTGGCCGGCGAGATCACCACCAACGCCCACGTGGACTACATCCAGGTCGCACGCGACACCATCAAGCGCATCGGCTACGACAACACCGAATACGGCATCGACTACAAGGGCTGCGCGGTGATGGTCTGCTACGACAAGCAGTCCAACGACATCGCCCAGGGCGTGGACCACGCCAGCGACGACCACCTGAACACCGGCGCCGGCGACCAGGGCCTGATGTTCGGCTATGCCTGCGACGAGACGCCCGAGCTGATGCCCGCGCCGATCTACTACGCGCACCGGCTGGTCGAGCGCCAGGCGCAGCTGCGCAAGGACGGCCGCCTGCCGTTCCTGCGCCCGGACGCCAAGAGCCAGGTGACCATGCGCTACGTGGACGGCAAGCCGCACAGCATCGACACCGTGGTGCTGTCCACCCAGCACAGCCCCGACCAGAGCGAAACCCAGCACAAGATGAAGGCCAGCTTCACCGAAGCCATCATTGAAGAGATCATCAAGCCCGTCCTGCCAAAGGGCATGCTGACCAAGGACACCAAGTACCTGATCAACCCGACCGGCCGCTTCGTCATCGGCGGCCCACAGGGCGATTGCGGCCTGACTGGCCGCAAGATCATTGTCGACACCTACGGCGGCGCCTGCCCGCACGGCGGCGGCGCTTTCAGCGGCAAAGACCCCAGCAAGGTAGACCGTTCAGCCGCTTACGCCGCCCGTTATGTGGCCAAAAACATCGTGGCCGCAGGCCTGGCGCGCCAGTGCCAGATTCAGGTCGCCTACGCAATCGGCGTGGCAAAACCCATGAATGTGACGGTTTACACCGAAGGCACGGGTGTCATTTCTGACGAAAAACTCTCGGCCCTGGTGCAGGAACATTTTGACTTGCGCCCCAAAGGCATCATCCAGATGCTGGATTTGCTGCGCCCGATTTATGAAAAAACCGCAGCCTACGGCCACTTTGGCCGCGACGAACCCGAGTTTTCATGGGAACGTACCGACAAGGCTGCGGCGCTGCGACTGGCTGCCGGCCTGTAATTTACGCTGATCGGGATAGGAAGAAGCCTCGCGGCCCCTCCCTCCCACACCACCGGACATACGG
>JAZKIK010000314.1:0-4764 GCA_040384925.1 Pseudomonadota bacterium | reverse complement strand
GGGGGAGTTCTTTTGATCTACGGTATTGACCTGGGTACCACCAACAGCCTGATTGCACGGCTTGATGACGGGGTGCCTGTTTGTATTCCCAATGCGCTCGGGAACGTCCTGACGCCTTCGGTGATTTCACTGGCTGAAGATGACACCTTGCTGGTGGGACAGGCGGCGCGTGAAAGGCTGGTTAAATATCCTGCGCGCACCGTAGCTTCGTTCAAGCGCCTGATGGGTACCGAGCATGAAACCCGGTTGGGCCAGCGAAAATTCAAACCCGAAGAGCTGTCGGCCCTGGTGCTGCGCAGCCTGAAGGACGATGTGCTGGCTGCGACGGGGCAAACCGTCAGTGATGTCATCATCTCTGTGCCCGCCTACTTCAATGACCAGCAGCGCAAGGCCACGCGGCTGGCAGGTCAGCTGGCGGGGCTGAATGTGCGCCAGTTGCTGAACGAGCCCACAGCCGCAGCCTTGTTTCATGGCATTCACGACCGGGATGCAGAGAGCAAATTTCTGGTGTTTGACCTGGGTGGCGGCACCTTTGACGTGTCCATTCTTGATCGCTTCAGCGGCATCATGGAAGTGCGGGCCACGGGCGGCGACAGTTTTCTGGGGGGTGACGACTTTACCCAGGCCATGCTCAAGCTGATGGCTGACCGTGCCGGCCTGAGCCCGGCCCAGCGCAAGGCTGCCAATGTGGCACCCGGCCTGCTGCATGGTGCGGAGTCGGCCAAACGGGCGCTGACCACTGCCGCGTCAGCCAGCATTGCGCTGCCCACGGCGCTGGGTCTGCCGCCCGTGACAATCACGCTTGAAGACTACGAAAAAGCCTGCGCCCCGCTGCTGGAGCGCCTGCGGGCACCCATGGAGCGTGCCTTGCGCGACGCCCGCATGCGTGCGGCTGACCTGAGCGAAATTGTGCTGGTTGGCGGTGCCACACGCATGCCCATGGTGAGGCGGCTGGTGGCGCAGCTGTTTGGTCGGCTGCCGGCGCGCCACCCTGACCCTGACCAGACGATTGCACTGGGCGCAGCTGTCTGCGCGGGGCTGGTGTCACGCGATGTGGCTTTTGCCGAAATGGTGATGACCGATGTCTGCCCCCACAGCCTGGGCACTTCAATAGCGCAGCGTGACGGGCGGGGCGTTTATGTGCATGACGTGTTTTTGCCCATCATCGAGCGCAACACCGTGGTGCCTGCCAGCCGGGTGCGCAGCCTGACCACCCTGACGGACGACCAGACCAGCATGGTCATTGATGTGTACCAGGGGGAGTCGCGCCTTTGCAGCCAGAATATCTGCCTGGGCCAGATTGATGTGCCGATTCCCAAGCGAAAGGCTGGTGAGGTAGCGGTCAATGTACGTTACACCTATGACATCAACGGCATTCTGGACGTGGATGTGGATGTTGACGGCACCGACATTGCCCGCAACCTGGTGATACGGCAGCTGGCCGGTGATGTGCCCGATGAAGACATCGCCAGGCGGCGCAAGGAACTGGCAGCGCTCAAGCTGCACCCGCGTGAGCAGGAGGAAAACCGTGTGCTGCTTGAGCGTGCCGAGCGGCTTTACACCCAGCTGCTGGGCGACGAGCGCAGCCATGTCAGCGCGCTGCTGGTGCAATTCACAGGTGTGCTGGAAAGCCAGGACATGCGGCTGGTGGCACAGGTGCGGCCAGACTTTGCCCGCGCACTCGATATGCTGGAGCAGGGCCAGACGTGGTAGCTGGCGGCGGTGCAGATGGTGGCATGTCACCTGATGTGCTGAAGCTGCCCATGCCCTGGGGTGTGCTGGGGCTGCGGCCCACAGGCGACATACAAGCCGTGCGCCGCGCCTACGCTGCGCTGATACGCCAGTATCGCCCCGACAGCCATCCACGCGAGTTTGCCCGCATACGCCAGGCTTACGAGCAGGCCCAGGAACAGGCCAGCTACTTCAGCCAGTATGAGCAGGAGGAGGATGAGGCAGATGAGGGGGAGGGTGGTGATGAGCGTGAAGCTGAAAGGGATGGGCCCGATCCAGCCAATCAGCCAGACCCCGTGCCAGTTCAGCTCCTTGCAGAGCACGCTTTGGCCGGCAGCCCTGGCCAGCCTGCCGTATTTATTCCACTTGCTGAATGGGATGCAGCACCCGACCCCGGCGAGGAAGCCGACCCCGTAAGCGTGACCCAGCCCGGCGATTTGCCCTGGCCTGAAAACGGTGCGCCATTCGCACCACCCGCGTTGCAAGCCGTGCCTGTACCCCTGGGTAATGAAGATGGCACGAACAATGACGAGTCTGATGCCTACATCACGCGGCCAGGCTTGTTGCCAGACTGGGCTGCCCTGTCCCTGTTCAATGCCGGGGAACAGGTACGGGCGATGATCCGCTGCTGGCATATCAATGGCGAGCAGGCGGCCCTGACCCTGCTGCGCCAGCAGCTTGTGCAGGCCAGCCAGGCCACGATAGATGCCAGTATGGAATACCAGGGACACCTGATGCATTGGCTGCTGACCAGTGATGAGCCATCCCTGGGCCTGGTGTTTGAGGCCGATCGCCTGTTGCACTGGTCTGCGAACGCGCATGACATCCGCCTGCAACTGGGCGACAGGGCCACCCAAAGTTGGCTGCTGCGGGTTCAAATGGCGCAGGACTATGTGTTTTGCAGCCGGTTTTCAGGCAAGCATTGGGAGCGGCTGCTTTTTGCTGCACCGGCCAGGCGGGTTCCGTGGGTCGCGTTCACAACTTCCATTCAGGATGCACGCCTGCGCCTGCAGCAGTGGCGTGACAAATGCGCCCAGGCGGGTTTGCCTGACTTGCTCGGCCAGCTTAACCCGGCGGTGGTTCGGCGCATTGAAGGCCCGGTCATTTATTCGACCGACATCTTTCTGGGTTTGATGCTGGTACTGGTCAAGTCCGATGCCGGGGCTTTTTCTGGCGATGGGCGCGCCAGCCATCTTTTGCTGGCCCTGTTGTCTGTGGCACTGGTGGTCGCGGTCTGTGTGGGCTGGCGTCGGCTGATCCGTTTGTCTTTGGGCCAGCGGCTGTGGAAACGCTGCAAGCGTTACCAACAGGACATCGGGAACAGCGGCCTCGCCATCATTATTGGGATGTCGAGTCTGCTGGCGATTTTTGTTCTCGCACTGGAAGCAGTTCTGCCGATCAGGATTGTGGCTGGCAGTTTTCTGGCTGTAGTCGGCTTGTGCCTTTCTCTGACTTTTATCAGTGGCTGGTGGTGGCTGCTGCTGTGGCTTGAAGCAATGCTGCTGCAGCCCTGGTACCGCCCCAGCCTTGCCCTGGCCGGGCTGGGTTTTCTTCACCTGCAGGCGTCCGACTCCACCGGCTGGGCTGCACCTTCATTAAAGGAGCGCCTGCGGCTCCTGCCTGCTGCCGCGTCGGCCGCCTGGCAAAAACGCAAACTGCGCAAAAAGAACGCCAATGCCAGCAAGTCAGGTGCGGCACCGGGCATGCCGCGCTGGGTTTACTGGGTGGGTTTTGTGTTGTTGCGCAATGGCCTGCGGACTTTTCTCAAATAGACCCGATTAGCTGCTGTCATCCCGGACTTGATCCGGGATCCATCCCCTGTGGCCTTGGCTGCACGATGCGGGGGTCATGGATTGCGGATCGAGTCCGCAATGACAGACAGGTAGTCTGGTGTCTTGTTGTTAAAACCGTTTTTGCAGTGTTGTTGGCCGACAAAAAGTCCGCTGCGTATGCTGAAAACCGTAAAAACCCAGTTTTTTAAGTGTTTTAGGCATTTTGCTCATGTCCTGCGGGTATGAGTAGCTATTAAAGTTGTAGTAAACAAAGCCTGTAGCAACACTTTTAGGAGTGTGCGACCATCAGCGCATGCAAAAAATCCAGCCTTCAGCAGCCGCCCAAACACAAGCATCCGACGTTCAAAACGGCTCGTCAAACCACTCCAAAGGCTGGTTGCTTCCTACTGAAGATTTCATTCGCGTTTTTTTGAATCGGCCTGAACTGGCGCTGGTAGCCGAGTCCTGCGCCGCCGAGCATTTGCTGCACGCCGCCCTGCATGCCCAAGCCTTGCGGCCTGTGTCCGCGCAAGAACTTGCTGCCCTGCAAGACGATGATGTTAGTGAAAGCTACACGCTGTTTCTGCGGTTTCGTGATGGCTTGCTGGCTGCGGGCACGCTGGAGGCCTACTACCTCAGTCTTTTTGCAAAAACGCCAAGCGGCGAAGCAAGACGCATCGACATAGCGCCGCTGTTTATTGATCTGCTGGTCGAGGCCATCACCCGCCACCTGCTGGAGGGCAGTGTTGATGCCTACACCATTCGTGCAGCCGACATGCTGCACCACAGACAGCGCATCAGCACCCAGAACGGCCAGGTGCTTTGTGGCGATATGCAAACTTTGGACATGCTGAACGACACCGGCGGGCTGGGTGACATGGGGCGTTTTTTGCGCGAAGCCAAGGCACCAGTCCATGCCATCAACATGCAGGTGCTGACTGATGACAACGCACCCGACTTTCTGGCAGCCTGGCAGCAAAAAGCCCTGGGCCACGGCCAGCAGCGCTTTTTGCTTGACCTCACGCATGAGATCAGCAATGAGCTGAACCACGGCCTTGTTCTGACCATGACACGCGCACGCTCCGGACTCAAGGCCCTGGCCAGCGTGCTGCAACAGTGGGTCTGGCATTTTCTTGGGGTAGAGGTACGCATCACGCCACTGCAAAAAATTGACGATCCCGCCTGGCGCTGGCATGTTGGGCTGGACGCCGAAGCCAGCGCGCTGTTGAATGACTTGTACGAAGGCCATGAGGTCGAACCC
>JAZKIK010000313.1:0-1699 GCA_040384925.1 Pseudomonadota bacterium | reverse complement strand
CCATCAGTTTGACTGGCTCCCCGGCTGTGTAAAAAGTCTTTTTCATCAGTATCTCCTTGGTTATGAAATCAGGATGCGTATTTATCCCTGCGCACGCGCCACCTTGATGGCACGCAGCCGCCCCACTACGCCTATGGGGAAAAAGTAAACTGAAAGTACAAATAACAAACCGAGCCAGAGCAGCCAGCGATCAGGCGACAACAAGGCGGCCAGCCAGGGCAGGCTGCTGGCAGCGTCATGAGCCAGCTTGAGCAGGTCCTGCAGATAACTTTGGGCCACCACAAACAGCACAGCGCCAACGGCGGCACCGTAAATCGTGCCCATGCCGCCAATCACCACGATCAGCAGCACGTCAATCATGATTTCAAAAGACAGCGAGGTGTCTGGCCCGTTGTAACGCAGCCAGAGCGCCAGCATGGCACCCGCCAGCGTGGCAAACAGGGCCGACACCACACTGGCCGTGGTGCGGTACAGGACCACCCGGTAACCAATCGCTTCGGCACGAAACTCGTTTTCACGAATCGCCTGCAGTACCCGGCCAAATGGCGAATTGACGATACGCAGCATCAGCAGCAGCAAGACCAGTGCAAGTACAAACAACAGGTAATAACAAAGCAGGCGGCCATCCACAGTCACACCCAGCAGCGGCGAGTCAAAAAACTCGGTGCTCGGTGACAACAGGGGCGGCACCTTGAAACTCAGGCCATCTTCACCGCCCGTGATGTCAGACAGCTGTGAGGCCAAAGTCTGGAAGGCCGATGCCACAGCCAGGGTAATCATGGCAAAAAAGATGGCTCGCACCCGCAAGGAGAACAAACCCACGGCCAGCGACAAAACCAGAGACAGAACCAGCGCAGCACCCACACCAGCAAACAGCGCTGGCCAGCCCGGCTCCATACGTGTGGATGCAATCGCCACACCATAAGCACCTATGCCAAAAAACATGGTGTGGGCAAAACTGACAATGCCGGTGTACCCCAGCAGCAGGTCAAAACTGGCAACCAGCACCACAAACACCAGAATCTTGGCCGCCACATTCAGCGCCCTGACACCTGGAAAGATGAACGGGGCAAACGCCAGCGCCAACAGCAGGCCGATCAGCAACACTGCCAGAATGCGGCTGCGCGGGAAGTCACCAGAGAGGATTCGATACAACATGTGTTTGATTCAGCGGTTCGTCACTGGGTAGACACCCTGCGGGCGCCACAACAGAATGGCAACCATGACCGCAATGTTCGAGAACAGCGCCGCCTTGGGTGCCAGAAAACCGGTGTAGTTGGCCATCAGCCCGACCAGCAAGGCACCAATCAGCGCGCCACCTGTCGAGCCCAGGCCACCAATGATGATGACGATAAAAATCAGCACATTGACCTGTGCGCCCATTTGCGGTGTGACGTTCTGCTGAAACAGGCCCCACATCACACCGCCCAGGCCAGCCAGTGCGCTGCCGACCACAAACACACCCACAAACAGGTGGCGAATGCGGTAGCCCAGGGACTCGACCATCTCGCGGTCCTGCACTCCGGCGCGAATCAGCAGGCCAATCTTGGTGCGGCCCAAAGTCCAGGCCAACACGCCAAACACCAGCATGCCCACGGCCACGGCAATCAGCCGGTACTTTTCAATGGCTGCATCACCCAGCAAAACAGCGCCCCGCATGGCTTCGGGCAAAGGCAGGGAGATCTGGGCCGGACCCCAG
>JAZKIK010000312.1:1499-1891 GCA_040384925.1 Pseudomonadota bacterium | reverse complement strand
ACGTGATGTGCTGCAAGTCATTCACATCAAGGAAAACTTGCCAGCGCCAGACATTGTGCTGATCAGGCGGCCAGATTTTCCGCTGACGCCTGCTGCAGACCACTTTTGTGACCTGCTCAGGCGCTACGCTCCGTAGTCAGGCGCCTTGAAAGAGCTTTTTAGTAACGCAAACGGCCGTCACTGCCGATCACGCCGATATCAACAAAACTGCTGCCTTCATTGCTTTTTGAAAAGTCCAGCCGGAAACCGCCAAAATCCAGCTCACCCATGGTTCTAAGCGTATTGGCCAGGCCTGCCGCAGTTGGCTCTTTTTCCTTGCTGCGTTTGAGGGCTTCACCCAGCAAACGAGCCGACAGGTAACCCTCAAATTGAAACGGCGTGTAGTCATGCAC
>JAZKIK010000312.1:0-1489 GCA_040384925.1 Pseudomonadota bacterium | reverse complement strand
TGCACCTGTGGAAATGCGGCTTTCATGGCGACCTGAAAATCCATCACCACGGGCTGTGTACGGCCATTGGGGTTGGGAAAGGTCTGCGCAATTCCGACACCACGCGCGCCGTCCGGGCCGGCAATTTTCACAATCAGTGCTGCCGGTACATAAGACAAGACAAAAAGCGCCTGCGACACACCAGCCTTGCGCAAGGCCCCCACACTCTCAGCCATAAAACGCGGCGTGCCAACAATCAGCACCCCCTGTGGGTTTTGCGCTGCCGCCTGCTGGGCTGCTGTAGCCAGCTCAGTTGCCGCAGTGCCTGACTTGACGCCCTTGATTTCTACCCCTTCACTGCGCGCAGCCACCTGCTGGGCCACTGCCAGGCCAGACACACCGACTGGCAGGTTTTCATAAAACACCGACACCCGCTTGATGCCCAAGGTACGGATATGTGTGATGATTTTTTCAATCTGCAGTTTGTCACCGGCACGGATGTGGAACAGCTTGGGATGCCCAGGCGAGCGAAAACTTTCAGCACCGGGAATCGCGTTGATGTCCACGGTGTCAGCCGTGTCCAGCAATTTGTCGTCAAGCATTCGTTTGACAGAATTTGAGCCCATGGGCGATACCAGCGCCAGTGACTTGGCATCGATGGCCTTGCCAAACTGCGTAACAAATTCGTCAGCACTGAAGCGGTCATCAGCTTCTGAAAAAACAAACTTTTTGCCATTGATGGCAGTTTTGTTGCTGCTTTCCACAAAAGCCTTGATGCCCTGGTTAACCTGCGCCGCACCTGATTCGGGCAGCACGGTAAACGGCCCGATCTGCACCATCCTGATATCGGATGCGGCAAAAACAGGGTTGGATAAAACCAGACTTGATAAGAACGCTGCAATGCAGGCGCGAATCTGGCGCGATGAGGTGCGTGATGTTTGCATTTTTTGTCTCCGGTCTTTTTTATAAATTCGCAGACCCCTGGCAAATCAATAGATGCCAGCGCCTGCAGCGCGAATTTAGACCCCGAACTTGACACACAACAGATGGCAAAAGGATTTGAGTGATGCGCGCAAGGTATCTTCCATCACGAGCCCTTCCTTTTGCCCTTGACCTGCATAAGAGCTGTAAGCCGATTTAATCGGCGGTTTTATTGCCCCGCCACCCTGTCCCTGATCTGCTGCAATGCAGCCGGGTCGTCCATGGTTGTCAAATCACCCGCGTCACGGCCTTCACACACCGCCTGAATCGCGCGGCGCAGCAATTTGCCGCTGCGGGTTTTGGGCAAGGCGCTGACAAAACGCACGCGCGCTGGCCTGGCGACAGCGCCCAGGTCGCCGGAGACCGAACCAAAGTGGGGGCTAAGCGGCTCTAGGTACGAAGTAGGTGTCATTGCTTGATTTGTGAAACGGCTTTGACTTTCGCAGGGGTGTGGCATACGCCCGTGGATGCAGCTCTCCATTGATGGCCTGAACCCGCACCTGGGCCAGCAGGTGCGCGCCTTCGTCAG
>JAZKIK010000311.1:0-9620 GCA_040384925.1 Pseudomonadota bacterium | reverse complement strand
GGCAAGTGCGAAGCCGCCTGCCCGGCTTTTGCCGCAGGCCAGCCGCTGAACCCGAAAAAGCTGATCCAGGATCTGGTGGTCGGCATGAGCGCCAAATCTGACGCCCATTACGCAGGCAGCCCCTACCCTGGCCAGCCCATTGGCGAGCATGCAGGCGCTCCCGGCCTGCCCATCGTCAACGGGCTGATCAACAGCGATACGCTCTGGTCCTGCACCACCTGCCGCGCGTGCGTGCAGGAGTGCCCGATGCGGATTGAGCATGTCGACAGCATCGTCGACATGCGCCGCCACATGACCCTGGTCGGGGGCATTGTGCCCAACAAGGGCATGGAAGCGCTGGAGCAGTTGCGCGACACCGATACCGTGGGCGGCTTTCCGCTGGCGGCGCGTCACCACTGGGCCGCCGACCTGAACCTGCCGGTACTGGACGCGGGCGGGCAAACCGACTGGCTGGTGCTTGTTGGTGAAGGCGGTTTCGACATGCGTTACCAGCGCAGCTTGCGCGCCTTTATCAAGACGCTACAAAAAGCAGGGCTGACGATCGCCATCCTGGGCGCAGCAGAGACCGATTGTGGTGATCTGGCGCGGCGCCTGGGCGACGAGGCAGGTTTTCAGCGCCTGTCCAGGCAGCTCATCGCGACGCTGCAAACACGCGGCTTCCGGCACATCGTCACACCCGATCCGCACATCTTCCACTCGCTGAAAAACGAATATCCAGCCATGGGCGGCAGCTTCGACGTATGGCACCACACTCAGTTGCTGGCCAATTTGCTGGACAGCCAGGCCCTCAAACCCACCCGCCAGGGCAGCACGGAGGCGGTGACCTACCACGACCCCTGTTACCTCGGCCGTTATGGCCGCGAAGTGGATGCACCCCGCGCAGTGCTCAAGGGCATAGGCATCAAGGTGGTGGAGATGGAACGCAGCCGTGAGCGCGGCCGCTGCTGCGGCGGCGGGGGCGGTGCGCCGTTCACCGATATCCCCGGCAGCACCCGCATCCCCGACATCCGCATGGCGGACGCACGCCTTAGCGGCGCGGGTATTGTGGCCGTCGCCTGCCCCAACTGCACCGCCATGCTGGAAGGTGTGGTCGGCCCACGGCCCGAAGTACTCGATATTGCCGAGCTGATGGCCCACGCACTGGAGATCGCATGAAAACAGGCCTCCCCTTGCGTCGGGTTGACCCACGACGTCCAGTCATCATGACGCCAGCCGGACTGCGCCGCATCGTACTGGGCAGCAGTGAAGGTGAGCGGCTGACAGCGAATCTCTCGCACGCGCCAGGCATCAAGCCCATTCGCAGCGCGGGCCCGTTTACCCGCAACACCCTGGTCGTCACCCATGCAGAGCGCGGCGCATTGACCGATGCTGCGCGACAGGCCATTGCCGCTGCGGCGATTCTGGCAGTTGCCGATACCGAAGTGTTGGTGGCGGTACTTGGAAATTGCCAGGACGATGCGGCCGTGCTTGGCGTAGACCGCTTGCTGGTGCTGGACGATATGGATGCCAGCCGCTACCAGCCCACTGCCTGTGTGCAATGGCTGCTGGGCCTGCAGGCCCACTACAAGCCGGCCCTGTTTTTATTTGCCGACAGCCATGCAGATGGTCAGTTGGGTCGCCGCTTTGCCGTGCAGGCCGGGTTGGGCCTGGCCTGCGGTGTCGTTGAACTGGGCATCAACACCCTGCGCATGCCAGCCAACACGCGCCAGGACTGGTTGTGTGCACACGCCCCGGTCATGCTTTTAGCCAAGGCCGTTGCAAGCACCAAACTGCCGTTTGTCGGGCTGGGTGTGCGGCAAGCCGCACCGCCCCTGCCCACAGCCGTTGAAGCCGGCATAGAAGACCTGGGACTCAAGGCCGGTGACCCGCAAACCCTGGCGCTGGAAGAAGCCGACTTCATACTCGCCGCTGGTAATGGCGTGACCGATTTGCCGCTGTTCCACACGCTGGCACAGGAAGTGGGTGCCGCCGTCGGGGCCTCGCGGGTAGCGGTGGACGATGGCCGGTTTGCCCGCGCACAGCAGATTGGCGCGACCGGCAAGACTGTGGCCGCCTCGGGCTACCTGGCCTTGGGCATTTCGGGCGCTGTACAGCATTTGCAGGGCATCAAGGACTGCCGGCACGTGATCGCCGTCAACCTCGATGCCTCGGCTCCTATCGCCCGCCGGGCCGACTTGACCGTGGTGGAAGACAGCGCCGCATTGATGCAGGCCATGCTCGGCCTGGTTCGCAAGGAAAAGCAAGGGACCAGCATATGAGCACGATCACCGTCCTGGTCGCGCCGCGCCTGCACCCCGTCAGCCAGCGCGCCACGCGCTGCAAGGCCGATGCCACGGCGGCAGCACTGGCCCTGGGGCTCGGCATCCCGTTACGCCTGCTCAGTGCCGGCAGCATGTCCGACAGTGTGGGCCGTGACTACCTGGCCCTGGGCGCGCCCCTGCTGGAAATCCTGCAATGCGCCGAAGATGCGCCCATCCTGCAAACCCTGCTGCCCGCCCTGCGCGATGTGTCCTGGGTACTCACCGGCACCCGCAGCGAGGCCGACCAGGGCACGGGAATGTTGCCCTACACCCTGGCCGCAGCACTCGGGCGCCCTCTTGTCACCGATGTACTGGCGGTGCAAGCCGATGGAGCGGCCTGGATAGTCACCCAGGCCTTGCCCAAGGGCGCACGGCGGCGTTTGCGGGTACAGGCCCCGGCGGTGCTGGCCGTGAGTACGGCCGCACCGCTGCTGCTGCGCCACTCGCTGGCCGATGCCGCAACAGGTCAGATCGTGCGCACTGCCGTGGCCCCTGTCAGCCCCGCTCCGCCATTGGGGCAACTGGTGCCGGCCAACAAACGCCGCCAGTTGCTCGAAGCCAGGGTCGTGCAAAGCGGCCACACGCGCATGCTGGGAGCCATCGAATCACCCTCAACAGGCGGTGCGGTCATCCAGACCGGTACGCCCGACACCAAGGCCCAGGCGGTACTGGATTACCTGCGCCGCCACAGTCTTGTGAATTTTTAAACATTCAAGGAGATGCCAATATGAACAGCCCAATTTCTGCGCAGACCCTGCTTACCCGCGAACTGCTGGCGCGCCGCCGCCCCGGCTACAGCCTGGAAGCGCCGTTCTACCTCAGCGACACGCTGCTGAAAGCCGACATGGAGCATATTTTCGGCAAGCACTGGATCTTTGTCGCGGTAGAGCCGCAGGTGCCCGAAGCCGGCGACTACATCACCGTGGACTTCGGCAACAACTCCATCCTGATCGTGCGTGACGACGACATGCAGATCCAGGCTTTCCACAACGTTTGCCGCCATCGCGGCTCGCGCCTGTGCGCCACCCGGCAGGGTGTGGTGGGCAACATCGTCTGCCCCTACCACCAGTGGACCTACGACCTGACGGGCAAACTGATACATGCCAAGCACATGGGTGAAGACTTCAAACCCAAAGGCCTTGGCCTCAAGCCCGTACACGTTCGCAACCTGGCGGGCCTGATCTTTATCTGCCTGGCACAAAATCCGCCTGAAGATTTCGAACAGATGGTGACCGAAATGACGCCATATCTGGCCCCGCACCGCCTCAGCGACTGCAAGGTGGCCGCCCAGGTCGATATCGTGGAAGACTGCAACTGGAAGCTCACCATGGAGAACAACCGGGAGTGTTACCACTGCGTGGCAAACCACCCGGAGCTGACCGTCTCGCTATACGAATACGGTTTTGGCTACCAGCCAGACGAGCACAATGCTGCCGACCTGCAGCGTTTCCAGGACATCACTGCCGCCAACCACGAGCGCTGGGAAGGCATGGGCTTGCCGTCAACCGAGATCGACACCCTGGACGAGCGCGTGACAGGCTTTCGCACCCAGCGGTTGCCCATAGACCGCTCCGGGCAGTCGCAAACCATGAACTCCGAAGTCGCGTCCAAAAAGCTGCTGGCCGACTTTGTGGATCCTGCCCTTGGCGGCCTGTCGTTCTGGACACAGCCCAACTCCTGGCACCATTTCATGAGCGACCACATCGTCAGTTTTACCGTGCTGCCCGTCTCAGCCACCAAAACGCTGGTTCGCACCACCTGGTGTGTTCACAAGGATGCGGTCGAAGGCGTGGACTACACGGTTGAAAACCTGACCGCCGTGTGGAACGCCACCAACGACCAGGATCGCCGTCTGGTAGAAGAGTCGCAGATCGGCATAGCCACCGGTGCCTACGAACCGGGGCCATACTCGCCTTTCACCGAAGGCCTGGTCGAAAAGTTTTGCAACTGGTACGTCAACCGCCTGACGGCCCTCACTCAGTAATCCAAAAGTTCAACAGGTCAATATGTCAATCGCACTCTGGCCTTATTGACCCTCCAACATGTCCACCACCTCCTTACTTCCCGTACACGCTCCCGACTTCAGCGCCCCGGTGTCGCCGCCGTGGTCTGCAGACCAGGACGAAACCCTGAGATGCGTGCATATCCGCCAGGAAACCCACGATGTCAAAACCTTCGTGCTGGCGGCCAGCGGCCCACGCAGCTTTCGATACCTGCCGGGCCAGTTCGTCACCCTGGAACTGGACATAGGCGGCAGCAAGGTCAACCGCTGCTATACGCTTTCAAGTACCCCTACCCGGCCTGACCTGGTGAGCATCACCGTCAAGCGGGTACCGGGCGGTGTGGTGTCCAACTGGTTGCACGATACGGTACGAGTTGGCATGCAACTGGGGGCAATGGGCCCGTCAGGCACGTTCAGCTGCTTCAAGGCACCGGCCCAAAGTTACCTGTTTATATCGGGAGGCAGTGGAGTCACGCCTTTGATCTCCATGACCCGCGCGCTGCACGACCTGGGCAGTGACGCCGACATCGTGTTCGTGCACTGTGCGCGTACACCTGCAGACGTGCTGTTCACCGAAGAACTCACCATGATGGCGCGCAACATGCCTCATTTGCGGCTGGCGACGGTTTGCGAGCACCACACGCCTGGCAGCAATTACGCCGGCCATCTGGGTCGTCTGGATCTCGCCCGCCTGGCACATATTGCACCCGACTTTTTGCAGCGCGATATTTACACTTGTGGCCCCGCACCTTTCATGGGCGCGGTACGCGGCCTGCTGGCAAACGCCGGTTTTACCATGCAGCGCTACCGGGAGGAAAGTTTCTCATTTGAAACTCTTCCCGCTGAAGCCTTGATTGACAACCCAGCGCCCAACGATATTGATTCACTGCCAAAAGAAAACACTGTTGCCACCTACAGGATTGCACTTGAAAAAACCGGCAAGGAATTTGACTGCCGCAGTGACCAAACTGTTTTACAGGCTGCGGCTGCCGCCGGATTGCGGCTTCCATACTCCTGCAGCGGGGGTGCCTGTGGCACCTGCAAGACCAAAAAATTATCTGGTCAGCTTGAAATGAAACACGCGGGCGGCATTCGGCAGCGGGAAATTGACCAGGGCTGGATACTGCCTTGCTGCAGCAAACCCTTGAGCGACATTTCTCTCGACCGATAAGAGTGCATACGCATCTTCAAGATACCGCATACCATATCTCACAACCTGTCCACACATAATATTCAAACCATATTGGTGCAATATCCTGAAAAATGGAAAACTGCGCCCTCAAGAAAGCAATTCCCATAAATATTTAGCATTTTATTGATGGCATGTCGTTTGCTTATAAAAACATATCGCAGTATTAAGCTGCGATGAATATTTCCGGAGACCCTGCGATGTCAAACCCCAAGATCAGCGTCAGAAATCTTTACAAGATATTTGGCAGCAATATCGATCCCGCACTCAAAATGCTGGGCGAAGGCCGTACCAAGGACGAGGTATTTGCCAAAACCGGCCATGTGGTCGGAGTCAACAAGGTCAGCTTCGATGTGGCGGCCGGCGAGATATATGTGCTGATGGGTTTGTCAGGCTCTGGCAAATCAACGCTGATCCGCCTGATCAACCGTTTGGTAGAACCATCGTCCGGCTCGATCAACATCGATGGCCAGGACATTGCCACGCTGCCGCAGCCCGAACTGGTCAAGTGGCGGCGCAAGCGGGTGGCCATGGTGTTCCAGTCTTTTGCACTCATGCCGCACCGCAACGTGCTGGATAACGCCGCTTTCGGCCTCGAAATGGCGGGAACAGCGCGCAAGCCACGAGAAGAACGCGCCATGGAGGTGTTACGCCAGGTCGGCCTGCAAACCTATGCAGCCAAATACCCGTCCCAACTGTCGGGCGGCATGCAGCAGCGGGTAGGTCTGGCCCGCGCCCTGGCCGTGGACCCTGACATCCTGCTGATGGATGAAGCCTTTTCTGCCCTTGATCCACTCAAACGCGTTGAAATGCAGGGCCTGATGCTGGAACTGCAGAAAGAACAGCAGCGCACGGTGCTGTTTGTCTCGCACGACCTGGAGGAAGCCCTGCGTATTGGTACCCGCATTGCGATCATGGAAGGCGGCAACCTGGTGCAGGAAGGCACGGCGCACCAGATCATCACCCAGCCCGCCAATGACTATGTGCGCCGTTTCTTCGAAGGTGTGGACACCTCGCGTTATCTCACCGCCGCCGACCTGCTGGATCCCGTGCTCAATGGCCACTCCTACAAAGGCGGTCCGCGCCTGCTCTCTTCCACCACCCTGCCCGAGGCCATGAAGATCGTGCTGGGCATCGACCAGCCCATCGGTGTGTTCGATACCACGGACCAGTGTCTGGGCTGTATTTCTGCCCGCAGCCTGCTCGCCAAAATTTCTCAGGAAGGTCGCCATGTCTGATCTGCTTACTCAAGTCACCGATGCCTCCCGCAACATGCTGCCTCTGGGGAAGTGGGTCAATGCGGGGGTCAAGAGCCTGCTGGACAACGGTGCCACCGTATTTGACTCGGTCGGCGTGGTGGTCGAGGGATTTGCCCAGTCCATTGAGCAAGGCATGCTGGCCATTCCTTTCTGGGTCTGGATTCCGGTCGCCACCGTGGTCGGGATTCGCCGTCTGAGCTGGGGTTTTGGCCTGTTTGTTGCTATGTCCCTGATGCTGATTGTGGTGACCGGCTTTTGGCCGCAAACCATGGTGACCCTGGCGCTGACGCTGTCAGCCACCATCATCAGCCTGATTTTTGGAATTCCGCTGGGCATCTGGTGTGCCCGCAACAACCACATCAACGCCAGTGTGCGGCCCGTACTCGACTTCATGCAAACCATGCCCGCTTTTGTTTACCTGATCCCTGCAGCCATGCTGTTTGGTCTGGGTCGTGTGCCGGGCACGATTGCAACCGTGATCTTTGCCATGCCGCCCGTCGTGCGCCTGACCAGCCTGGGCATCCGCCAGGTCAGCTCCGAACAAGTGGAAGCTGGCAACGCCTTTGGCTGCACCTCTACCCAGTTGCTGTTCAAGGTGCAACTGCCGATTGCCATGCCAACCATCATGGCCGGCGTCAACCAGACCATCATGATGGCGCTGTCCATGGTCATCATTGCGTCCATGGTCGGGGCCGGTGGCCTGGGCAACGATGTGCTGGCCAGCATCCAGCGCCTGGACATCGGGCTAGGGTTTGAGAGTGGTCTGGCCGTTGTGTTGCTGGCTATCATTCTGGATCGCCTGACCGAAAGTTTCGGTCTGGCGCGCAAGAGTCGAGAAAGCTAAAAAAAGCCGATTTAGGAGCGCCCACGTGACACGCACCCCACTTGCCTCAACCCCGGCTGCGGCCCTTGCCCCGGCCATGACCTTTGGTGCGTATGGTGCGAACGACGCCAGCGACAAGGCGGGCACGTCCCATATCGGCTTCATCCTGCTGCCCGACTACTCGATGATCGCCTTTGCCAATGCCGTGGAAACACTGCGCATGGCCAACTACATCAGCCGGCAGACGCTGTACCGCTGGACGGTCGTCAGCCTGGACCAGGCTGCTGCGGTTGCCAGCAACGGCCTGGCCGTGACGTCCACCGGCGATGTTGCCGGTCTGGCCGGCTGCGACATGGTGTTTGTATGCGGTGGCATCAACATCCGCAACAGCTCCAGCGACGCCGTGCGCCAGCTGCTGCGCCAGTGCGCCGCCACCGGAACAACTATTGGTGCCCTGTGTACCGGCTCTTTTGCCCTGGCCAGTGCCGGGCTGCTGGATGGCTACCGATGCGCCATTCACTGGGAAAACCTCGCTGCCATCAGCGAGGAATTCCCCAAGGTGAAGTTTTCCACCGAAGTTTTTATCCTCGACCGCGACCGCATCACCTGCTCGGGCGGCACCGCGCCGCTACACCTCATGCTGCACCTGATACGTGCCCGGTTCGGCACCAAACTGGTAATGGCCATCTCGGAACAATTCATCGTCGAGCGGCTGCGTGCCAGCAGCGACCGCCAGCGCATCCCGCAGCCGGAATGTATAGGCCCCGGCTACCAGCATCTGACCGAGGCCGCTGAAATCATGGCCGCCAACATCGAAGAGCCGCTGCCGCTGGCCGAGCTGGCGAATGCGATTGCCCTGTCGCTGCGTCAGCTGGAGCGCCTTTTCCACCGCTACTTCAGCATGAACCCGGCGCAGTACTACATGAACCTGCGCCTGCGTCGCGCCCAAGAGCTGCTGACCCACAGCAGCATGCCCATCATGCAGGTCACTGTGGCCTGCGGCTTTCAGTCGTCGTCGCATTTCTGCAAGGCTTACCGCAGCCTGTTTGGCCACTCACCCAGCGAAGAACGTCGCCGCCACGCAACAGCGGCCAGACCAGCCGCCAGAGCGCGCACCCCCAGGCCTGCACCGGCATGGCAGACAAACCCGGCTCCCGTGTTACAGGTTGCCTGATAGGCGCCTTGCTGTATGGGTCCTGGACACAGGGCCGCAGCGCTTCGCAAATAGGTCTCAAAAGCAAACGCTATCAAACGAATAGCTATCCATGACCGCTACATAAGCGTAAGGGTGCTATTTGACCATTACTTCCTGCTTTCACGGCTGTAACGCCGCCATTGGACAACTTCGCGTCGTTCCTGACCAAGTTCGTGGACGTCAACCTGTAAAAGTGCAGGGTGTCATCGCCCGGTGCAACATTCCCCACTTCAAGGATCTGCTCATGAAACTGAAACCTGCTTTACTCAGCCTGGCCTGCGCGCTTGGTTCCTTTTGTGTCCCGGCAGCACACGCTGCCGAACCCGCCAGCTGTCAAGCGGTGCGCTTTGCCGATGTGGGCTGGAGCGACATCGCAGCCACCACCGGCCTGGCGTCCGTGGTGCTCGAAGGGCTGGGCTACAAACCCACGGTGACCATCGCATCGGTGCCCATCACATTTGCCGGCATCAAGTCCAAACAGATCGACGTCTTCCTGGGCTACTGGAACCCCAGCATGACGCCCATCATTGAGCCCTTCATCAAGGCCGGTCAGATCAAGGTGCTGGAGCAGCCCAACCTGGTCGGTGCCAAGTACACCCTGGCCGTACCCGCCTCTTTGTATGACAAGGGCCTGAAAACCTTTGCCGACATTGCAAAGTTCCAGAAAGAACTTGACGGCAAGCTCTACGGCATCGAGCCCGGCAATGATGGCAATGCCCTGATCAAGGGCATGATCGACAAGAACGAGTTCGGCCTGAAAAACTTCAAGATGGTCGAATCCAGCGAGGCCGGCATGCTGGCAGAGGTGCAGCGCGCCGCCCGCAGCAACAAGGCCATCGTTTTCCTGGGCTG
>JAZKIK010000310.1:0-3904 GCA_040384925.1 Pseudomonadota bacterium | reverse complement strand
TGACCAACGACTATGTGTGGGGCCACACCACGTCCAAAGCAACGCGCGGTATTGTTGAAGCCAACGGCGGCAAGATTGTTGAAGAGTTGCTGGTGCCGCAGAACACACGCGATTTTTCGTCCTACCTGCTCAAGCTGCAGCAGCTCAAACCCAATGTGGTGGCCACTGCCGTGGGCGGTGATGACATCAAGGCGCTGCGCCAGCAGGTGGTGCAGTTGAAGATGAACCAGTCCATGGCCTGGATCAACAACCAGCAGGACTGGCCTGATGTGTATGGCCTGGGCCCGGAGTCGATCTTTGGTGTTTTTGGCACGACCTGGTACTGGCGCCTGAATCTGCCAGGCGTCAGGGAGTTTGTGGCGGCCTACCAGAAGCAGTTTCCGGGCATGGCCATACGCGTGCCGGGCAATGTGTTTCACAACAGCTATATGGCGACCCGTGAACTGCTGCGCTGCGTGGAAGAAGCGGGCACGACCAACAACATCGCCATCATCAAAAAGCTTGAAGGCCGCAAGATGACGGCAGCTGACCGCCTGCAGCATTACGACGCCTGGATGGACCCGGTGACCCACCAGTGCCAGCAGACCATCTACATGGCAAGCTACAACGACGCGCCTGCCGAAAAAGACGACATCTTCAGGATCCTCACGCAGGCCGACCCCAAAGATGTGCAGGACAAGGACTCGCTGGGTGCCTGCAAGCTCGAAACCTACGAGGCGACGCCCAGCTACGAAGTCTAGTCATCAGAGACACACCATCATGGACTTCATCTTTCAACTTCTTCCGCATATCGTCAACGGTGTGTCTCTGGGCTTGCTGTTTGCCCTGATTGCCCTGGGTTTCATGCTGATTGTGGGTGTGATGGAAACCATCAACCTGGCGCACGGCTCGCTGTTTGCGCTGGGCATGTACTTTGCCCTGTTTATCGTCACACCGCAGTTGGGCATGTTTCCAGAGCTGCAGGCCTGGTACATGGCTTTCAGCATCGAAACCCGTTATCTGTTGGCGCTGGCGCTGGCACCTGTATTGGTCGGCCTGTCTGGCATGCTGCTGGAGTTGTGCATGCGCCGCACCTATGGGCGCGACCCGCTTTATGGCCTGCTGCTGACATTTGGCGCAGCCCTGGTGATTGAGGAAGGCATACGCCTGATCTGGGGCTCCAACGAGAAGCAACTGATGCTGCCGCAAGCCATTTCGGGTGCGTTTTTGCTGGGTGATCTGGTGTATTCAAAATACCGATTTTTTGCCAGCGGCTTTGCCATCCTGATGATTTTCATGCTCTGGCTGTTTCTGCAAAAAACACCTTATGGTGCCAT
This sequence comes from Pseudomonadota bacterium, assembly GCA_040384925.1. Lineage (GTDB taxonomy): Bacteria > Pseudomonadota > Gammaproteobacteria > Burkholderiales > Burkholderiaceae_C > Polaromonas. The sequence continues at coordinate 2,588 of JAZKIK010000310.1, read as the reverse complement.
CATCAAGGCCGGTGCCCACGACAGTGAAATGGTGCGCGCCCTGGGCATCAACCTGTCACGTCTGCGGCTTTTTGTGTTTGGCCTGGGCGTGGCGCTGGCGGCGATTGCCGGTGTGGTGATGGCACCCATCTGGGGCATCAGGCCGCAGGTTGGGGTGGATGCGGTGGTACCGGCTTTTCTGATCATCGTGCTCGGCGGTGTGGGTTCACTCTGGGGCGCGGTGATTGCCGGCCTGATGGTGGGCATGGTGGTGGCGCTGACGGGTTCCTATGCTTCCGAATGGTCGTTGATGTCTATGTATCTGCTTTTTATTGCCGTAGTGACCTTTCGTTCACGAGGTTTGTTTGGCAAGAAAAGCGTACTGGATAGTTAAGTTCCCCCCTGTCTCGGCTCACTTCGTGTAGCCGGATCCCCCCTCTGGGGGCAACACTGGCAGCCCGGCAAAGCCGGTTCTGCTGTGTTCTTGAAAAGATTGACTAATGACTGATTCATTGATTTGGGAAGAATTGAATGAAACCGCTTGAAAACAGGGTTGCGCTGGTCACGGGTGCGGCTGGCACCATGGGTCTGGCTGTTGCACGGGTGCTGCTTGAGGATGGCTGCAGGCTTGCGATGGTGGACTTCAATGAAAAGCGCAACTGCGAACTGGCTGCCGAGCTGGGTGGTGGTGCCCTGCCCTTTTCGTTTGACATCAGTGACTTTGCTGCGGTGCAGGCTGGCCACAAGCGAATTGCCCAGGCACTGGGGCCGGTGGATATTCTGGTCAACAACGCAGGCATTTTGTCCAACAACAAGATCGAGGCCACTGATGCAGCTGAATGGCAGCGTGTGATGGGTGCCAATCTGGATGGTGCCTTTTTTCTGGCGCAGCAGGTGGTGCCTGCGATGAAGGCTAGGCGCTGGGGCCGCATCATCAATACCAGTTCGCTGGCGGCCAAAACCGGTGGCCTGACGGCTGGCACGGCCTACTCGGTGTCAAAAGGTGCGATGAGCGCGCTGACCTTTTCACTGGCCAGGGAGCTGGCTTCGTTTGGCGTGACGGCCAATGCGATTGCGCCGGCCTATGTCAAGACACCCATGATCACCGAGCAGCTCAATGAAGACCAGCGGCAAAAGCTGCTGAGGGACATTCCCGTCGGGCGTTTTTGTGAACCCGAGGAATTTGCCCATGTGGTGCGTTTTCTGGCCTCGCCGCTGTCTGGTTTTATCACGGGCGAGATCATCGACATCAACGGCGGCCTGCTGATGGACTGACAGGATCTGCCATGACCAACATCACTCCCAAAATCGATTTCAGCCAGGCCCTGTCAGGGCTGTTTGACCTGCGCGGCAAGGTCGCTTACGTGCCCGGTGGTTACGGCGGTATTGGCGAAGCCATTGCCTGGGCGCTGGCCATGGCGGGTGCTCGGGTTGCCGTGTCTGGCCGTGACGCAGACAAGGCCGACCAACTCGCCGCCGACTTGCGCGCAGCCGGCCATGAGGCTTTTGGGCTGGCCATGGACGCCCACTCTGTCACACAGATGCAGGCCTCGGTCGATGCAGTGGCGGCGCATTTCGGGCGGCTGGACATTCTGATCAACTGCGTTGGCATGCAGCGCGAGCAGGCGCTGCTGGAGGTGACCGAGGAAGCTTTTGACGAGGTGTTGCAGGTCAACCTCAAATCGGCGATGTTTCTGGCGCAGGCCGTGGCACGGCATCAGATTGCCGGTGGCCGGGGCGGTGCCCAGGTGCATCTATTGTCGGTGCGGGCCCAGTTGGGCATGCGTGGCCGGGGTTACTCGGCCTATTGCAGCAGCAAGGGTGGCCTGGTCATGCTGATTCGCCAGCATGCGAGCGAGCTGGCTCCGCACGGCATCACGGTCAACGGCATTGGACCCACGGTGGTGCAGACAGAAATGGCCCGCCACTGGCTGACCAACCCGCAGACGCGCCAGCAGGTACTGGAGCGCATTCCGCTGGGCCGCGTGGCTGACCCGCAGGACGTGGCCGGCGCTGCCGTGTTTTTTGCCGCACCGGCAGGCGCTTTTGCCACCGGCCAGGTGCTTTATCTGGACGGAGGCATCACGGCTTCGCAATAGAATTTGGCCTTGTTGAATAAAACCATAAGCAGGAGACTGGGCTGACAAGCTTGAAAAGAAACCCGAATCGCTGGCAGCCCCAGTGACCGGCCCTGAAGGTGGGTTTGATTTTTCGCGGCAGCCTGGCCAGAGGGCAATCCCGGACGCCATCGTCCAGCCGTCACGGGTAAGCTCAAACAATGAGCGCGCCCCATCATCCCCCCTACATACCCCATATCCGGCTTTACCAGGACTGGCTGCAATCCACGCACGGCCTGCAGTTTGATGACTACGAGGCATTGCGCCACTGGTCTGTGACTGATCTGGACGCCTTCTGGCAAAGCGTCTGGGACTATTTTGACTTGCAGTCGCCGACGCCGCACAGCGCGGTGCTGGCTGAAAGGCGCATGCCGGGTGCCAGCTGGTTTCCGGGTGCCCAGTTCAACTACGCGCAGCAGGTTTTCAGGCATGTGGAGGCGGCCGATTCGGCCGGTTTTCCGGCCATCGTCAGCCATGATGAAAAATCGCTGG
>JAZKIK010000309.1:0-2042 GCA_040384925.1 Pseudomonadota bacterium | reverse complement strand
TCAGGTGAATCCGGTGGCCACGGGTTACACACGCCGTTATCTGTGCCTGTAACTGATCCATCTGTGCGGCGCTGGGTGTGGCCTGATGCACTGTCAGCAGCCAATGCCGCAGCAGATTGGCCTGACGGGCTTTTGATAAAGCCTGCAAGCCCTTGATACCTGGCGGCAGGCCAGTTGATTCGAGGTCTTGCTGCGCCACTTCAAGCAGTACCTGCTGGGCCTGGGCGGCATGCCGTGCGCTGCGTGCAAAGGTTTGCCTGAACTGGGGAAAAGCCTCGGCCAGCACCGGCAGCAAACGCGCCCGGATGCGGTTGCGGGTGTAACGCTCGTCGGTATTGCTGGGGTCCTCAACAAATGCAATGGACTGCTGCACCAGCCAGTTGCGCAAAGCGGCTGCGGGGGTTTGCAGCATGGGCCGGAAAAACATCACGCCACCGCGCTCAAACCGGGCTGACATGGCTGAAAGACCGGGCAGACCTGCACCGCGGCTCAAGGCCAGCAACAGGGTTTCAACCTGATCGTCGGCATGCTGACCCAGCAAAACGCCCTTTAATCCATGCGCGACAGCCGCGTCCGCCAGTGCCTTGTAGCGCGCACGCCGGGCCGCATCTTCAGGGCTTTCGCCAGACCGATTGAACGCATCCACATGCAGCACATGCAAAGGCACATCCATACTGGCGCAAACCGTCTCACACACACGCACAAAGTCGTCTGCGGCAGCTTGAAGACCGTGGTGAATGTGGATGGCCTGAACCTGGCCAGGCCAGCGTTGGGCGGCGGCCAGCAGCAAGGCAGTGGAATCGGCACCACCGCTGTAGGCCACAGCCAGAGGAAGATCGAGTGTGCTGAAAATTGGCAAGGCCAGCGCAGTCAGCGCCGGGTTGACCGTACTCATGCCGGGTGCCGAGTCAAACCCGAAAAAAGATTACTTGACCTCAGCTTTGGTGTCCGTGAAGCGCCCATAACTCTGCAGGCGGTCATACCGGCGATCAAGCAGCTCTTTCACACTGAGGTCGCTGACCTGCCTGAAAGCGTCATTCAACGCACGTTTGAGGAAAGCGGCCATCTGTTTGTGGTCGCGGTGCGCACCACCCACGGGTTCGTTGACGATCTTGTCAATCAGGCCCAGCGCCTTGAGCCTGTGGGCGGTAATGCCCAGTGCTTCGGCTGCAATTTCTGCCTTTTCAGAGGTTTTCCAGAGGATGGAGGCACAACCTTCGGGGCTGATGACTGAATAAATCGAGTATTGCAGCATCACGACCTGGTCGCCCACCGAAATGGCCAGCGCGCCACCGGAGCCGCCCTCACCAATGATGGTGGTGATGATGGGCACTTCGAGCTGGGCCATTTCAAAAATGTTACGGCCAATGGCTTCGGACTGGCCGCGCTCTTCGGCGTCAATTCCGGGATAAGCGCCAGGAGTATCCACAAACGTGAACACTGGCAGCTTGAACTTTTCTGCGGTTTTCATCAGGCGCAGCGCCTTGCGGTAACCCTCGGGTTTGCTCATGCCGAAGTTGCGCAAGCCGCGCTCCTTGGTGTCGCGCCCTTTTTGCTGGCCCAGCACCATGCAGGCAGTGCCGTTAAAACGGGCCAGACCGCCCACAATCGACAAATCGTCCGAAAAATGCCGGTCACCGTGCAGCTCGACAAAGTCTGTAAAGATGTTGCGGATGTAGTCCAGCGTGTAGGGCCGCTCGGGGTGACGGGCAATTTTTGTGATCTGCCAGGGGGTCAGGTCACTGTAGATATCCTTGGTGAGCTGCTGGCTCTTTTTTGCGAGCTGGTCAATTTCTTCTGAAATATCAACGGCAGATTCGGTCTGCACGTAACGCAGTTCTTCAATTTTTCCTTCAAGCTCCGCAATCGGGTGCTCGAAATCAAGAAAAGTCTTTTTGGCCATGTACTGCTCCTCAAAGCTTCTGGAAACGGGATTTAAGGTTTTTTAAGCTACCCGGAATGTGCCTATTTTGCTTCAGTGTCAACAACCGGCAGCGGATCAAGCGAGCGCCAAATATACCAAGTTGCAACGCTGCAGTACG
>JAZKIK010000308.1:0-5311 GCA_040384925.1 Pseudomonadota bacterium | reverse complement strand
CAGCATGAAAAGGCGTTGGCGCGCCGCTGATCATCAGCTTGCAGTTGTCGCCCAAAAGCCGTTTTGCCAGGATGTTGCCTTCAAGATGCAGATCCTGCTTGGCCCAGACGCCAATTGAAAACACCGGCACCCTGATGTCCTGCACGCGGTGCAGCGCCGAGCGCTCCTTCCAGAAGCCGTCATTGAGCGGGTGCTGGCTGACCACGTGGCTCATGTCATGCGGCAGTTCCCGCCGCCTGCTGCCGTTGGCCGGAAAACGGTTGGCAACGCGCACATTGGCGTTGAACCAGATGCCAAACCAGTCGGACTCGATGCCGTTGAGGGTGCCAAAGAAGCGGTAGAAGTCCAGCATGCCGTCATAAGGTGCAATGCAGCTCAGGTGCGGCGGGTTCTGTATGCCCATATGCCATTGCGACATCGCGTAGTAGGACTGGCCTATGCCGCCCACCCTGCCATTGCTCCAGGTTTGTGCGGCAATCCATTCGATGATTTCGTAGTGGTCTTTCTGCTCTGCTGCATCGAACAGGCCAAATTCGCCGCCCGACATGCCGGTGCCGCGCACATCGGCATGCACATAGGCATAACCCTGCTCCACATACCATTCGATGGGGCCGGTCTCGCGCCACAGAAACTGCGGCGTGGCTGGCAGCTCGTTGTTGTCATAGCGGTAAGGTGATGCCGCATACAGCACCGGGAAGGGCCCCGCGCCATCAGGCCGGTAAATGCGCGTGGCAATCTGTACGCCGTCACGCATGGTGATCATGACGTCTTTTTCTTCTGTCACTTCATTGTCCTTTGGGTTTCATTGAACTGGCACAGTGCGGGACTGTGCCAGCCCCTTGCCGCGGCGAAAAATGCTCAGCTGTCTGCGTTGAAATTGAAAGAGCGCGCGATGGGCTTCCACTTGTCCATGTCCTGCTTCAGGCGCGTTGCCAGCTCGGCAGAGGTGGACCAGCGCGGCTCCAGGCCACGGTCTTGCAGGGTCTTGATGACGGCGGGGGTGTCCAGCGCCGCCTTGATGGCAGTATTGAGGCGTTGCACCAGTGGGGCCGGTGTTTTTGCGGCGACAAAGAAGCCAAACCAGTCGTTGATCACGATGTCGCGGTAGCCCTGCTCCAGAAAGGTTGGCACGGTTGGTGCAAAACGGCTGCGCTTTTCACCTGTGGTTGCCAGCAGGCGGCACTTGCCGCCGTCCAGGAATGGCATGAAATCACCCACCGGTGCGCACACTGCGGCAATCTGGCCGCCAACCATGTCCAGGATGGCGGGTGCGGTGCCGCGAAACGGTACATGCATGAGTTCCACACCTGCAGCGCGTGCCGCCATGCTGCCGACGAAGTGCAGGGTCGAGGCGGATGCAGGCGAGCCGAAGTTGGCCATCGTGGGGTTGGCCTTGCACCAGGCAAAAAACTCCGGCATGTTCCGCACGCTGGCGGGAACCGCAAGCCCTACCGCAAACGCCACATCAAACAGTGCTCCCAGCGCCACCGGAATGAAGTCGGCCACCGGGTCGTAGGGCAGCTTGCGGTAGGTATAGGGGTAGAGGTACATCAGCGGCGATGCTGTGGCAAGAATGCTGGTGCCGTCGGGCGCTGCGTTCTTGACGGCGGCAATCGATATCTGCCCTGCCGCACCGACACGGTTCTCGACAATGATGTTGCGCGCATAGGACGGCTGGATGGCGTCCGCTATCCGGCGGGCAAACAGGTCCATCAGGGTACCGGCCGGAGAGCCGGTGATGATTTTCGCCAGATCCATGCTGGTGTCGTTTTGTGCCATGGCGGCAGGCAGGCCGGCCAGGGCAGCAGAAAAGCCTGCGAACTGCAGCAGTTCGCGACGGGAAATATCCCGATGTTGGCGATGTTGTATGTACATGTCTTGTCTCCTTGATTTTCTGAAAATTGCCTGGGTTGACAACTGGTGCTCAGAAGCTGTGGCTGATGCCGGCCATCACGCCGGTCTGGTTCATGCCGGCACCCACTGTTGCGCCCGAGCTCACAGACCGTGCGGCTGTACCGGAATTCTTCGCTATGCCCAGCATTGCGTAAACCGATGTACGCTTTGACAATTCGTAGACACCTCGAAGAACCAGAAGATCGGTGTCGTTGTTGCTGCCCTTCATGTCCAGGCGGTGGAATTCTGCCGCCAGGGCCAGGCGTGGCATGAGCGGGTAAGAAGCGCCCACGAACCACAGATTGGACTTGAGATCGGTCGCCGTGTTGCGGTGGCGATGGACAACACCTGCGTTGACCCGCAGATCGCCAAACCTGATCCAGCCGTTGGCGATGGTGCGCTTGTCCCTGAAGCTGCTGCTGACCAGCCCCAGGGTTTCGCCAGGGCCGCCCGACAGTTGGTCATGGCTTGTGGCCACACCCCAGCTGCTGCTGTCGTACTTGAGCAGCGCCGACCACTGCCTGCATGCCTTGCTGTCGGTGGCGGATTCGCCGGGGCACAGGGTCGCTCCGGGGTTGGGCACACCCGGCACACCGGCTGTGTCGCGGCCCAGGCTGTAAGTGGCGCCCAGGGTCAGGCCACCGAAGCGGCCAAGGTACCCCAGGGCATTGTCAACACGCGCATTTGCCAGGTAGGAGTCAAGTGAAGCCAGGGCGTAGATGGCCGGGCCCATGGTGTCTGTCTGCAAGGCGAATGTGGTCATGGTGTACATGCGCCCGAGAGCAAGCGTGCCGAATTCGCGCGAGGACAGTCCAACAAAAGCCTGCCGGCCAAACAGGCGCCCACCCTGCCCAAGTGCGCCGCTGTCGACAAGAATGCCGCTTTCGAGGGTGAACACGGCGTTCAGGCCACCCCCAAGGTCTTCGCTTCCGCGAAAGCCTAGGCGGGACGGCACCAGGCCGGTGAGGCTGGGCACACGCGTCTGCGAGTTGCCTGCGGCGTCAACCCTGGTCAGGTACTCCAGGCCGGTATCGACTACGCCGTAGATTGTCACGCCCGGCGTCTGCGCCTGCACGGTGCCCACGCTGCAGGCCAGCGCAATCGCCGCAGCCATCTGCTTCAGTTTTTCTGTCATCGTTGTCTCCTTATATTTTTGAAATGTTTGTGAGTGACTGCAAATTCCGAAACACCGCCGCTTGGTGACGCTTGCCTGAGTCTGTTCAGTTTTTTGCCGGAGACCACGGCCGCTACAGCAGCGCATCTTCGTCAATCACGTCATAAATCGTATCGGCCGCGTCTCCGCAGGCCTAATGAAAGCTTGTGATGTAAGGCATATGGTTTGTGAATTTGCGCGGGTAAATACCTGTGCCGGAACAACTGGCAGTTGCGGCCCATGGCGGGTGATCAAGCTGCAGCCAGCCTGTTGACGCTGGCAGGCCGGATAATCACAGCTTGTCTGGCCTGATCGGCCCGCGTTGATTTGACAGCCACCCATGCCCGCCGGACGGGCGCAATAACCCGATTTGATGTCTGAAAACCTGAAATTCCTCGCTTTTGACACCAGTACCGACCAGATGTCGATTGCGCTGACCGACGGCGTGCGCATCTGGCAGCACAGCGGCCCCGGCGGCGCGCAGGCGTCCGGCACGCTGATTCCGGCCATCATGGCCTTGCTGGCCGAGTCTGGCCTGGTGCTGGGGGATCTGCGGGCGATTGTGTTTGGACGTGGGCCGGGTTCGTTTACTGGCTTGCGCACCGCCTGTGCCGTGGCGCAGGGCCTGGCTTTTGGTGCGGATGCGGGCCGGGGTGTTGAGGTCTTGCCGGTCGATACCCTGATGGCTGTGGCTGAAGAAGCCCGGTTCCAGCTGCATGGCGAGGCTGTTGACTGCCTGCGCGTGACTGCCATGCTGGATGCGCGCATGGACGAAATGTATGTTCAGGCTTATGAATTCAGTGGCGGCATGTGCCGCCAGGTCAAACGCTGCGAGCTGATCCGGCCTGAAAACATGGTGTTGGACAATGATGGCGAGCTGCTGGCCGGCAATGTGTTTGAAGTCTATGCCGGCAGGCTGCCAACGGCGCTTTCGCGTTTTGAGCAGGTCCATGCACTGCCTACGGCCACCGCGCTTTTGCGGCTGGCACCACAGCTGGCTGCCGCTGGTCAGTGTGTGGCTGCCAGTCAGGCGCTGCCACTTTATGTACGCGATAAAGTAGCGTTTACTACTGAAGAGCGGGCTTTGGCCAAGGCCGAAAAAGAGCGGGCCGCGCAGTCACTGATTGATCAAGCTTAATGATGGGCATCCACAAGCGCTTTTTATGAACGCCGTTTTAAAACCCCTGGAGGCCCAGTTCGAGGCCATGACACCCGCCTGGCTGGACGCCGTGGTGGGTGTGGAAAAGCTGGCCTACCAGCATCCGTGGACACGCGGCAACTTCACCGATTCACTCAATTCGGGTTACCAGGCCCGGCTGCTGACGGGTGGCAGCGGTGCGGACGCCGCCCTGATAGGCTATTTTGTGGCCATGAAAGGTGTGGACGAAGTGCATCTGCTCAACATCACTGTTGCACCTGAACACCAGCGCCAGGGCTGGGGCCGGGTGCTGCTGGACGCGCTGGCCATCTGGGCGCGCGGCGAGTCGGCCCAGTGGTTGTGGCTGGAAGTGCGCATCAGCAACACGCAGGCCAAAACGGTTTATGAACACTACGGCTTTCGCCATGTGGGTGTGCGCCGTAATTACTACCCGTCCAGCGCGGCCGGCGTGTACAAACGTGAAGACGCGCTGGTCATGAGTTTTGCCCTGTGATTGAGTGCCATGACTGATTCAAGTGTGCTGACCGATTCGCCTGCTGATGCCTTGCCCGCGTCATCTGGCCTGCAACTCGACAAACGCCAGCGCGCCATGCTGCGCGAGATGGGCATACGTGTCTGGCTGCCGGTGCATGCGCCTGTGGCTGCTGTGCCTGAGCTGCCTGCCGAAGTAGCGCACGAGATGCCGCAGCAGGTGTCCATTGCTGCAAATTCAGTAGCTGCTGATGCCCGTGACGCCAGCGCAACACCTCATCTTGAATCCAGAAACGAGCCTGAGCCGGCCTCTGCCCCTGCGCCAGCCCGCGCGACACGCCCACAGCTGACTCCGGCCGCTGTTTCAGAGCCACAGCCCCAGGCCGCCGCCACTGGCGAGGCCAGCTGGCAACTGGGCCAGGCGCAGCTACTTTATGCCGACAGCGGCCCCAAAGACAGCGGTGCACGCTGGCTGGTATTGATCGAAGCGCCAGTTGCAGCCCTGCACAACCCGGCATTCAACCCGTTTGAAGGGGATGTTGGCAAACTGCTTGACAACATGCTGCGCGCCACCCGCCTGCACAAGGCCGCTGCCGTGCTGCTGGCACCGCTGGTGCGCCAGCTTGGTTCTGGTG
>JAZKIK010000307.1:0-2826 GCA_040384925.1 Pseudomonadota bacterium | reverse complement strand
CGGCGGTGCGCAGTTCGGCCTGAATGGCGCGCTCATTGGCAGAGTCAAGTGCCGAGGTAGCCTCGTCAAAAATCACCACTGGCGGGTTTTTCAGCAAGGTGCGCGCAATCGCTACACGCTGTTTTTCACCCCCTGACAACTTGAGGCCGCGCTCACCAACCATGGTTTTGTAGCCCAGCGGCGTGGATGTGATGAAGTCATGGATGCGTGCTGCTTTGGCCGCCGCTTCAACCTCCTCACGGCTGGCGCCGGGTTTGCCATAGGCGATGTTGTATTCAACTGTGTCGTTGAACAGCACCGTGTCTTGCGGGACTATGCCTATGGCCTGGCGCACACTGGCCTGGGTGACCTTTTTGATATCCTGCCCCGCAATGCTGATATGGCCTTGCTGCACGTCGTAAAAACGGTACAGCAGTCGCGCCAGTGTGGATTTGCCTGCGCCGGAGGAACCCACCACAGCCACGGTTTTGCCGGAGGGGATTTCAAAGCTGAGGTTTTTCAGAATGGGTCGAGCCGGGTCGTAGGCAAAACTGACGTTTTCGAAACGGACGCTAGAGTCAATGTAGCCCGCCCCTTCAAGTGCAGCAGGAAGAAAAACCAGTGGCAAGGCACCCGCTTCATCAGCAATCTCACGCTCTTTTTCCATCAGCGTGAACATCTTTTCCAGATCAGTCAGGCTTTGTTTGATTTCACGGTAAATCACACCCAAAAAACCCAGCGGAATGTAGAGCTGGATCATGAAGGCATTGACCATGACCAGGTCACCCAGGGTCATGCGGCCATCAACCACGCCCTGGGTGGCGCGCCACAGCATGGCAACCAGGCCAACGGCAATGATCAGCTGCTGACCAGTGTTGAGCAGGCTCAGTGTGGTCTGGCTTTTGATGGCGGCACGCCGGTAGCTTTGCAGGCTTTCATCGTAACGCGAGGCTTCAAAATTTTCGTTGTTGAAGTATTTGACGGTTTCGTAATTAAGCAGTGAATCAATCGCACGGCTGTGGGCGTTGGAGTCCAGCGCGTTCATTTCCTTGCGGAATTTGGTGCGCCACTCCGTCACCGTCACGGTAAAGGTGATGTACAAAACCAGTGCGATCAGTGTGATCCAGGCAAACCAGATGTCGAACTTGACAGCCAGAATGCTCAGCACCAGGCCAACCTCAAACAGCGTCGGGATGATGCTGTAAAGCGAATACGAAATCAGCGAATGCACACCGCGTGTGCCGCGTTCAATGTCACGCGTCATGCCGCCAGTCTGGCGTTCAAGGTGAAAACGCAGGCTCAGTGCATGCAGATGGCGGAACACTTCAAGCGAAATCTTGCGTGCCGCGCCTTCGGTGGCCTTGGCAAACACCAGTTCGCGCAGTTCGGTGAACAGCGAGGTTGAAAGCCGCAGCAAACCGTAAGCCAGCAGCAGGGCCGCCGGCACCACCAGCACGGCCTGCACATTGCCAGGTTTGATGCTCATGGTATCGACCAGGTTTTTAAGCAGGATTGGCACACCCACATTGCCCAGTTTGGCGGCCAGCACAAAACTCAGGGCGGCCACCACACGCCACTTGTAGTCCCACAGATAGGGGAAAAGCCTTTTCAAGGTATCCCAGTCAGAGCGGACGGGTACGGGTGTGCTGCCAGGTGACGAGCCTGTAGCGACTGGCATGGCGTGGGATGAATCAAGGCTGGAAGCTCGGGAGCGCATAGGGGACAATCAATCTGGTTGTTTTAATTTCTCAGCAGATTGTGCCTATGTCCACTGAATCAAGCGTACCCCAGGGTTCTTCCAACGCCTCCCCCCTTACCCCCACCAATACACCGCTGAACGCCCTGTCGGTCGAATTGCCGACTGACAAGGAGCTGGTGCTCAAAGTCATTCCCATGCCAGCCGACTGCAATGCCAACGGCGACATTTTTGGCGGCTGGGTCATGGCCCAGGTCGATCTGGCGGGCTCGGTGGTGCCGGCGCGTTATGTCGATGGCCGTCTGGCGACAGTGGCGGTCAACCAGTTCATCTTCAAACAGCCGGTTCGGGTCGGCGACATTTTGTCGTTTTTCTCCAGCCTGACACGCATTGGCAATACATCCATCACAGTGCAGGTTGAGGTTTATGCCGAACGTTTCAGCAACCAGGGGCGTTACATCAAGGTAACGGAAGCCAGCCTGACTTATGTGGCGATTGATGATTTTGGCAAACCGCGCAAGATTGTGCAGAGATGAAAACCAGGTCAGGAGACGATGTAGGCACCCGCTCCGATGGACAGCAGTTTGCCGTCGGCACCAAAAAACTCCATGCGTGTGCTGGCCACGCGTGAACCCAGCCGCAGCACCTCGGCCTGCATCTCGAAATACTCGCCAATGGCGGGCCGCAGGTAGTCAATCCTGAGGTCAATCGTGCCGAGCTTGGCAAAACGGTGCAGGCGCTGCAGCGGCGCTTCGTCCATATGGCGCGCACCAATCGCGGCCATTACCGCCAGTCCAGCCATGGAATCCAGCGCAGCACTGATCACACCGCCATGTATGCGGTTATAGCTGTAATGCCCGACCAGTTCGTGACGCATGTCGATGCGCGCCATGACTTTTTCGGGTTTCAGCGAGGTGATCTTCAGGCCCAGCACCTTGTTGAAGACAATCCTGTTTTCAAAAATGTCTTTTAATCCGGCAATGAATTCGTCATCAAATTCGGCAGGCGTTGGCGTATTGGCTAAGGATTTGGGCATTTTCCGGGCAAGGTTGATGGCAAGCCGACTGATCGTAACGGCTATGCTCCAATAATGTGCCCAAGGGATGCTCTGCATAAGCCTCGCGGTCCTGTGGCAGTCGGATCGGGATGGG
>JAZKIK010000306.1:0-11108 GCA_040384925.1 Pseudomonadota bacterium | reverse complement strand
GCGAACGCCGCGAAAGTGCCGAGGCGCTGTCAAAACGGGTCAATCAGCGCTCGATCTGAACGCCCAACCCTCATGACAGGCGGGCAATTCCCCACCGTCGCCAAACTCGGCGTGGCTGTGACGGTGGCGTATGCGTCGAGTTATTACCTGCCCGCCATCGTCGCCAAGGACATGGCCGTCAGCCTGGGGCTGAGTGTTTCAACGGTGTTTCTGGCATTCTCGGCTGCGCTGGTGGTATCTGCCCTGCTCGGCCCGCTGGCCGGAAGGCTGGTGGACAAACATGGTGGCCGGGCCGTTCTGGCCAGCAACAACCTGGTTTTTGCAGCCGCACTGGTGGCCATGGCGGCAGCGCAAGGGCCGGTCAGCCTGTTCGCGGCCTGGCTGTTGATGGGTGTGGCGATGTCGGCGGGGTTTTATGAGGCGGCTTTTTCAAGTCTGGTGCGTATTTACGGCACCAGGGCCCGGCCTGCGATTACCGGCATCACCCTGATTGCCGGTTTTGCCAGCACTGTTGGCTGGCCGCTGACCAGCTGGATGAATGCTGCGCTGGGCTGGCGTGCTGCCTGCCTGGGCTGGGCCGCCATTCATCTGCTGCTGGCCCTGCCGCTGAATCTGCTGCTGCCATCAGGCCAGGTGCAAGCCGCACATATGCCTGACACGCCGGCCCGGCCTGAAGTGCAGCAAGCCCCCGCAGCGCCAGCATCCACCGCCTGGTTGCTGGCTTTTGTGTTTGGCGTGACCTGGTTTGTCAGCACCGCCATGGCTGCGCACCTGCCGCGCCTGCTGCAGGCGGGAGGTGTCGGGCTGACCAGCGCCGTGGCTTTTGCCGCACTGGTTGGCCCGGCGCAGGTGGCCGGCCGGCTGCTTGAATACGGCTTGCTGCGCAATGTCAGCCCGCTGGTATCGGCCCGCATCGCTTCGCTTTGCCATGCGGCCGGTGCGCTGCTTTTTATGGCTCTGGGTGTACCGGCAGGCCTGGTCTTTACCGTCCTGCACGGCGCAGGCAATGGTGTGATGACGATTGCCAACGGCACCCTGCCGCTGCTGTTTTTCGGGCCTGGCGCTTACGGCGCGCGGCAGGGCCGTCTGATGATGCCTGCGCGTTTTGCGCAGGCGCTGGCACCGTTTTTTTTCGGCCTGGCAATTGAGCGTTTTGGCGCTTCGGCGCTCTGGTTTTCGCTCAGCCTGGGTGTGATGGCTTTCCTGGCCCTGATGGCCTTGCAGCACAACAAGCAATAGCAGTCTGCGCGCTGAAAACCAGCCTGGGTGCCCCAGCGCACAGACGCCGACTGGAACTGGTGGCACTGTTGCCTTTTTATCTGCCGGGATGAGATGGCTCAAATGGGCAAAGGTCTGCCTGATGTACGCTGAAAAACAAAAAAAGGAATATATGCCCCTGCGAGTCCCCGCTTTTCTGGCCCAGGCCACCCGCCACCTGTTTTTCACGGGCAAGGGCGGCGTGGGCAAAACATCACTTTCTACCGCTGCTGCCATCAGCCTGGCCGATGCTGGCAAAAAGGTGCTGCTGGTCAGCACCGATGCGGCCTCCAATCTGGATGAAATGCTGGGCATCGAGTTGCGCAACACACCTGTGCCGGTTCCCGGTGCCGCTGGCCTGTTTGTGCTCAATATTGATCCCGACACCGCTGCCGAGTCCTACCGCCAGCGTGTACTGGCGCAGATGGGCACTGCTGCCAGCCAGGCCGAGCTTTCCACCGTGCGTGAGCAGCTCTCTGGTGCCTGCACCACCGAGATTGCGTCATTTGACGAGTTTGCATCGCTGCTGTCGGGCAGCGGCGGTCACTTTGACCATATTGTTTTTGACACCGCCCCAACCGGCCATACCCTGCGCCTGCTCAGTTTGCCGCAGGCCTGGAGCGGTTTTCTGGCGGGCAATGACCGGGGCGCTTCCTGCCTTGGCCCGCATTCAGGCCTGAAAATGCAGGAAGAGCGCTTCAAGGCCGCACTTGCTGCCCTGGGCGACCCGTTGCGCACCACGGTGATTCTGGTGGCCCGGCCTGACAAGGGCGCGATAACCGAGGCAGCGCGTACTTCGGACGAGTTGCGCACGCTGGGGCTGAACAACCAGCGTCTGGTCGTCAATGGCGTGTTTCACGCCAGCGCGCCAACCGACGCCGTCGCCTGTGCGATTGCAGAGTTGGGCCAACAGGCACTTGACAACATGCCCGCCGCCTTGCGCGCCCTGCCGCAAGACCAGGTGCCGTTGCGGGCGTTTGACACGGTCGGTCTACCTGCCTTGCGCGCGCTGCTCGCGCCGCCGTCTGGCCCTGCAAAACCAGCCCAAACCCTTCAGACAACACAGCTTGGTGGCGATTTCCAGAACCTGAGCGCATTGGCCGACGAACTGGCCGCAGCCGGGCACGGACTCATCATGGTGATGGGCAAAGGCGGCGTTGGCAAAACCACGGTGGCCGCCGCGCTGGCGCTAGGCCTGGTGCAGCGCGGCAAAACTGTGCACCTGAGCACTACCGACCCCGCCGCGCACCTGGCTGGCACGCTTGACGCCGAGGTGGCGGGGCTGAAGGTGGACCGCATAGACCCCAAAGTCGAAACCCAGCGCTACATCGATAAAATCATGGCCAGCAAATCGCCTGGCCTGAATGCGGCAGAACAAGCCCTGCTGCTGGAAGACCTGCGCTCTCCGTGTACTGAAGAAGTCGCTGTTTTCCATGCCTTTTCACGCATCGTCAGCGAAGGCCGCAGCGCTTTTGTCGTGCTTGACACCGCGCCCACCGGACATTCCCTGCTATTGATGGACGCCACAGGTGCCTATCACCGGCAAATGATTCATGAATATGAAGGCCACGGCGCAGGCAAGCTCACCACCCCGCTGATGCGCCTGCAGGATGCCGCGTACACAAAAATCATCCTGGTTGCCCTGCCCGAAGTCACCCCGGTCTCACAAGCGGCCGCCCTGCAAGACGACCTGCGCCGCGCCAGCATTGAACCCTATGCGTGGGTGCTGAACAAAAGTGTGCTGGCCGCAGGCACCAGCGACCCCCTGCTGGCCGCACGGTTGGCCGGTGAAGAAAAGCAGATGAAACGCATCACCGGCGGGCTGGCCCAACGGCTGTTTGTGCTGCCCTGGCTGACCAGGCCGCCTGTGGGGAATGTGGAGTTGTCCCGGCTTGTTGCACCTGAAAAGGATTTCCAGCGTTCATAAAAAACAAGGCCCGAACCAGCAAAGGTTCGGGCCGAAGGTCAAAAGCGATTCAGTCCGCTTTTGATGTTTTCTCCGCAGAAACTCAGGTGCCGATCAGGCCACCATCATTTTTGCTAATCACAACTGTGGCCGAGCGTGGGCGGGCCATTGCGCCGCCAGCGCCATAACCTGCATTGCCTGGCCAGTGGCTCAGGTATTTTGATGGGTCAGCGACATTGGCCTTGCTGATGCTTTCACCTGGGTGCTGGATGTTGACAAACAGCGTCTTGCCGTCTGGTGTTTCGCAGCAGCCGGTGATTTCGCAGTCTTTCGGGCCAACCAGAAAGCGGCGCAGCGAGCTGGACGTGGGTTTGGCACCCATACGGGTCTGTACTTCGACCTTGCTGCCATCAGCTTTGGTGTAAGACAGCGTTGGCGTGGTGCCGTCGCCAACCTGGCCAGGGCGGCCAATCAGCATCATGCAGTTGGTCACGTCGGTGTATGCGCCGTCATCGGTCTGGATAAACAGCAGGCCGGTCTTGGGGCTGAACCACAGGCCATCCGGGCTGGAGAAGTCCTGGTCATTCGTCAGGCTGGACAGATTGACCAGCGACTGGTCGGCATCAGCCTGCGCGCCAAACAGGTAGACGTCCCAGGTGAAGTTGACGGCAGCCTGCTCGTTGCCCAGTTCACGCATGCGCAGGATGTGGCCATTCACGTTCTGGGCAGAGCCCGCCGCACCGCCAGCAAAAGAGTCCTTGTATGAACGTGGATTGGCCGCGTCCAGGCCCTGCTGCGATGCGCTGGAGCCAGTGGGCTCCAGCTTGCGGTTGGCGTTGTTGGTCAGGGTGTAATAGATTTCGCCATTGATCGGGTTGACAGCGCACCACTCTGGCCTGTCCATGCGGGTTGCGCCTACGGCGTCAGCTGCCAGGCGGCTGTTCATGGCCACGTCGGCGTTGTCGGCAAACTTGTAGTTTGTGGCGGCGGCAATGCTTGGGTTGGACATGCTCAGTTCAATCCAGTTGCCGGTGCCGTCAGCGCTGAACTTGGCAACATACAGCTTGCCGCTGTCCAGGTATTTGTCACCAGTGTTCATGCGGTTGGAGGCCGTTGCGTCAGCAGCATCCCAGCTCGCGGCCGACACATATTTGTAGATGTATTCACCGCGTGAATCGTCACCCATGTACACGGCCAACGGTTTGCCGGCGCTCACTTTGCCAAACACGCCGCTTTCATGCGCAAAACGGCCCAGCGTGGTGCGTTTGCGAATGGCAGCCAGCTTGTCATACGGGTCGATTTCAACAATATAGCCAAAGGTATTGAGTTCGTTGCGGTAGTCGCTGCTGGCGTCTGCGCCAATCTGGCTGATGTTCCAGCGTGCATATTTGTCTTCAGTGCCCGAGGTTTCCCAGCCGTGGCGGCTGGTGCCACCCTGGGGGCGGCCATAACGGTTCAGTGAAATCACGCTGTTGGCGGTGGCACCACCACGGGCTGTATCGTCCGTGGCAGAGCGGGTGAAATAACCAGCCCAGTTTTCTTCACCCGTCAAAAATGTGCCCCACGGTGTGTAACCGGTGCCGCAGTTGTTGATGGTACCGCGGCAGTTCAGGCCCGAAGGTGAATATTTGGTCTTGACCAGCGCATTGCCGCGCACCACACCCTTGAGTTCAATTTCAGTCAGCGGTGTTATCCGGCGGTTGAATGGCGACACCTTCTGGTATTCAAACTTGCCAGACGAGTTTTTGCGAACTTCAACCAGCGACACGCCGTGCGCAGGGATTTCCTTGTCTGATTCGTTGACAGGACGCGGGTTGGCAGTGGTGCCGCCTGCGTGCAGAAACTGGTCGGTCAGGGCTTCGTGGTTCATCACCAGAATGCCGCGATCACTGCTGTTTGCATCACGGCCAGTGCCGGTAACGTTCAGGCCAAAATACTCCATACCATCGTGGTGGTCACCGGCGCGGTTGTCAAAGTCGGTGTCGGTGCCGTCGTTTTTATAGTCAGCGGTGCCAGAAGCCAGCGGGTCGCCCAGCGCGTAAATTGGCGTGGCGGTGTAACCGGCGGCAATTGTCACCGTATCAGCCAGCGTTTTTTGAACAGCGGTAAAACCCAGGTTGGCTGCAACCGGTGCAGGTGCAGGTGCGGGGGCTGGTGCCGGAGCGGGCGCTGGAGAATCATCACCACCACCACAGGCAGACAGGCCAACCGTGCCCAGAACGGCCGTACCAGCCGTGCCAAACGCAGCCCGAAACATGCTGCGGCGGCTCAGGCGAGCATCAATGATGTCGTTGAGTGAGGGGTTGCTGCTGGTGTTGCAGTCTTCGCTGTCATGGCCTTGCACAGCAAGCGTTTCAGCCTTGGTAATCGCATTCATCGGAGGAGCCTTTCTTTGATTTGCACAATAGCCGCCTGAGAATAGGCAGCCACAGTGACAAGGGCATGGCATCCGGATGACAGAATGGTGAAACGGTTTGGCTGGTTTTGGGTGGTGTGCTGGTTTGCCTTGGGTACTACTGAATTGATAGCTGCTTGTGCCCACTGTGATTGCGAAAGAAGCTGGTTTTATGGTTAAACTGCAAGGTAAGGTGCTTTTTGCGGATGAATTTTCCAGGGCCGCACCTTTCGTATGACACGGCCCAAACACCAGACCGAAGCGCAAGCCTAAACCACAAGCATGAACCACTGAAATGGGAGATCGCCGCCATGAACACCCCCGCCACGGAACAGCTCGGCGCATCCCGGACCCCACCAGGTGCGCATGCCACGCCCACCAGGGAGGTCCTTGACAACGACCACGATCTGTTGTGCGCCTTGCTCGACAACGCCCCCGACCACGTCTATTTCAAAGACCTCCAGTCCCGCTTCATCCGGTCCAGCCAGGCCCAGGCCCAGCAGTTTGGTGTGGCATCACCCGACGAGCTGATTGGCAAATCTGATTTCGATTTTTTCTCGTATGAGCACGCCCGCCCGGCTTTTGAAGACGAGCAGGAAATCATCCGTACTGGCCAGCCGATCATTGGCAAAGAGGAAAAAGAAACCTGGCAAGACGGGCGCAAAGAGAGCTGGGTGTTGAGCACCAAAATGCCGCTGCGCAACCGGCATGGCGTGATCATCGGCACCTTCGGCATCTCCAAAGACATCTCAAGCCTCAAGCGCACGCAAGCCGAACTGGCCTACCACCGTGATCTGCTTGAGACACTGATGGAGAACTCACCAGACTCCATTTTTTTCAAGGATCTGGAGTCACGCCTGGTAAAAGTCAGCCGCTCGGAGGTTCATAACCTGCTGCGCCTGTCCCTCAGCCGTTACCGGGCCGCGCATCCTGACGCTGAGCAACTCAGCTTGCCAGCGCATCTGAGCAGTGCCGAGGCCTTTGAAAACTACGTCATTGGCAAGACCGATGCCGACATCTACGGCCAGGAACGCGCCTCGGACTTTAGCCAGGATGAGCAGGACATCATCCGCACCGGCATACCCGTGGTTGAAAAAAGTGAAAAAACCGTACACCCGGATGGCCGCGTCGTCTGGTACCTCACCACCAAAGGCCCTTGGCGTGACAAAAGCGGCAACATCATCGGCACCTTCGGCACCTCCAAAAACATCTCCGAACTGAAAGACGCACAAAGCAAGATCGAAGAGGTGCAAGCGCAATTGCTGAGCACCGCCCGCATGGCCGGCATGGCCGAGATTGCCACCAACGTATTGCACAACGTCGGCAACGTGCTCAACAGCGTCAACATCTCGGCGGGCTTGATCAGCACCCAGCTGCGCAACTCCAAACTGCGTGGGCTGGAGCGCTCGCTGGCCATGATGGATGAACACACCGATGAGCTGGGAGTTTTTCTCACACAGGATGCCCGCGGCAAGTTGTTGCCCACTTACCTGCGCGAGCTGGCCCGCACGCTGGAGCAGGAACACGCCACCATGAGCACGGAGCTGCTTGCACTGATGAAGAGTGTGGAGCACATCAAGCAAGTCATTGCCACCCAGCAGTCCTACGCCGGCACAGCGCGCGTGGTCGAACCGGTCAATCCCGGCGAACTGCTGGAGGACGCATTGCGCATGAACGTGGACGCACTGACCCGCCACAAGGTGACGCTGGTCAAAGAATTTGCCCCGCTGCCTGTTTTGCTCCTGGATCGCCACCGCGCACTGCAAATCCTGGTGAATCTGATCAGCAACGCCAAGCAGGCGCTTGACGGCCTGGTTGACCGCACACCGCGCATCACGCTGAGCGCAGCCTGGGCCGATCAGTCCGAAGGGCAGGTGCTGCGCATCACCGTTGCCGACAACGGCGAAGGCATTGCGCCCGAAAACCTCACGCGCGTGTTTTCGCACGGCTTCACCACACGCCAGAAAGGCCACGGCTTTGGCTTGCACAGTTGTGTGTTGGCCGCACAAGAGATGGGTGGCAACCTGAGCGCACACAGCCAGGGTGCAGGCCAGGGAGCCACCTTTATCCTTGATATTCCGGTTGAGAGCCCGTCCAAGCAGCCATGAACTGGCCGCGAATACTTACCAGTGCCCCACCCGTGGCGGCGAAATTGCCACGCAAGCAGCGGCTGACCAAGCGGCTAAAGAAAAAGCCACCTGAACCCAACAGGCTGGCTGTCTGGGGCGGCGGGTGGCTTTTTGTTGTTGGATCAAGAGTCAGACCGGAACAGGCCGCTTGCGGAGTGATCTGGATTTGAGTTTTCATTCACTACTGAATTTATAGCGGCTTATGCCCGCTGTGATTGCGTAAAAGCCCAATTTAGTGCTCAAACCACAAGGATAGGTGCTTTTAAAGAGCTGGAACGGAATGTGCTGTGTTTGCTGCGCCTGTCGGCTCGTATCGCCAGGCGTTTTGTTTTGAGATTTGAGGGCGAGGGGGCTCGGGTAAAACGGTGGCATAAACAAACAGGTTTTAGTTAAATTAGCTTGCCCCGACTCCCGCCGATACACCAAACACCCACACTGACACCATGCCCCTTGACCACAGCGCCCCCACCCTCCCTGCCACCAAGCCCGTCACCATCTTCGGACCCGATTTCCCCTTCCCCTTCGACGACTGGATACGCCACCCTGCCGGTCTGGGTACGCTGCCGGCGGAACATCTGGGCGCAGAAGTCGCCATTGTCGGCGCGGGCATGGCAGGCATGGTGGCCGCCTACGAGCTGATGAAGCTTGGCTTCAAACCCGTCATCTACGAAGCCTCGAAGATGGGCGGCCGCCTGCGCTCGCAGCCCTTTGAAGGCGGCCAGGGTGTCATTGCCGAGTTGGGCGGCATGCGCTTTCCGGTGTCCAGCACAGCGTTCTACCACTACGTGAACCAGCTCGGGCTGGAGTCGCAGCCCTTCCCGAATCCGCTGACACCAGCCTCCGGCAGCACCGTGGTCGATCTGGAAGGCCAGACCCATTACGCCGAAAAGCTGGCCGACCTGCCGCCCATGTTCAAGGAAGTGGCCGACGCCTGGGCCCGCGCCCTGGAAGACGGTGCCCAGTTCCGCGCCGTGCAGGACGCCATCCGCAGCCGTGATGTGCCAGCGCTCAAAGCCTTGTGGAACAAGCTGGTGCCACTGTGGGACGACCGTACTTTCTACGACTACGTGGCCACTTCCAGGGCCTTTGCCGGCCTGTCGTTCCAGCACCGCGAAGTGTTCGGCCAGGTTGGCTTTGGCACAGGCGGCTGGGACTCGGACTTTCCCAACTCGATGCTGGAAATCCTGCGCGTGGTGATGACCAACTGCGACGACGAGCAACGCCTGATTGTCGGCGGTGCCGACCAGGTGCCGCTGGGCCTGTGGCAGCACGCGCCGGACAAGCTGGCGCACTGGCCTGCCGGCACAACCCTGGCGAGCCTGCACGGCGGTGCGCCGCGCGCAGGAGTTTGCGCCATCCAGCGCCAGCCGGACGGCCGCCTGGCTGTCACTGACCGCTGGGGCGACACCCGGCCCTATGCCGCCGTGCTCACCACCTGCCAGAGCTGGCTGCTGACCACCCAGATAGCCTGCGAGGAATCACTGTTCTCGCACAAGCTGTGGATGGCGCTGGACCGCACGCGCTACATGCAGTCCAGCAAGACCTTTGTCATGGTCGATCGCCCGTTCTGGAAAGACAAAGACCCCGAAACCGGCCGCGACGTGATGAGCATGACGCTGACCGACCGCCTGACCCGCGGCACCTATCTGTTCGACAACGGACCCGGCAAACCCGCGGTCATGTGTCTGTCCTACGCCTGGATGGGTGACGCCCTCAAGATGCTGCCCCAGCCGCCCGAAAAGCGCGTCAGGCTGGCACTCGATGCGCTGAAAAAAATCTATCCCAAGGTGGACATCGCCAGCCACATCATCGGCGACCCCATCACCGTGTCGTGGGAGGCCGACCCGCACTTTCTGGGTGCCTTCAAGGGTGCCCTGCCCGGCCACTACCGCTACAACCAGCGCATGTTTGCCCACTTCATGCAGGACGACATGCCCACAGCCCAGCGCGGCATCTTCATAGCAGGCGACGACGTGTCGTGGACGCCAGCCTGGGTCGAAGGTGCGGTGCAGACATCGCTGAACGCCGTGTGGGGCATCCTGCACCACTTCGGCGGCCGTACCCATGCCGAAAACCCAGGCCCTGGCGATGTGTTCAAAGACATCGGCCCGATGGAACTGCCCGAATGACTGATTTGAAACTGGCCCTGCTGCAGTGTGAGTCCAGACCCTGCGACGTGCTGGCCAACCTGCAGCGCCTGAACCATGCCGCAGCAGATGCCGCCGCAGCCGGTGCCCACCTGCTGGTCACGCCCGAGATGTTTTTGACCGGCTACAACATAGGCGCACCCCAAGCCAGGGTACTGGCCGAAGCCACCGACGGCCCGCGCGCCCAGGCCGTTGCCGCCATTGCCCGCCAGCACCAGATCGCCATCGTTTTCGGCCACCCCGAGCACAACGCCGAAGGCCAGATTTTCAACACCGCCCAGTGCGTTGATGCCCAGGGCCAGCCCCTGGCCAGCTACCGCAAGACGCATTTGTTTGGCGAGCTGGACCGCAGCATGTTCAGCCCCGGCAAGGGCGACGAGCCGCTGTTCGAACTCCACGGCTGGCAACTCGGCCTGCTGATCTGTTTTGATGTCGAGTTCCCGGAAAACAACCGCCGCCTGGCCCTGCAAGGTGCCGACCTGATCGTGGTGCCTACCGCCAATATGGCGGACTTCGATTTCGTCGCCCAGCACCTGGTGCCCACGCGGGCGTATGAGAACCAGCTGTTTGTGGCGTATGCGAACTTCTGCGGGCGTGAAGGCGATCTGGCCTACGGCGGGCTTAGCTGCGTGGCCGCACCGGATGGAACGGGGCTGATGCAAGCAGGGCGCGGAGTCGAACTGCTGCTGGCGGACGTGACACAGGCGGCGCTGGCGGCTGGGCGGGCCCTGAATGGGCATCTGGCACTGTGCCGTGCTCTGATCCCCCGGTGCCACTGATTGCCCCGACATGGTCTATGCAAGCCCAGCCATTCATCATCTGGCTTGGGAGGCTCCTGGCAAAGATGTTGGCTTATGCGGAGCCAAGCGGACCTACAGGACTGTATTTTGCCGATCTTTTCTATCAAGAAGAATATCAAGCATTCTCCGGGGATTGGCCAAAAAGTCCCGGGTCACCTGATAGTGTTCGGTCTCCTCGTATTCCACACGGCGTATGCCTTCTTTGGTGCAGAGATAGATCCAGGCCTCCGGATAAGCCATCAGTATGGGTGAATGCGTCGCGATGATGAACTGGCAATTTTGAAGACCCAGATCATGCATTCTTGAGAGAACCGTCAATTGCCGCTGCGGTGACAGGGCCGCTTCCGGCTCATCAAGAATGTACAGCCCCTGAGGGCCAAAGCGGCTGTTCATCAGCGCCATAAAAGACTCACCATGCGACTGCTCGTGCAAGGAGCGCGACCCGTAGAAGCTGATCACGGGCGGACCGGAAGC
>JAZKIK010000305.1:0-8699 GCA_040384925.1 Pseudomonadota bacterium | reverse complement strand
TTGACGGTAAAACCGGGAATCGCCACCGGGCAGGGCAACACGCGCAGCCCCTTGTTGATACTGGAGCGCGCCAGGGTTTCACCAATATGGCGCGGCAAGGTGGCCACCAGGTCGCTGGTCGCCAGAATCGCTGACAGGCCCAGAAAACCCGGCAGTTCCAGCTGGATGCGGCGCGTCAGGTGTTGTGAGGCCACGGCGTTGTTTAGCAGCTGGTAACCGGTGCCCGAGCTGATGCCTATGTGGGCCTCCTGCTGGTAGGCGCTGATGTTCCAGTGTTCGGGCTGCTCGCTGATGATGCGCGGGTGGCGGGCATTGGCCAGGCAAATCCAGTCCTGTGCATACAGCGTCTGCTGGTAAAAACCGGTGTCCAGCCAGGGCAGAAAACCCACAGCCAGGTCAGCCTGCCCGGTTTGCAGCGCATCGGCCAGACTGTCATCAATCCGGCTGGCCTCCAGAGCGATACCAGGTGCGGCGGCACGCACATGTGCCAGCAAACGCGGCAGCAGTGTGATGTGGCTGGCGTCTGTCATGCAGATGGCAAAACGCCGCTGCGCTGTGGCCGGCTCAAACACCGCGCCGGTTTCACCAAGCCGCTGCAAGCCGCCCAGCACCTCACGCACCGTGCCTATCAGCGCGTCGGTGCGCGGCGTCGGCAGCATGCCATCAGTGGTGCGTACAAACAGCGGGTCACCCAGTTGCTCACGCAGTTTTGCCAGCCAGATGCTGACCGTGGGCTGGCTCTGGCCCAGCGCATCGGCAGCTTTGGTCACGCTGTGGGTGATGTAAAGCTGGTCGAGCAGGCGCAGCAGTTTGATGTCGAGCAGGGCGGGTTCGGGGCTCATGGTTGATAACTATTGTTAAACGCAATGAAGTCTATTGCTTCCATTGTCTGTTCAATATGTTTGCAAGTCACAAAAATACCTCCACTCAAAGGAGACAAGTTTTGAAGATCTGCATATTGGGCGCGGGTGCGCTGGGTTGTGCCATTGGCGGGGTGCTGACCGAGGCTGGGCATGAGGTCTGGCTGGTCAACCGCCATGCGGAGCAGGTTGAAATCATGACGCTGCGCGGGCTGACCTTGCGCAGTGAGGGTGTTGACCGTGTGGTGCCAGTGCGTGCCGTCACCCGTGCGCAGGACGTTGATGGTGGTGTGGTCGATCTGGTGGTCGTGCTGGTCAAGTCTTTTCACACAGCCGAAGCCATGTCGTCGGCATTGACGCTGATAGGCCCCAACACCGCCGTGCTGTCGCTGCAAAACGGCCTGGGCCATGAAGACATCCTGGCCGATATCGTAGGGCGTGGCCGGGTGCTGGCTGGCAAGACCTATGTCGGTGGCACCCAGCTTGCGCCTGGTCATGTGATTGCCAGCACGGTGGGCAAACTGTCGGTGATTGGCGAGCTGGACGGTGGGGTGTCGACGCGTGTGCAGGGCATTGCCGATGTGTTCACCGCAGCCGGGCTGCAAACCTGTGTCAGCGACTGCATCTCGGGCATCATCTGGGACAAGCTGCTGATCAACGTCGCCACCGGTGCCTTGAGCGGCGTCACTGGCCTGCCCTACGGCCTGCTGTATCAGGTGCCGGAAATTGAAGCCTGCGCGGTGGCCGCAGTGGCCGAGGCCATGGCTGTGGCCAGAGCCAGCGGCATCCGGCTGAGTATCACCGAGCCGATGGATGCCTGGCAACTGGCCGGGGCTGGACTGCCGCCTGAATTCAGGACCTCGATGCTGCAAAGCCTGGACAAGGGTTCGGTCACCGAGATTGACTACATCAACGGCGCGGTGGTGCGCCAGGGGGCAAAGGTCGGTGTGCCCACGCCGGTCAACCTGGCTTTGGTTGCCTGCATAAAAGGCATGGAACGCCGCCTGAATCTCCCCAGCTGAACAACAAACCATGACTTATACCCAAAAATCCTACGTGGAACACGTCGCCATACGTGTGAGCGACATCCAGTGGCACATCAACTTCTTTTATGAAGTGCTGGGCATGGACGTGCGTGAAATTGACGGCCCGACCGATGCACCCAGCCAGTACTGGACGATTGGCGGCATGCAACTGATGAGCACGCCCGGTTTTGCAGCCCCGCCCAGCAACGACGCGGGCTGGCTGGCGCACCTTGGTGTGATGGTGGATGACCTCGAAGGCGCACTGCTTGAAGCGCAAAAGTGGCATGTCAAACAACTGCCGCAAGGCCGCAACTGGCTGCAATTGCCAGATGGCCTGGCGGTGGAACTGATTCAGGCCAGCCCTGGCAGCGTGGCCAAAGTGCTGGCCATCAATCCAAGAGCCACCCCGCTTTCAAACTGACTGAGACAAAACACCATGCCCAAACCCGATATCCAGTTCACCACCCCCGAAAAATACTGGGACGACGCCAAAGTAGGCGATGAATGCACCAGCCCGAGCTACCTCGTCACCGCTGAACGAATTGACGCCTATGCCGAACTGACCGGTGACTTCACCCCCGTGCATGTGGACGAGGAATATGCCAATGCCTCGCATTTTGGCTGCCGCGTGGCGCACGGGCTGATGGGCCAGTCGGTCGCTGACGGCCTGAAAACGCAGAGTGAATACCGCTTTCTGCCCGGCATGTCGCTGGGCTGGACCTGGGACTTTCTGCTGCCGATCAGGATCAATGACGAGCTGCATGTGAAGTTTCACGTCGGCACCCTGCGCGCATCAAAAAGCAAACCCGGCTGGGGCATCGTGGTGATGCCCGCCGAGCTGATCAACCAGCATGGGCAGGTGGTGCAAAAGGGTGAACACCGGCTGATGGTTCCACGCCGGCCCGAGCTGGCCTGAGTCAAAACACACACTTGAATCATGACAAACAACGCAAGCTCCAAAACCCAGCAGAACCTGCCTTTGGCAGGCATTCGTGTCGTGGACTACAGCCACTTTCTCGCCGGGCCTTACCTGAGCCGCTGCCTCGCCGCCATGGGTGCCGAGGTCATCAAGGTCGAGCGGCCCACCACGGGTGATGCAGGGCGCCAGCATGCCTATTTCATCAATGGCCAGAGTGGTTACTTTTTGCAGCAGAACATGGGCAAAAAAGGCCTGTGCATCAACCTGAAAGACCCGCGCGGCCTGGACTTGCTGCACAAGCTGACAGACACCGCCGATGTGTTTGTCGAGAACTACCGGCCCGGCGCGCTGACCCGGCTCGGGCTGGGTTATGAGGAGCTGTCTGGCCGCAATCCGGGTCTGGTGTACTGCTCGATTTCAGCCTATGGCCACACCGGGCCGGACGCACACCGCGCCGGTTTTGGCCTGATTGCCGAAGCCAAAAGCGGCATCATGGCCATGGTTGGCTCGCCGGGCGAAGCGCCGCCGCTGCTGCGCGTGTCGCTGGGCGACATGTACACAGGCATCCACGGCGTGGCGGCGGTTTGTGCGGCGCTGCTGGGGCGCATCAAGTCAGGGCGCGGCCAGCACATTGACTTGTCCCTGTATGACTGCCTGGTGTCCATGCACGACTACGCGGTGCAGTGTTATACCCTGTCGGGCGGCAAGGAACTGCCGCAGCAAACCGGCCACGACATGCCGCAAAGCACACTCTACGGCGTGTTTACTGCCAGCGACGCTTACCTGGTGATTGCCGCGCAGGTTGACGATGCATGGAAGCGTTTTGCGCTGCTGATTGGCGGCGAGGCGCTGGCTGCTGATGCACGTTTTCATGACGCAGCCGGGCGCAATGAACACCGAGTCGAGATTCTGGCGCTGGCCAAAGCCTGGGTCGCCTCCCGCACGGTGGCCGAATGCCTGGCCGCGCTGGATGCAATTGACGTGCCTTCGGCCAAGGTACAGAACATTGAGGAGGTGCTGAACGACCCGCAAATTCAGGCACGCGGCATGATTGTTGAACAAGACCATCCGGTGCTCGGCAAGATTCGCCTGCCCAACCTGCCCTTCAGGTTTTCTGGCTGCGACACCTCCCCCGCCTGCGTGGCACCCAGCATGGGCCAGCACAACCACGAGATTGCCGCCAGCCTGGGGTTTGACGAGGCTGCGATTACCGCGATGGAGCGGGACGGCGTTTTGTATTCGGAGGACTAAGCCATGGATCAGTACGCTGTTATCGGTAACCCGATTGGTTTCAGCAAATCCCCGCTGATTCACGGCATGTTTGCCGTAGCCACAAGCCAGGCCATGGAATACACCGCGATTGAAGGCCCGCTGGGTGGATTTGCCAACGCCGTGGATGCGTTTCGTGCAGCAGGCGGGCTGGGTCTGAACATCACTGCGCCTTTCAAGCTGGACGCCTTTGCCTATGCCACTGAGCGGTCCGAACGCGCCCAGCTCGCAGGTGCAGCGAACGCCATGAAGTTTGAGGGCGACAAGGTCATCGCCGAAAACTTTGACGGTGTTGGCCTGGTGCGTGACGTCACACATAACCTCGGCTTTGTGCTGAGGGGCAAACGGGTTTTGCTGCTGGGCGCGGGCGGCGCGGCACGTGGTGCATTGCTGCCGTTTATCGCTGAAGCGCCAGCCAGGCTGGTCATCACCAACCGCAGCCTTGAGAAGGCAAAGGCGCTGGCAGACATTGGCCGTGCCCATCTGTTGCCAGGCAGCGCCATCAGCGCCTGCAGTTACCCCGAGCTGGAAGGCCAGGGGTTTGACATCGTTTTCAACGCCACCTCGGCCAGCCTGCGCACCGAGTTGCCGCCGGTTCCGGTTTCGGTGTTTGCCCGCTGCACGCTCGCGTATGAGCTGGCCTACGGCAAGGGGCTGACGCCATTTTTGCGGCTGGCGCAAAACGCCGGTGTCAGCCAGCTGGCCGACGGTGTAGGCATGCTCGCCGAACAGGCCGCCGAGGCCTTTGACTGGTGGCGCGGTGTGCGGCCAGACACCAAAGCGGTGATTGAGCGTATCACCGTGGCGCTGGTTTGAGCTGGTGATGGCAAATCCAGGCGTCAGGGCAAGTCGGGTAAAAAACCGCGCCTCCGTCCTATACTGCGCGAATGAACGAACCAGTACATTCTGCTGCGCACCTGACAAAACCGGCAGCGCGCACGCGCAAGGCGGCACCGGGATTTACAAAAAAAGCAGCAGCAACAAGGCAGACAAGCCGCACCAACGACCCGGCCCGCACCATGGCCGGTATTCTGGAAGTGGCGACTGCCGAGTTTGCCGAAAAGGGTTTGAGCGGTGGGCGTATCGACGAGATTGCTGCGGCCACCAAAACCAGCAAGCGCATGATCTATTACTACTTTGGCAGCAAGGAAGGCCTGTATCTGGCCGTGCTGGAGGAGTCATACCGCCGCATGCGCAAGATCGAGTCCGAGCAGCACCTCGAAGACCTGGAGCCCGAAGCTGCCCTGCGCCAACTGGTGGGTTTTACCTTCGACCATCACCACGGCAACGAGGCCTACATACGCCTGGTGATGTCCGAAAACATGCACCGCGGCCTGTACCTGGCACAAAGCAAGACCATACAGGAACTCAATGTGCCCGCAATCCAGGCCATCAGGCTGCTGTACGAACGTGGTGTGGCGCAGGGCATTTTTCGCGCCGGGCTGGATCCTACGGACATTCACGCCTCGATTTCTGCGCTGACGTTTTTCAATGTATCGAACCAGCACACGTTTGGCCTGATCTTCAAACACGACAGCCAGTCGGCCCAGGCGCTGGCCACACGCCGGTACAACATCATCGAGCTGATCGTGCGTTTTGTGCGCGCCTGAGACTTTCGAACTGGCTGACCTCACACACACGGGCAGCATCAAACCTAGAGGGCGCAGCCGCATTAATTAGCCTAGGGTAAACACCAATTACGATAAAACTAACCAGTTCGTACATTTACG
Source organism: Pseudomonadota bacterium (assembly GCA_040384925.1). Lineage (GTDB taxonomy): Bacteria > Pseudomonadota > Gammaproteobacteria > Burkholderiales > Burkholderiaceae_C > Polaromonas. The sequence goes on along the minus strand of JAZKIK010000305.1, from coordinate 2,896 downwards.
CATCGACTTGTTTTTATAAAGTTTCAGACAAGCGAGTCCGCCAGGCGCTGGTGTGGCGAAGGGCTAAAGCAGGCGCAAACCTGACGGCAACAGAGACTTGACAGGGCTGGCCCATCGCTCGGCCACATGCAGGAGACAAACAAAGTGATTACGAAAATTCTTGACCAATACTGCCGCGTCCTGTCGTGGCTGATGGCTGCCAGCCTGGCGCTGATGGTGGTGCTGGTGTTTACCAACGTGGTCTTGCGTTATGCCTTCAACTCCGGCATTTCGGTGTCTGAAGAGTTGTCGCGCTGGCTGTTTGTGTGGCTGACCTTTCTGGGTGCCATCGTCGCGCTGCATGAACGGGCGCATCTGGGCAGTGATACCGTGGTCTCGCGCCTGCCGCTGCTGGGCAAAAAAATCTGCCTGGTGCTGGGCCACCTGCTGATGCTTTTCATCTGCTGGCTGATCTTCAAGGGCGCGCTTGACCAGGTCAAGATCAACTGGGACTCCACCAGCGCCGCCATGGAAGTGTCCATGGCCATCTTTTACGGTTGTGGTGTGGTGTTTGCCGTTTCGGGTGCGGCAATTTTGCTCAACAACCTGTGGCGGCTGCTGGCTGGTCAGTTGACGGAAGACCAGCTGATCGGCATCCGTGAGTCCGAAGAGGAACCGATTGATGTGCCGCCACCACTGAAATAACAAGCTCAAAACAACAACATAAAACAAGGAGATACCACCATGACCATTGCCGTTTTTCTCGGCTCCCTGCTCGCCGCCATGGCGCTGGGTGTGCCGATTGCCTTTTCCCTGCTGCTGTGTGGCGCCGCGCTGATGTGGCACATGAACATGTTTGATGCGCAAATCCTGGCGCAGAACGTGATTACCGGTGCCGACAGTTTCCCCTTGCTGGCCGTGCCGTTTTTCATGCTGGCGGGCGAGGTGATGAACACCGGCGGACTGTCGCGCCGGATTGTTGACTTTGCAATGGCGCTGGTCGGCCATATCCGGGGTGGCCTTGGTTATGTGACGATTGTGGCCGCCTGTCTGCTGTCGGCGCTGTCGGGTTCGGCAGTAGCCGATGCTGCCGCCTTGACTGCTCTGCTGCTGCCCATGATGGTCAAGGCCGGGCACGACAAGGCGCGCAGCGGTGGCCTGATAGCCGCCTGCGGTGTGATTGGCCCGATCATTCCGCCTTCAATTGGTTTTGTGATTTTTGGTGTGGCCGCCAATGTGTCCATCAGCAAGCTGTTTCTGGCTGGCATCTTCCCTGGCCTGGTGCTGGCTGCCGGTTTGTGGGCAACCTGGTGGTGGACTACCCGCAAGGAAAAGCTGGAGCCGCCACCGCGCCGCACCAGGGCCGAAGTCATGGCCGCCATGCGCTCCGCTGGCTGGGCGCTGATGCTGCCAGTCATCATTCTGGTGGGCTTGCGCATGGGTGTGTTCACACCGACCGAAGCCGCTGTGGTGGCTGCCGTGTACGCTTTGTTTGTGGCCGGTTTTATCTACCGCGAGTTGAGCCTGAAGGACTTGTACGAGGTGTTTTTCAACGCCGCCAAAACCACTGCAGTCATCATGTTCCTGGTGGCTGCAGCCATGGTTTCAGCCTGGCTGATCACCGTGGCCCAGTTGCCCGACCAGGTGATCAACCTGCTGCAACCGCTGCTGGACAGCCCGATGCTGCTGATGATGGCCATCATGGTGCTGGTGATGATTGTGGGCACCGCCATGGACATGACACCCACCATCCTGATCCTTACCCCGGTGCTGATGCCACTGGTCAAGGCCGCTGGCATTGACCCGGTTTATTTTGGTGTGCTGTTCATCATCAACAACTCGATTGGCCTGGTTACACCGCCTGTGGGCACCGTGCTCAATGTGGTGGCCGGTGTCGGCAAGATGCGCATGGACGACGTGACCCGCGGTGTGCTGCCCTTTATGGCTGTGCAGTTTGCCTTCATGTTTTTGATGGTGCTGTTCCCGCAGATCGTGCTGTGGCCAGCGCGCCTGCTGTACGGCTGAAATTCGGCTGAAAAGGTTTAGCCCCTGACAAGAACTGGTCTCCAAAGCTGGTTTTCAGGGCGCGGGATGTGTCTGGTACGCCTGTCCTGCGCCCCCATTTTTTTGCGTACTGTCAATTTTTTCCTTCAGGAGACAAGCCATGAAACGTCTGACCCTCAAAACCCTGGTGGCCGTAGCCGCTCTCGCCGTGTTTGGCGTCGCCCATGCTGCCGACATCAAGGAACGCACCATCAAGTTCGCCACGCAAAACCCCAAGGGCCATCCGCTGGTGATGGGCATGGAAAAGTTTGCTGAAATCGTCGCGGCCAAATCGGGCGGCAAGATCAAGGTCAACATGTTCCCCGGCGGTGTGCTGGGTGGTGACGCCCCCAATGTGTCAGCCCTGCAGGGCGGCACGCTGGAAATGGTCAGCATGAACTCCGGCATTCTGGCCAGCCAGGTCAAGGAATTTGCGATTTATGACTTTCCTTTCCAGTTTGCCAGCGGCAAGGAAGCCGACTTTGTGGTCGATGGCCCCTTCGGCAAGATGATGCATGACAAGCTGCAGGAAAAAGGCATGGTTGGCCTGACCTATTGGGAACTCGGCTTTCGCCAGATGACCAACAGCAAGCGTCCCATCAACAAGGTTGAGGACCTGGCCGGCCTGAAGATCCGTGTGATCCCGAATCCGATCAACCTCGATTGGGTCAAGGCACTGGACGCCAACCCGACGCCCATGGCTTTCCCCGAGGTGTATGCCGCGCTGGAGTCCAAGGCACTCGATGGTCAGGAGAACCCGTTTTCCGTGATTCTGGCCAACAAGTTCAGCGAAGTGCAGAAAAACCTGACGATTACCAACCACCAGTACAACCCGCAGTCGGTCATCATCAGCAAGAAGTTCTGGGACACCCTG
>JAZKIK010000304.1:0-3635 GCA_040384925.1 Pseudomonadota bacterium | reverse complement strand
GGGCCGGTGATGACATAAACATCACCCGCCGCCCGTGAGGCGTACTTGCGCGTTGCCATCTCGACCGATTTTGCCCAAGTACCTCTGTTGTGCTCCGGTGCTTGAGGGATCATGTTCGCCAGCGAAAAGCTCTGTGCCATCGCCCGAGGCGTTGGCATATCACCTGCAGGCGCCATATGGCCGCGGTCGTAACCGCTGGTTTTATAGTCTTCCAGCGTGGCCCGTTCGGCCGAGCGCAGCCGCGCCTCAGCGTAAAACCGGTTGGTGCGCTCCTCCCCTGCATCCTTGACCGAAGCCCGGTTGAGCTTTTGAGCGACAAACACCGGTGTTTTGCTTTCACCGGAATGCAGAATGGCAAATGCGTCGAAGCACAGTTCCCGGTTGGTGGGGCCAGACGCGACCACGGGCGGCCGTCCTTCTGCGAAAAACTGTGGGCATTCCGCGAAACTGTTGGCACCCCCCGTTTGCGCCCCTTGCGTGGATGAAGACTCAGATTTGCTCGTGGGGACGTTGGCACGCTCACGCAGCGCGGTACCCAGTTCCCTGGCGAAATCCTCCAGGCGAGTCGCAGCCTCCTGCACCGGTGCAGCCGGGAGATGCGTGCAGGAATGGCAGGACAACCCCAGGGCAAGGATGACGCCGGTAGAAAACAGGTGAAATTTGCTTCGCGTGCGGGAGCGCTGAGCAGGTTGACGTTTTTTCATCAATGGGCTTGGCCGCGAGCTGGTCGACGAGCTACCACAGGGCGGAATCTTTCAGCGACTGAAGTCTGCGATGCTGCACTTTTTTCTTTGCAAAAACGCCAGCCACAGCAAAACAGGCGACACACGCCAAGCCAAAAATGAATCCGATTTCCAGACGATTGAGCGAACGCTCCATAAAAACTGAAAGAGCCAAGGCCGTACCCAGCGTGACACCCAAGGCCACAGCCAACGGCGCCAGGATGAATGTGGCCCATTTAAAGGGCCTCAGACGAGATGTTCGTTGAAATGCCATAACCAAATGATTGTGTCGAAAAGGCGTCAAACCGCCAGGAAATTTACCCCCGCGAATTGGGGTCAAGGTTGTGGATAAGCAGCAGGACAACTCCCGCAGGCCGCGCCCACATTGGGCTGGCGCAGATCGCCCAAATTTTAAGCAATCTGCCTGTTGCGGGTTAACCCTTACGCAAAGGCGTGCCGTTCAAGGCGGATTTCAAAGTGAGCATCTTCATCGCCGATACTTTTGAGGCCTGCACGTTGGGCCAGCTCGAAAGCTTTGGGCCACTTCATGGCCAGGTTGGCTGTTTCGTGGTCGATGTCACTCGCTTCCGATTCACACGCATCGGCTCAGGCGCGGTAAACACGCACGACAGCGTCAGAGCCACCAAGGCTTTTTTCAAGTTCTTTCACAAAGCGAAGTTCAGCGGCAATTCGCTCCGCTGGCGGAAGCCCGTCGACGCCGCAGAGGGCAACAGCATAGGGTGGATTCATAAAAAACTCCTTCAAGCTGTACGAATATACAGCATTTAAGTGGAGTCTTGCAAACACCCTGTCGTCTCCCCTAGCCTCCCACCACCACCCTTGGTGGCTTGCTACAGCAGTTGCTTCTGAGCTGGTTCCTTTGGCTCTGGCGTCGCAGTCAATCTTTTGGCCGGACATTGCCGCATGAAATCCATGGTTTGTTCGGCGGGCGCGTCAAGCCAGGCGTCATAAGAGTCTTTGTTGAGGATCACCACCATCCTTTTGTCCTGCCTGTCGGCGGCACGTTTTGGATCAGGCCGGTGTAATTCTTTGAAAATCTCATGCGTATCGGCATTAATCGTCATCATCGCAAAGGTGTCCATCCACTCACCCGCAGGGGACTTCCAAGGCTGCCAAAGGCCAGCAACCCCCAGCGTTTCACCGTCCACATGGGTGATTTTGACGGGCACATGCTTGCCACTTCGCCAATCGGGTTCGTAAATGGCTGAAGCTGGAACGATGCAATGTCTGCCTTTGGCCCACGCGCTTTTAAAGCTGACCAGGCTTGCCGCGGTTTCAGACCGGGCGTTGTAAGTGCGTAGACCGTATTTGATATCTTTGGCAAAGCTTGGTAACAGGCCAAAGTTTGCAGGAACCAACTCCATGGCTGGCACGGCTTCATCACCAGCGTCTTGATGTGGTGGACGCCGAATGATGGGAGCCATCTGGTTTGGAAAGAAGTGCGTGCTCTCCGAGAGTGGTTGCCAGCCCAGGGAAAGCTCTACCCCCATGCGCGCTAGTTTTGCACGGGATTGTTCACCTATGTAGTGACTGCACATGGGCCGACTTTAACGCACCTCACTTACCTTTGTCAGGCCACGCCGCTGGTTATCTGAAATCCCTGCTCTGCGCCCCGAGCCGTCCCATGAGTTTGGTCAAATCTGTCAAATGACTGGCAATCAGGTTTCTGACCTCACCGACAACCTGCCATTCCCCCATCACCCCAATCAACCGCGATTCCAGCAATTCTTTACGCTGCCGTTCACGCAGGCTCTTCCAGACAATCACCTGAATCGCACCATGCTCGTCTTCGAGAGACATGAAAACCGTGCCTTTCGCCGTTTCAGGCTGCTGGCGCAGGGTGACGATCCCGCAGACATTGACTGTTTCACCGTCTTCGACATCCTGCAGCTCAGCAGATGACAGGTAACCTTTGGCCGCAACGCGCTCCCGCAGCAGGGCCATCGGGTGGCGCCTGAGCGTAAGACCCGTGGAAGCGTAATCCCAGACGATTTCCTCGCCTTCCGGCGCTTCATCAAGCATAAACACGTCTTCTTCAATTGCCGCTTCCCGCAGCAACTCAGACGCTGGGAGCAAAGCCGCCGCTTCCCATACCTGTTGCCGTCGATGCCCCGACAAGCTGGTCAGGGCATCGGCCGCAGCCAGCAGCTTCATTTCATGAAGCTCCAGCCTGGCCCGCCGTGCCAGGTCGTCAGCGCCGGTAAACACTTCCTCTTCACGGGCCTGCACAATGCGTTCGGCAGACACTTGCCTGAAACCAGTGATGACTCTCATCCCCAGCCGCACCGCAGGCTTGAACTCAATGTCTTCGAGCGTGCAATCAACGTCGCTGTACATCACATCCACCGGCCGCACCTCCACGCCGTGCCGCCTGGCGTCCTGCATCAGCTGGCTGGGTGAATAAAAGCCCAGCGGCTGCGAATTGAGCATCGCAGCCAGGAACGCAGCAGGCTCATGGCACTTGATCCAGCAGCTGGCGTAGACCAGCAGCGCAAACGAAGCCGCGTGGGATTCCGGAAATCCGTACTCAGAAAAGCCCTTGATCTGCTCAAAGATAGATTCGGCAAATGCTTTCTGATAACCCCGCTGGGTCATGCCGCCCACAATCATCGAGTGGTACTTCTCCAGTCCACCCTTGCGTTTCCACGCTGCCATGGCCCGGCGTAGGCCGTCAGCTTCACCAGCCGTGAAACCAGCCGCCAGCATGGATATCTGCATCACCTGTTCCTGGAACACCGGCACACCAAGGGTGCGACCAAGTGCTTCTTCGAGCGCAGCGCTCGGATATTCCACTGGCTCCAGTCCCTGTCTGCGCTGCAGATATGGATGCACCATGCCGCCCTGAATCGGGCCAGGTCGAACAAGCGCCACTTCAATGACCAGATCGTAGAA
>JAZKIK010000303.1:0-22320 GCA_040384925.1 Pseudomonadota bacterium | reverse complement strand
ACCGAATTACGGCAGTATGTAAAACACTGTCCGCTTGCCTTTTTTCGCTATTTTCATATCAAATACGACCCTTGCGCAATGCCTGTGAGCATTAGAAGCTATCAATTAAGTAGCTTTCGACGCTCCATTTCATTCCGCAGTGCGCGGATAAATGATGATGGACAAAAACTTGATAGGGCACTGCAGCAGGTTCTCCGGGCCATGCGGAATATCGCCCTGAAAACTCAGCGAATCCCCGGGCTCCAGCACATAGGTCTGCTGACCACAGCGGTATTCAATCACCCCCTGAAGCACATACAAAAACTCGGTTCCCGGATGCTGAAAGGTCGGGTAACGCTGGGTGTCGTCCTCAATCGTGATGAGAAAAGGTTCGAACAGTTTCACCGGCCCCTGGTCATAAGCCAGCAGGTGGTAGGTGTGCCCGCTTTTGGTGCCGCGCCGCACCACTTCCATGCCTGCACCACTTTTGACATGCTGGGCGGTGGCCGCTGTCGCGTCATATTTGCTGAACAGCATGGACATCGACACCCCCAGCACGCGCGCAATACGGGCCAAAGTGTCCATGCCAGCCATGGTGCTGCCGGTTTCTATCTTGGAGAGCATTCCCCGGCTGATGCCTGCCTGTTCCGCAATCTGCGCAATGGTCAGGCCGTCACGCAGGCGCAGTTGGCGGATGGCACTTCCGACGGATTCTTCAAGTGAGGGGGGCTGGATCTCGGCAGGGGTGGTCATGGTGGGCGTGAAGTGAATCAACAGTTTAATGCACCACGTTAAAAGTTCATAACAGGCATAAATGTTGCGTAACAGGAACTAATACGATATGCTTCGACCTAGGAGCAAGTCGTCCCGAGGTGCATTGCACTGTTTCCGTTAAGACCACAAGGAGCTTGTTCCATGAAGTCAGATTCCACACCCCGCCCTGCCGTGCCGCCCGGCACCTTGGTGCCATCGCCGCGCTTTGACACCGTTGAAGCCGCGCAGGCTTATTTGCTGGAGCAGGGCGTCAGCTACGTGCTGGCCCAGTTTGTTGACATCCACGGCGTAGCCAAGGCCAAGTCAGTGCCCGTGGCGCACTTGCCCTCGGTGATGAAAGAAGGCGCGGGTTTTGCCGGTTTTGCCATTTCCGGCGTGGGCATTGAGCCGCACGGCCCGGACTTCATGGCCAAGGGCGATTTGTCAACCCTCTCGCTGGTGCCCTGGCAGCCCGGCCTGGCACGTATGGTCTGTGAAGGCCATGTCGAGAACCAGCCCTGGCATTACGACAGCCGTGTGGTGCTGCGCGGCCAGATCGAACGCCTGACGGCACGCGGCTACACGCTGTTCACCGGCCTGGAGCCCGAGTTCTCCCTGCTGCGTCGTGATGACAAGGGGGCCTTGCTGCCCTGCGACCCCAGCGACAACCTGGCCAAACCCTGTTACGACTACAAGGGCCTGTCGCGCACCCGGGTTTTCCTTGAGCGCCTGTCCAACGACCTGCGCGCGGTCGGCATGGACGTCTACCAGATTGACCATGAAGATGCCAACGGCCAGTTCGAGCTGAACTACACCTACACCGACTGCCTGACTTCGGCTGACCACTTTGTGTTCTTCAAGATGGCGGCGTCAGAAATTGCCAATGACCTGGGCCTGCTGTGTTCCTTCATGCCAAAACCCTTTGCCAACCGCCCCGGCAACGGCATGCACATGCACATGTCGATTGGCGACGGCAAAAGCAATCTGTTCTGCGACAAGAGTGATGCCCGCGGCCTGGAACTGTCTGAGCTGGCCTACCACTTCATGGGCGGCCTTCTGGCCCATGCACCGGCGTTGACCGCCTTGTGCGCGCCCACCGTCAACTCTTACAAACGTCTGGTCGTCGGCCGCTCGCTGACGGGTGCGACCTGGGCACCGGCCTATATCACCTATGGCGACAACAACCGCTCCAGCATGATCCGCATCCCCAAAGGCCGGCTCGAACTGCGTCTGCCTGACGGTGCGGCCAACCCCTATCTGGCCACCGCTGCAGTCATTGCCGCCGGGCTGGACGGTGTGGATCGCAAGCTCGACCCGGGTGTGCCGCGCAACACCAATCTTTATGAGTGGAGCGAAAGCCAGCTCGCTGAGGCCGGCATCGGCCTGCTGCCGCAAAACCTTGGCCATGCACTCGACGCGCTGGAAGCCGACTCGCTGGTCTGCGATGCGCTTGGCCCGGTGGTCAAGGAATTCCTCAAGCTCAAACGGATGGAGTGGCTGGAATACCAGCGTCATGTCTCCGACTGGGAAATCAAGCAATACCTCGAATTCTTTTGAAAGGAAAACGCCATGTGCGGAATAGTTGGACTTTTGGTAAAAAACCCGGCACTGCGCGACAGGCTGGGTGAACTCATGGTGCCCATGATGATTGGCATGACCGAGCGCGGGCCTGACTCGGCCGGGCTGGCCGTCTTCACGCCGCCGCTGGCTGCTGGTCGCCGCAAGATCAGCGTGTTTTCAGGTCTCGTCAAGGACGGCACCAGCTATGACTGGCAGGCGCTGGTAAGCGCCCTGAATGCTGCGCTGGCGCTGAACGCCACGGTCGAGGCCAAGGGCAACCACGGCATCATCGCCTTTGATGGCGCGCCCGATACCGTCAAGGCCTGGCTCAAAGGCTGGCAGCCGCTGCTGCAGGTGTTTTCTGCCGGTCAAAGCATTGATTTGTACAAGGACATTGGCACGCCGGCCGAAGTTGCCTCGCGTTACCGGTTTGCCGACTTCAAGGGCAGCCACCTCGTGGGCCACACCCGAATGGCCACCGAGTCGGCCGTAACCGCAGACCGCGCCCACCCCTTCACAGCGGGTGAGGACTTCTGCCTGGTACACAACGGGTCTTTGTCCAACCCCTACAACATACGCCGCATGCTGGCACCCTACGGCATCGAGTTTGACACCGACAACGACACCGAAGCGGCGACCCGCTTCCTGGAATGGCGGCTGCGTGAAGGCGACAGCCTGAAGGACGCGCTGCAAAAGGGTTTTGAAGTGCTGGACGGGTTCTACACCTTTCTGATGGGAACGCCCAACGAACTCGCATTGATCCGCGACCCCTTTGCCTGCAAACCTGCCGTGGTGGCCGAAACCGACGACTACGTTGCCATCGCCTCCGAGTTCCGCTCGCTGGCCCACCTGCCCGGCGTCAAACACGCCCATGTCTTTGAACCTGCCCCTGAGGAGATGTACGTATGGAAAGCCTGAAATTTGACCTCGCCGCCACGCCGCTGCGCGAGGTAAACCAGTTCCTGCACAAGGAGGCCACAGCTGGTCTGTCAGTGCAGATCGACAACCCCAACGGTGCCCACGCGATTGCCGCCGGCCTGAATGCCGATGTCAGCATCACGGTGGAAGGCCATGCCGGTTATTACGCCGCCGGCATGAACCAGATTGCCAGCGTCACCATCAACGGCAGCGCCGGTACCGGTGTGGCTGAAAACATGATGAGCGGCAAGGTTCACGTCAAGGGTTTTGCCTCCAACGCGGCTGGTGCCACGGCCCAGGGCGGCTTGCTGGTGATCGACGGTGACGCCGGTTTGCGCTGCGCGATTTCGCTCAAGGGTGCGGATGTGGTGGTGGGCGGCTCGGTCGGCAGCTTTTCGGCCTTCATGGCGCAGGCGGGAAACCTGGTGGTGTTGGGTGATGCCGGTGAGGCGCTGGGCGACTCACTGTATGAAGCGCGCATTTTTGTGCGCGGCAAGGTCAAGAGCCTGGGTTCTGACTGCGAGGAAAAAACCATGGGCGAGGCCGAACGCAGCATCCTGGCTGATCTGCTCGCCCGATCCGGCCACGCCGATGTGGACACCGGCACCTTCAAACTGTTCGGCTCTGCCCGCACGCTTTACAACTTCCATGTCGACAACGCAGGAGCCTACTGACATGACAGCCTCCAACTCCGCCCAAACCCCTCCGCGCTTTTCCGCCACTTTTGACCCGGCCACGCTGGCCGAGATACGCCGCGCTGCAGCCACCGGCATCTATGACATTCGCGGCGGCGGCACCAAACGCAAGCTGCCGCATTTTGACGACCTGCTGTTTCTAGGTGCCTCAGTCAGCCGTTACCCGCTGGAAGGCTACCGCGAGAAATGCGGCACCGATGTGGTTCTGGGCACCCGTTTTGCCAAAAAACCGATTCACCTGAAAACCCCGGTGACGATTGCCGGCATGAGTTTTGGTGCCTTGTCCGCACAGGCCAAGGAAGCGCTGGGACGCGGCGCCAGCATCGTCGGCACCAGCACCACCACCGGTGACGGCGGCATGACGCAGGAAGAACGCGGCCAGTCCAAAACCCTGGTCTACCAGTACCTGCCCTCACGTTACGGCATGAACCCGGACGACCTGCGCAAGGCCGATGCGATTGAAATCGTGATTGGCCAGGGTGCCAAACCGGGCGGCGGCGGCATGCTGCTGGGCCAGAAAATCAGTCCGCGTGTGGCAAAAATGCGCTGCCTGCCTGAAGGCATTGACCAGCGTTCGGCCTGCCGCCACCCAGACTGGACCGGCCCCGATGACCTGGAAATCAAGATTCTGGAGTTGCGCGAAATCACCGACTGGGAAAAACCAATTTACGTGAAGATTGGTGCCACCCGCCCCTACTACGACGTGGCGCTGGCCGTGAAGGCCGGTGCCGACGTGGTGGTGCTGGACGGCATGCAGGGCGGCACGGCCGCAACACAGGAAGTGTTTATCGAACATGTGGGCATCCCCATTCTGGCGGCGATACGCCCGGCGGTGAAGGCGCTGCAGGATCTGGGCATGCACCGCAAGGTGCAGCTGATTGTTTCGGGCGGCATACGCAACGGTGCCGATGTGGCCAAGGCCCTGGCGCTGGGCGCAGATGCAGTGGCCATTGGCACGGCGGCGCTGGTGGCGCTGGGCGACAACGACCCGCGCTGGCAGGACGAATATGCCAAGCTGGGCACGGTGGCCGGTGCTTATGACGACTGGCATGAAGGCAAGGACCCGGCCGGCATCACCACGCAGGACCCGGCGCTGGCAGCAAGGCTGGACCCGGTGCAGGCAGGCCGCCGCCTGGCCAATTATTTGTCGGTGCTGACCATGGAGGCACAAATCATCGCCCGGGCCTGCGGCAAGTCGCATCTGCACAATCTGGAGCCGGAAGACCTGTGCGCGCTGACGCTGGAAGCGTCGGCCATGACACAGATTCCGATGGTTGGAACCAACTGGTATCCGGGTGTTCAGGGTTTCTGAATATCTGGTGACATGGTGATGGCGCCGTAGCGCCATCACGGTCAGGTGAGGCTGACAGGGCCGAAGAGTCCTTGCAGCCAGGTTTCAAACACAACTCATTTTTCACCATGAAAACTCTTCATTCTCTTGTCAAAATCCGACCCTTTGGCCGACTGCTTGCCGGCCTGACTTTTTCTGCGCTAGCACTCGGCGCACAGGCCGCCTGGCCAGAAAAACCCATCACCCTGCTGGTGCCATTTGCGCCGGGCGGAAGCTCGGACAACATCGCCCGCACACTGGCACCCATGCTGGGTGAAAAGCTGGGCAAACCCATCGTGATTGAAAACGTGGCCGGTGCCGGCGGCATGCTGGGCACACAGAAGGCGGTGCGTTCGGCACCGGACGGCTACACCATCTTTCTCGGTTCAGGCTCGGAGATTTTGATCAACAAACTCATCAACCCCAAGGTGGCCTACGACGGCATCAAGGATCTGACACCCGTGGTTTTTGTAGCAACCGGCCCCATGGTGCTGGTCGGCAGCCCCAGCCTGGCAGCCAATTCGATGGCTGATGTGATAGCGCTGGCAAAGTCCAAACCGGGCGCGCTGAGTTACGCCTCGGCAGGCAATGGCACACCCATGAATGTGGCGGGCGAGCTGCTCAAGATGCGGGCTGCCATATTCATGACACACATTCCCTACCGTGGCGCATCACCGGCGCTGGTCGATGTCATGGGTGGACAGGTCGAGCTGGGCGTATCAACCCTGAGCGCGGCACAACCCCATATCAAGGCCGGAAAACTCAAGGCCTTTGCCGTCACAGCAGCCAAACCCAGCGAACTGGCGCCCAACATCCCGGCCATGGGCCAGATCAAGGGACTGGAAGGGTTTGACCTGGGCGTCTGGTTTGGCCTCTTTCTGCCCAACAAGACCCCACCCGACATCCTGCAGAAGATCCAGCAGGCGGCGCAGCAGGTGCTGGCTGATCCGCAGGTGCAAAAACGTCTGGCAGAGCAGGGCATCACGGCCTCTGGCGAATCCGCCGAGGCGCTGGGCAAGTTCATGGCCACCGAAGTCGAAAAATACCGGGCAGTGGTAAAGGCCGCCAATATCAAGGCCGAATAAGGCCAGGCAGCCGGAGCACTAGGCCCCGGCGGCCTTTATAGTGGGTATGGCGTCTTGAAGAGTGCGTGAGCGCGTAAAAACTGGTGTCGAATGATCTGAATCACCCCAGTTTTCAACCAAATCCGCCTGTTGCGCAACGCCTGTGGCCATCAAAAGCTATAAAAATAAGAGCAATAAAAAGTCGTCGGCCAGACCTGCAGCAAGTCTGGCCGATCTGGCGTTAACGCCGTGTCGCGAAGTTCCGGAAGTAGTCCACTTCCAGTTTGGCCGGGTCATTGGTTTGCAGGGCGGTATCAAAGGCATCCCGCATCTTCAGGGCTGCCGGGCTGCGTTTGAAGCAAACATGCAGCGGCAGCAAATCCACCGCCTTGGGGGTGAATATGACCTGGTCAGCCTTGTTCATGCGCTCAAGCGTGTAGTTCAGCACGTTTTTGTCAATCAGGATGGCGGCAACCTTGCCGTCCAGCAACTGCCTGATGTTGGCGGCGTCACTGGGCACCGCCGTCACGGCCTGGCGTTTTTCCTTGATTTCAACATCCATCGCCGCGCCGTTTGAATAACCATCGACCACCCCGATGCGGTAGGCCACCAGCTCGCTCGCGCCGCTCCAGGTAATGGGCTTGGCTTTAGGCGACGCCAGTACCAGCATGCTGGCCCCTATGGGTTTGGAAAGGTGACAGTCTGTTTCATGCGCCTTGCTGTAGTAGGCCGGAAAGTAGCCGTCGTAGTTGGCGTCTTTTTGACCCAGCTCCACCGCTTTTGACCACGAATAGGTAGCGGTCAGCAGGCGGTAACCGGCTGATCTGGAAACGACCGATGTGATTTTGGTGGACAGCCCTTCCTGCGGCAGCAACAGGCCGGTATAGGGCGGCCACTCCAGCGTGGCCAGCCGGATGTATTGATCGGCCTGAGCACTGGCCAGCTCGCATGAAAGCAGCACTGAAATAGCCAACAGAAGTCTTTTCACGATGTTTCCTTTCGGGTCTGAATATCTGGCTTGTTACTTGCATGTCATACGGTATACCAACATATAAAAAAATGCAACAAATTGTTTTTTGGTTGATATTTCAGGTGTAGGTGGCGTGGAGGTTCTTGTTTTGTCTTCTGGTATACCATAAGATTAAATACTCAAAAACATGATTCAATCTCTACAAAAGGAACCCGTATGAGCTCTCTTCAACTCCGAAAAATCGTCACTTACACCGAAGAAACCCGTATCGAAGGTGGGCGAGTGGCCGCACGCCCGTTGCAAATGTTTGCCGCAGCCGCCGTACTGACCAACCCCTGGGCAGGACGTGGTTTTGTCGAGGACTTGCGCCCCGAAATACACGCCATCGCACCAGAACTGGGCAAGCTTCTGACCGCCAGCATCCTGCAGATAGCCGGTTCTGGTGCGGCCGTCGAAGCTTATGGCAAGGCGGCCATCGTGGGAACCTCAGGCGAGGTGGAACATGCCTCGGCACTGATCCACACCCTGCGTTTTGGCAATTTTTACCGCGAGGCCGTGGGTGCCAAAAGTTATCTTGCCTTTACCAATGTGCGCGGCGGCCCGGCCTGCCCTATTGCCATTCCGCTGATGCACAAGGGTGACGAAGGCATGCGCTCACATTACTTGACGATCCAGTTCTCCATCGTTGATGCACCGGCACCTGACGAGATCGTGGTGGCGCTTGGCGCGTCGATTGGCGGCCGCCCGCATCACCGCATTGGTGACCGCTATCAGGACATCAAAGAGATGGCCGCGAATGCAAGCTGATTTTTCAAACCCGACTCCGCGCGCGGCAGGCGTCACACCCCAAGGCACAGCCTGGAGCCGTTACGGCCAGGGCACACCGGTGGTGCTGCTGCATGGTGTTGGCATGGACAGGCGTGTCTGGACGCCCCAGATCAACGACCTGGCGCAGGACTTTGATGTGCTGGTGTTCGACATGTGGGGCCACGGGCAAAGTGTGCTGCCCAACAGCCAGTCGGGCCCACTGGAACTTGGCGACTATGCGCGGCAGTTGCTGGACCTGATGGATCAGCAGGACATCTCACAGGCGCATGTGGTGGGCCATTCCATGGGTGCCCTGGTGGCGCTGGAATTTGCCCTGGACCATCCAGAGCGATGCCTCAGCGTGGTGGCCATGAACGCGGTCTTCTCGCGCAGCGAAAGCCAAAGCCAGATGGTGCAAAGACGGGCGCAGGAGTTGTCGTTGCACGGCACACAGGCCAATCTGGACGACACCATGGCACGCTGGTTTGGCTGCCCCGTGGCACCAGACGCTGTGCAGGCTGAAAAGCTGTCGCGTCGCCTGCTGGAAGAAGTCAACCCCAGGGGTTACGCCAGCGCCTACCAGGTATTTGCCACCGCCGATGCCCAGCACGCCCCGCGTCTGCACGGCCTGCTGCCACACACACGGTTTTTCACCGGCGAACTGGACCCCAACTCGACACCGGCAATGTCGCAAGCCATGGCCGAACTGGCACCAAATGCCGAGGTCATCGTGCTGCCGGGACAGCGCCACATGATGAGTCTTACTGCCCCCATGCAGGTCAATCAGGTCCTGCGCGAAGCCTTCAACCCACTGACGGAGCAACTGCCATGAACCCCCAGACCCCGCCCCTGGTCATCGACACCCGGAATTTCCGCGATAGCCTGGGCTGCTATCCGACCGGGGTGACGGTGGTCACTACCCGTGATGCCGAGGGCCAGCCGCGCGGCTTCACGGCCAACTCGTTTACCTCGGTATCACTGGATCCGCCGCTGGTGTCGGTTTGCCTGGCCAAAACGGCTCACAGTCATGCGATTTTTTCAGCGGCACCAGTTTTTGCGATACATGTGTTGAGTGAGGCGCAAAAAGACATCTCCAGCCTGTTTGCCTCCAAGGCGGCCGACAAGTTTGAGCGCTGCGAATGGAGCGAAGGCCTGGCCGCGCTGCCGCTGATCAAAAACAGCCTGGCGATCTTCGAGTGTGAAGCCTGGCAGGCCGTGGATGCCGGTGACCACACCATATTGATCGGCCGGGTCGCCGGTCTGGCACACAGCGCCGGGCGGCCACTGGGCTACTGCCGTGGTGCCTATGTCGGTTATCAGGATGTGGCGGCTATCAATGCCAGCAGCAGCGGAAACGCCCATATCCACGCACTGATCGAGACCGATGAAGGCGTGCTGCTGCTTCAGGACGCAAAGGGTGGCTGCACGCTGCCGGGCGCATCACGGCTGGGTACGCCCGGCGGAGCAGAAGGCCTGCATGGCGTGCTGAAAACGCTGGGCTTGCAAGCCACGATCGATTTTGTGTTTTCGGTCTATGAAGACGCACAAGGCCCCTGCGTCATCTACCGTGGCCGTGCACAGAGCCCAGCCGCGCCAGACGCGCGCCTGCGCTGTGTCCCGCTGACGGCGCTGACTGGCCTGCCAGTCGATGAAGCCACGGCCGCCGTGCTGGCCCGCTACGCGCGCGAACGCGCTGAAGACAGCTTTGGCATCTATGTCGGTGACGAACAAACCGGTGCCGTCAACTCCCTGGCGCATGCCACCTGATTTCCAACAACTACAGACAGCAACGGATTAGCCATGAAATTCTCATTGTTTGCCCATCCTGAACGCTACGACGACAGCGTTTCCCACCGCCAGCTGCTGGAAGAGCTGTCCGAACTGACGCTGATGGCCGAAAGCGGCGGTTTTGAAACCGTGTGGATTGGTGAACACCACGCGATGGAATATACGATTGCACCCAATCCTTTTGTCAACCTGGCGCACCTTGCTGCCCAGACCACCCGCATCCGCCTGGGCACGGGCACCATCATTGCGCCGTTCTGGCACCCCATCCGGCTGGCAGGCGAGGCGGGCCTGTGTGACGTGATCAGCAATGGCCGGCTGGATCTGGGCATGGCACGCGGCGCCTATCTGTATGAATACGACCGCCTGCTGCCCGGCCTGGAGCCCATGGGTGCCGGCGCCCGCCTGCGCGAGATGGTGCCCGTGCTGCAAAAGCTGTTTGCCGGCGACACCGCACATGAGGGTGAGTTCTGGCAGTTTCCCGTGACAACCCCAGTGCCACGCCCCATCCAGCAGCCGCACCCGCCGATGTGGATTGCCGCCCGCGACCCGATGTCACATGACTTTGCGGTGGCCAACGGCTGCCATGTCCAGATCACCTCACTGGCAGCCGGTGACGCGGAAGTCGCGCAGCTCAAGCAGCGTTTTGACAGCGCCTGCGCCGCCCACCCTGAAGTTCCGCGCCCGGACATCATGATGCTGATGCATACCTATGTGGCCGAGACCGAAGACGAACTCGCGCAGGGTGCGCTGGATCTGCAGAAGTTCTACACCTACTTCGGCAAATGGGCCAGGCGTGAACGTCCCATCAAAAATGGCTTCATGGAACCCATACGCCAGGAAGACCTGGACGCGGCACCCGCCTTTGCACCCGACAAACTGCGCCAGAACCTGGTTGTCGGCACACCGGCTCAGGTCATAGAAAGGCTGAAAGCCTATGAGGCCATGGGTTACGACCAGTACAGCCTCTGGCTTGACAGTCACATGGACTTCGAACGCAAAAAACGCTCGCTGCAGCTGTTCATCGACCAGGTGATGCCGGCCTTTGCAGGCTGAACGCCTACCAGTTCCGGGAAACACCGACCATGGCACTTCAGCAATTCCAGCAATACATCAACGGCGTCTTTGAAGATGCATCCGCCGGGTTTGACAGCCTGAACCCGGCCACTGGCCAGACCTGGGCGCGCATGCCGGCAGCCAGCGCGGCAGATGTCAACCGCGCTGTCGAGGCGGCGCAGCGCGCCTTCAGCGACTCTGCCTGGTCACGCCTGCGGGCCGTGCAGCGCGGCAAGCTGCTGTACCGGCTGGCTGATCTGCTCACGGCTGGTGCCGAGGAACTGGCGGCGCTGGAGACGGCAGACACCGGAAAGATCAGACGCGAGACCCGTGCCCAGATTCTTTACATCGCCGAGTACTACCGTTATTACGCGGGTTTGGCCGACAAGCTGCAGGGCTCACACTTTCCTATCGACAAGGAAGACATGGAGGCCTACACCCGGCGCGAGCCGATTGGGGTGGTGGCCGCCATCGTGCCATGGAACTCGCAGCTTTTCCTGAGCGCCGTCAAGCTGGCACCCGCGCTGGCAGCCGGTTGCACGGTGGTGCTCAAGGCTTCCGAAGATGGCCCCGCACCGCTGCTGGCGTTTGCACGGCTGGTGCATGAAGCTGGTTTTCCGCCTGGCGTGGTCAATGTGCTGACGGGGTTTGGCCATGACGCTGGCCTGGCACTGACATCACACCCGCTGGTTTCCAAAATCGCCTTCACCGGCGGGCCGTCAACAGCGCGCCACATCCTGCGCAACTCGGCAGAAAACCTGGCCGTTACCTCACTGGAGCTGGGAGGCAAGTCACCAGTGATGGTGTTTGAGGACACCGACCTGGACAGCACGGCCAATGCCATTGTGTCGGGCATTTTTGCCGCCACCGGACAAAGCTGCGTCGCCGGTTCACGCCTGCTGGTACAGGAGGGCGTACACCAGGCGCTGCTTGAAAAACTGGTGGCCAAGGCCCGCGCCATCCGCATCGGCGACCCGCAAGACCTGGCCACCGAGATGGGGCCGCTGGCCACCGCACGGCAGCGCGAGCACATCGAACGAGTGGTAAAGGACAGTGTGGAAGCCGGAGCGCGGCTGCTCACCGGTGGCTGTGTGCCGCCAGCACAGACCGCCGGTTTTTATTACCAGCCGACGATTCTGGACTGCGACAACGCCAGCCTGCCCTGTGTGCAGGAGGAGCTGTTCGGCCCCGTGCTCAGTGTGCTCCGTTTTACGGACGAAGCCCATGCCCTGCGCCTGGCCAATGACAGCCGTTACGCCCTGGCCGCCGGTGTCTTTACCCGTGACCTGGCACGCGCCCATCGCCTGGTGCGTCAGGTGCGTGCCGGTGTGGTCTGGGTCAACACCTACCGCGTCATCTCGCCCATGGTGCCCTTTGGCGGATACGGCCAGAGCGGCCTGGGGCGCGAAGCTGGCATGGAATCCATGCTCGATTACAGCCGGACCAAATCGGTCTGGATCAACACCAGCGATGCGCCGGTGGCCGACCCGTTTGTCATGCGCTAGGCGCAGGAGATTTTTGCCATGATTTATGAACTCAGAACCTACCGACTCAAGGTTGGTGCCGTGCCGGCCTACATCACGCTGGTGCAGGACGAAGGGCTGGCCATACAGAAAAGCCACCTCGGCCAGCTTATTGGCTACTTCTCCACCGACATCGGCGAGCTGAACCAGATCGTGCATCTCTGGGCTTTTGACAGTCTTGATGACCGTGAGCGGCGCCGCGCCGCTCTGCTGCTTGACCCCGGCTGGCTCGCCTTTCTGCCCAGGCTGCAGGCGCTGATTGAAACGATGGAATGCAAGATTATGAAACCCACGCCGTTTTCCCCGCTGGCGTGACTTCACCGGTTTGTTTTGGTTTTGTTTGGTTAGCTGATGGTTTGTTCAACAACATATGGAGTATTTATGAAAACACTGTCCCTGAGTCGCCGCCACCTGTCAGGCCTGGCTCTGGCATCCCTTGCATCCGTTTCACTGGCCCCCGCGGCCTGGGCGCAGTCCTCGCAGATTGTTTTCACCAGCTGGGGCGGCACCACCCAGGCGGCACAGAAAAAAAGCTGGACCGATCCGTTCACGGCCAGCACCGGCGTCAAGGTGGTGATGGACGGGCCAACCGACTACGGCAAATTCAAGGCCATGGTGGAAAGCGGCAATGTGGTGTGGGACGTGGTGGATGTCGAGGGCGATTTTGCCGCCCGTGCCGCCAAGGACGGCCTGCTGGAGCCGATTGACTACACCGTGGTGCAAAAGGGCAGCCTGGACCCGCGTTTTTCCGGCACCCACCATGTCGGCAGCTTTTATTACTCCTTTGTGCTCGGTTTCAACAAGGACAGCTACAAGGCTGGCCAACCGGCCAACTGGACAGACCTGTTCGACATGAAAGCCTTCCCCGGCAAACGCACACTCTACAAGTGGTCAGCCCCCGGCGTGCTGGAACTGGCCCTGCTGGCTGACGGCGTGGCAGCAGACAAGCTCTATCCGCTGGACCTGGACCGCGCCTTCAAAAAGCTCGACACCATCAAGAGCCAGATCGTCTGGTGGACAGGCGGCGCACAGTCGCAGCAGTTGCTGGCGTCGGGTGAAGCACCCATCGGCATGTTCTGGAATGGCCGGGTCAACGCGATTGAAGGCACAGGCGGCAATGTCGGCATGTCCTGGAACCAGAACCTGACGGCTGCCGACGTGCTGGTGGTGCCCAAGGGCAGCAAAAACAAGGCTGCGGCCATGAAGTTCCTCGCGTCTGCCAGCAGCGCCAAGGCACAGGCCGACTTTGCGACCGAAACCTCCTATGCGCCCATCAACACGGCAGCCAAGGCCATGATGCCCGCCGCCGCCGTCAAGAATCTGCCAGACCAGTTCACCAAAAGCCAGATCAACCTGAACCTGGCCTACTGGGCTGAAAACCGCGACGCCATCGGCAAACGCTGGTACGCCTGGCAGGCGCAATAAACCGGGGTATGGTCCCCGCTGCATTCGCCGCCGTCTGCGGCGGACGCGGCAGCCCGGCGGTCACGCTCAGATACCGTGACTGCCGGGCAGGTTTCATGCTTTTCCTTACAACGACATCCTTGTGAAGACCTCAATGTCTGCTTTGACCATGTCCATGACCCACCCCGACTCCCCCACGCGCAATGCCACCAAACCGGCCCGGCGCGCTTCGGGTTTTGCCTGGCTGTGGCCTGTGCTGTGCCTGCTGGCCCTGTTTTTTGTGCTGCCCGTTCTGGCGCTGCTGCTGCGCAGCTTCATGGAGCCGCAATGGGGGCTGCAGAATTACCGCGAGCTGGTCGGCTCATGGACTTACGCCAAGGTCATGCTCAACACCTTCACCGTGGCCAGCCTGGTTACCGTGGTCACCGTGCTGGTGGGTTTTCCGGTGGCCTGGCTGCTGGCCGTATTGCCGCGCGGCTGGGCCAAGCTGCTCATGAGTGTGCTGCTGCTGTCGATGTGGACCAACTTGCTGGTGCGAACTTATGCCTGGATGGTGCTGCTGCAGCGCACCGGTGTCATCAACCACTATCTGGTCAAGTGGGGGCTGACAGACACGCCGCTGCCGCTCATCAACAACCTGGTGGGCGTGACCATAGGCATGACCTACATCATGCTGCCATTCCTGATCCTGCCGCTGCACGCCACCTTCAAGGCCATAGACCCATCAACACTGCGCGCTGCCACCATCTGTGGTGCAAGCGCTTGGCAGTCTTTCTGGCGTGTACTGCTGCCACTGGCAACACCCGGCCTGGCCAGCGGCGCGCTGATGGTGTTTGTGATGTCGCTGGGTTACTTCGTCACACCTGCCCTGCTGGGTGGCACGAACAACATGATGCTAGCCGAGCTGATTGCGCAGCTGGTGCAGTCGCTGCTGAACTGGGGCCTGGGCGGGGCGGCAGCGCTGGTGCTGATGCTGGTGACGCTGGGCCTGTACGCCCTGCAGTTGCGTCTGTACGGCACGGCACCAGGCAAAAACAGCGCAGCCTGACCCCAATGAACCGCCCGAACTGATAGGACACTCCAGACATGCTGCTCGACTTCTCCCGTATGGGCTGGCCCTTGCGCCTTGGCCTGCTGTGCATTGCAGTGCTCACGGCAATATTTCTGCTCGCGCCCATCCTGTTCATCGTGGCGCTGTCCTTTGGCAGTTCCCAGTGGCTGGTGTTTCCGCCACCGTCCTGGACGACACGCTGGTACACCGAACTTTTTGCCGAACCAGCCTGGCTTGAGGCGACCTGGAACAGCCTGAAAATCGCGTTGCTGGTCAGCGTGCTATCCACGGTACTGGGCTTTTTCACCTCCATGGCGCTGGTGCGCGGCCGATTTCGGGGCAAGGCTCTGCTGCGGGCTTTTTTTCTGACACCCATGGTCATGCCGGTGGTGGTGCTGGCGGTGGCCCTGTATGCGCTGTTCCTGCGCATCGGCCTGACTGGCACCCTACCGGGTTTTGTGCTTGGCCATCTGGTGATTGCCCTGCCGTTTTCCATCATTGCCATCTCCAACTCGCTGGAGAGTTTTGACTTTGCGCTTGAAGACGCCGCCCGCATCTGCGGCGCCAGCGAATGGACGCTGCGCTGGCGTGTGACCGTGCCGTCCATACGGCTGGGCCTGGCTGCTGCAGCGCTGTTTTCCTTCCTTATTTCCTGGGATGACGTGGTGCTGGCCATCTTCATGGCAACGCCAGGAGCCGAAACCCTGCCTGTGCGCATCTGGGCCGCCTTGCGGCAGGATTTGTCACCGGTGATTGCTGCCGCCTCGACGCTGCTGATTGCCATCACG
This sequence comes from Pseudomonadota bacterium, assembly GCA_040384925.1. Taxonomy (GTDB): domain Bacteria; phylum Pseudomonadota; class Gammaproteobacteria; order Burkholderiales; family Burkholderiaceae_C; genus Polaromonas. The sequence goes on along the minus strand of JAZKIK010000303.1, from coordinate 6,637 downwards.
CTGCTCTTCATGCTTATTTCTGTGCTGCTGGGCGCCAGACCTTCCAAAACTTCCACCTGAAACTGCCATGCCCACTACCTCCGATGCTTTCCTGAGACTGTGCGACCTGCGCAAGACCTATGGCAGCGCCGTTGCCATAGAGCATGTCTCGCTCGACATCCGCAAGGGTGAATTCATGACTTTTCTGGGCCCCAGCGGGTCAGGAAAAAGCACAACGCTCTACATTACCGCCGGGTTTGAAGACCCGACAGGCGGCAGCGTGGTGCTGAACCAGCAAAACCTGTTGGGCGTGCCGCCCAGCAAACGCAACATTGGCATGGTGTTTCAGCGCTACACACTGTTCCCGCACCTGAGCGTGGCTGAAAACATCGCCTTTCCGCTGCGCGTGCGCAAGTGGCGCGAAGACAAAATCCGCGACACCACCAGCCGCATGCTCAAGCTCATCCATCTGGACGGCTTTGGCGGCCGCAAACCTTCCGAGCTGTCGGGCGGGCAGCAGCAACGGGTGGCGATTGCACGGGCGCTGGCCTACGACCCGCCGATTTTGCTGATGGACGAGCCGCTGTCGGCGCTGGACAAAAAACTGCGCGAGGAACTGCAGACCGAGTTGCGCCGCATCCACCAGGAAACAGGCGTCACCGTGCTGTATGTGACCCACGACCAGGAAGAAGCCCTGCGGCTGTCAGACCGCATCGCGGTTTTCAACAAGGGCCGCATTGAGCAGGTCGGCACCGGCATAGAACTCTATGAAGCACCGGCTACCCGCTTCGTTGCCAGCTTCATTGGCAATTCCAACTTCATGCCGGTCGAAGTCAGCCGCTCGTCTGGCGGCGCTTCTGCGGTACTGACCCTGCCGCATGGTGTTCAGGTCAGCCCAGGCGCGGGCGGCCAAAAGCTGGTGCACGGCCGCCCCGCCACGCTGATGGTCAGGCCCGACTGCATGCGGCTTCAGGCTCTGTCAAACAGCGCATCAGCGGGTGCATCTGTGACAGTCAAAGTTTGCGACCGCAGTTATCTCGGCGATACTGTCCAGTACACCGTGGTCACACCATGGGAGCAGGAGATCAATGTCCGCATGAACGCAGCGCACGGCGACAACGCCCGCTGGAACTGCGGCGATGCCGCCAGCGTGGTGTGGGAAGCGTCCCGCGGCCTGGCTTACCAGGACTGAGCCACCTCGGGGCAGCCAGCTCCAGTGCCCCGGTCACCTGCAGCAATGTATCCAGAAGGAGTTTCGACAACCGTGAAAACAAGTGCCGAGAATAACAACATCAAGGTCGACCGCAGCCAGAAAACCTTGCGCGAGCTGACGCTGGAAAAGGTTCGTTCGGCCATCTTCAGCCAGTACTTCAAACCCGGCCAACGCCTTGTCGAACGCACGTTGTGTGAAGAACTGGGCGTGAGCCGTTCGGTGGTGCGCGAGGTGCTGCGGCATCTTGAAACCGAAGGCCTGGTGCAGTCCGGCGCAACCCAAGGCCCCATCGTCGCCACGATAGACGCCGATACCACACGCCAGATTTACGAGCTGCGGGCGCTGCTGGAAGGCCATGCCGCCGCCGCCTGCGCGCTGCGCCGCGACGATGCCGCCATCAACAGCATGGCCTTCACCCTCAAAAGGATAGAAGCCGCTTTTGAGGCCGGAGAACTACAGGCCGTAATGGAAGAAACCGGCACCTTCTACAGCACCATGTTCCAGGCCGCCGGAGACACTGTGGCCTGGGGCGTTGTCAACTCACTCAACGCCCGCATCAACCGGCTGCGTGTCATCACCATCGCCAGCCGCCAGCGCGGTTCGGCCGCCCCCGGAGAAATGCACCGCCTGCTTGCCGCCATCCGTGAACAAAACCCCGAAGCCGCCCAGACAGCAGCCCAGACCCATGTCAGAAACGCACAAACCATTGCGATGGCCAGTCTGGCCCGCGACGAAAGCTGAGACCTGAATACTCTGCTTTATGGTTCTGTCACGTTGGCGGTCAAACCGACTGCTGGTCTATGCTGAGTGTTTTGACCGTTCACACAACTAAATTTGACCCTTGAATTGGGGTCAATATTGCGCAAAAATCACGTGTAGCGACAATTTCAGCTGATCAAATTGCAAGCAATTCTGGCCCTTGCTGGTGATTTCAAGTAAATTCATCACCACAGGCTCGTCTACCGCGCCATCTCCTTCACCCCGGGCACGCCTAGCAACCCAACCTGGGCTCAGATGGTCCCGCAAAATTCACCGACATTCCGATCCGTGCTGGGAGTCATAGCACTCTTGGAGCGGAACACGATAACTGGCTCAGTATGGTTGGCGAGCGTGAGAGCGTTACTTGACCAGTTCGAGCAAGGGATCAATATCGCTGCCGCGCTTGGGTTTCCTGGCAGTTGGCAAGACGATCCGATCTGGAGCATCCCCCCGTAGGCTGCGGGACTTTCACCCGAGGGGAAACCGCCTGCTGATGCAACACTGCCGTCAGCCTAAATGCCACGCTGGACGCCAAAGATCAACCCTCTAGCAGCTTTAAACGGTAAGCAGCCGCGAAGTCATATTGAACTGAGGATAAAAAATTAGGAATCTGATGTCCCCTCGGGGGCCTGCAGGTAGCACGGGAGTCGCGCTGCCGCATGCGCGCCACGGCTTCACCTGGCGGGCAAGCTGTAGGCGATAACGTGATCGCCGCGATCAGGCGACTGGCGTGCGCCGCCGGCGGTGACGACGACGTACTGGCACCCGGTCCGCGGCGACACGTAGCTTATCGGGCCGGCTTGGCTCCCGACCGGCAGGCGGGCCTTCCAGCCCTCGCTGCCGGTCGACGTGTCGAACGCACGAAGGTAGTAGTCCTGCGTGCCGGCGAAGAACAGCAGGCCGCCCTGCGTCGACAGTGAGCCGCCCAGTGTGGGCATGCCCACCGGCATGGGTAGCCGCATCTTGACCCCCATCGGGCCAGTGTCCTGCACCGTGCCCACCGGCACCTGCCAGGCGATCTGGCGCGTCTTCAGGTTAATGGCGGTCATCGTACCAAACGGCGGCGCTTGGCAGGGAATGCCGAGCGGTGACAGGAAACGGTTCTTGTTGACCGCATATGGCGTGCCCTTGAGCGGCACGGCACCCATGCCGGTGTTGATGGCCTCGCCGGCCTGCGAGCCGTCCCCGGATCCCTTTGGGCCTCGCCCGCCGTTGGGGATCATCTGGATCCAAAGCCCGAGCCGCATGTCGTTGACGAAAATAAAGTCGTGCACCGGATCGGTCGAAAGGCTACCCCAGTTCATGCCGCCGAGCGAGCCGGGGAAGCTCAGCGACACGTCCGTGCCGGGTGCCGTATACAGGCCCTCGTAGCGCATCTTCCGGAATGAGATGCGGCACAGCAGCTGGTCGAAAGGAGTGGCACCCCACATGTCCGACTCGGTCAGGTGCTGGGTGCCGATCTGCGGCATGCCCACCGACAGCGGCTGCGTCAGGGAATACTGCTCCTTCGAGATGCCGGCGCCCTTGACCGGAATGTCCTTGACCTCGGTCAGCGGCTTGCCGGTGGCGCGGTCCAGCACCCAGATCTGACCGGCCTTGGTGCCGATAACCAGGGCCGGTACGCGTCGGCCACCCGCCTGCGGGAAGTCAATCAGGCTGGGCTGCATAGGCATGTCGAAGTCCCAGAGGTCATTGCGCACCGCCTGGAACACCCATTTCTCGGCGCCGGTGGTTGCATCCAGGGCCAGCAGCGACGCTCCGTAGCGGCGCTGCAGCGGCGTGCGCTCGGCACCGTAGAGGTCGGTCGAAGGGCTTCCCATCGGCAGGTACACCGTGTTGAGGGTCGGGTCGTAGGACATTGGTGCCCATGCGTTGGGCGTGCTGCGTACGTAGGTCTTGCCGGGTGGGGGTGCCTGCCTGTCCGTCGGGTTGCCCGGGTCGAAAGCCCAGCGCATCGCGCCGGTGACTACATCGAAGCCGCGGATGACGCCGCCAGGCATGTCGACCTGCACGTTGTCGGCCACCCGGCCGCCGACGACCACCGTCGTGCCGGCGATCAGTGGCGCCGACGTGAGCTGGTAAAACGGATCGGGTGCCTCGCCCAGGCCCACCTTCAGGTCGACCTGGCCGTTGATGCCGAAGCCCTGGCAGAACTCGCCGGTGTCAGCATCGACCGCGATGAGCCGCGCGTCGATGGTGTTGGTGAGCAGGCGGCGTCGGCAGTTCGCGCCAGTGGCCAGATGGACGGTGGTGACCGGGCTCGCGTCGGTGCCGGTCGGCTGCGAAAGCGGTGCCTGCGCATCGAAGTAGGCCAGGCCGCGGCAGCGCTGCCAGACCTTGGACTGCGCGTTGATCTCGCGCTTCCAGATCTGCTGGCCGGTGTCCACGTCCAGCGCGATGAGGTTGTTGTGGGGTGTACAGAGATAAAGACGGTCGCCGATCTGCAGCGGTGTCTGCTGGTCTTCGGCACCGTTGCCGTCACTGAGGGCGACGTCGCCAGTGCGGGCCGTCCACGCTACCTGCAACTGGTCGACGTTACTGCGGTTGATCTGATCGAGCGCGACGAAGCGGTTGCCGCCTACCGTATTGCCGTAGTGCTCCCAGTTCTTCTGTGAGCGAGCCGGGTCCACCGGTGTCAGGCCTGGTCCACGTCCGGTGGCCACAGTGGGATGCGGCACGAACGCGCCTGCGAACGCCGCGGCCAATGCCACCGCCACAAGGCCGGCCAGCACGTAGCCGCCCCGACTCGAGGGCCGCTCGGCCAGGCGCAGCAGCGTCGGATGCGCGAGCGCGACGATCAGCGCGAGCCCGCCGAATGCGAACAGGCGCGAAAACAGCGGCCAGAAATTTAGGCCCACGTCGACGTACGCCCACAGGGCCGTTGCCAGCGCCACGGCCACGAACAACGTCGTGCCGGCGGCCTGGCGGCGCAGCATCAAGGCGGCCGACACCAGCAGCCCGAATCCGGCCAGGACAAAGTACGCGCTGCCACCTAGGCTCAACAGGTAGGCACCACCGACGACGAAGGGCAGGCCGAATACGATGAGCACTCCACTGACCAACCACACTGGCCAGCGTGGCGGATCCGTTCGTTCATCGCTGGAGCGCATGTCATTCATTGTTGCTTTCAAAACTTCATACTGGAGCCTCCATTGGAGCGTCCTTGTAGGAGAAATCCATTTCCAGCAGTCAGCCCGGATTTGATAGCTTGGAGAGCAGGCCAAAGTGGGGGCTAGCCCGCCATGCGCATGGGATATACGACTGCCCTGCGATCATGGCTTGGCTTTGGCTGTCGCAACGGGAAAGCAAATACTCTGGGATGCAATTCCCCGTTGAGATCGTGAACCCGCACTTGCGCTAGCAAGTGCGCGCCTTCATCTGACCACCGCATCTGGCGCTTCTTGGCCATGCGCCAGCTGACCACTTCGTTGACCGCCGGCCACAATTGACCAGATACCGGTCGTTCGACCTCAAATACCACCAGGCGCGTCGTAAATTTCAGTACAGAGCTGAATCCCGGAGCACCGGAGTCTCTTCGAGGACGTCATGGATGCCCCTGAGTCGCGTCACCGCCTTGGCGGCCTTGCCATGCCAGACCAACCACTTGCACGACGCGATTTCGTCATGCAAGCTACGGCCGTTCGGAGCCACCATATCCGGATATTTAAGCGCTGTCTGTTCGATGGCGCGGAGTTTCATGGCGATGTGAAACCAGTCGAGGATGCGGCATGTCGGCCGGGAGGTGCCATTGACTGCTTTTTCAAACTCTCCTGCACCGTCGGTAAGAACCGTCACCCTTTGATTCGGTCCTACACCGCTTTCAGTCAAAAATCGGTCCAGCCGTGTGGCAGCAGATGGCACCTGGTTGTGAACATAAGCGTAGAGCCGCGTGTTGCCACCTTCAAAGCAGGCTCGGCCTGCCACCAGGTTCACATGGCGTGCTTGGTGCCGCGGCGGATCGCTGTGCCGCAACCAGCCAGAGTCAACGGCCAGCGCGGTAAGAGCTGAAGGCCTGTTCGGTGGTGCCAGTATCGTGCGACCCTGCAGATCTGGGTGTGCCTGGGCAATCTGCCCAACAGCTTGTTCCAGATCTGCGCCTACGACGCGCACACGGCGTTTCACACTACTGATCGAAATGGTGTCGGCCACGGGCAAGACCTCGCTCAACAGCCTTGTCGCTGTAGCGTAGGAAAGATGCGCGGCCCACTTCACCTGAAGGTATTCAAGCTCTGGTGTCGCGCTGGTTGGCACTACCCCTGTGAGCGGGCTGAATGAAGTTCCTCGCGCCTTGCCTGCGCACTGGCCATTGACTAAATGCTGCTGCGCTGCGCTGCGCTGCGCTGCGCTGCGCCAAGCAGAGCCTTGCCCTCGGCAAGACTCATTCCGAGCGGATCCGTCGTCAATGGCCGGTCAATGGTGCAGAGCTGAACACGCTCCGTGCAACCATCGTCATCTACCAGATGAGCTTCGACAATCATTCGCATGATGGACCTCCAGATGTCTACTAGCTTCCTATCTTCTCAGTTCAGCCTACTTTTAGCTGCCCCACTTTGGCCGTTGAACTCAATGACAAGGCGGTGAAGGCGGCTGGTTTGGGATTTGGTTGCTGCATGACTGGTGCTGACGTCATGGCATCCTTGCAGATGACGGTCACTGTCAAGCGCCTTCTCGACCAAAGTGACGCAT
>JAZKIK010000302.1:0-17803 GCA_040384925.1 Pseudomonadota bacterium | reverse complement strand
AGTTACCTGGGTGAGCTGCTGATCGGGGCCACAGTAACGCTGCAACTGGCTTTTAGCTCGCTGTTTTTCGGCTTGGCACTGGGTTTGCTGTTTGCGGCGTGCAAGCTGTCCAGCCATGTTTATCTGCGCCTTCCGGTGGAGTATTTCACCAACCTGTTGCGTGGCATTCCAGAATTTCTGATTATTCTGATCTGTTATTTCGGACTGTCCAACCTGATCAACAACCACTTCGATGCGGCGTTTGAAATCAGTCCTTTTGCCGGTGGCGTTTTTGCGCTTTCCATTGTGTTTGCGGCCTATGCCTCCGAGGTCTTCCGTGGCGGTTTTGTTGCCATATCGCAGGGGCAGATCGAGGCAGCCAAGGCTTTTGGTCTGTCCCGCACGCAGTTGTTTTTCTACATCCAGTTGCCGCAAGCCTGGCGGATTTCCCTGCCCAGCCTGGGCAATATGTGGCAATCGCTGCTGAAAGACACTTCGCTGGTATCGGTGGTGGGGCTGGAAGACTTGCTGAAAAAAGCCGGCATGGCGGGCCAGTTCAGCAAACAACCGTTTGTGTTTTTCATGGCAGTGGCCGTCATTTACTTTTTGTTCCTGGCCCTCTCCAACCCCGTTTTTGCCTATTTTGAAAAGCAGGCGAACCGGGGCTACCACCAGCCCAAATCATGATCATGTCGCTGTTCAATGATTACCTGACCCTGCTGCTGGAAAGCGGCCCGGATATTCTGGATGGCTTGATCGTTACGCTGAAGTTACTGGTGGGTTCCTGCCTGATTGGTTTTTTGCTGTCGGTACCCCTGGCCATTGCCAGGGTGTCCGAACATCGCGGCATCGGCTATTTGGCAAGCAGCTATTCCGCCATCTTCCGCGGCACGCCGCTGCTGGTGCAAATTTTCATCTTCTACTATGGTTTGAGCCAGTTCGAAGCCATCAGAAACTCCCCTGCGTGGCTGCTGCTGAACGACTCGTTTTATTGCGGCCTGCTGGTTCTGGCACTGAACCTGACCGCCTACATGGCCGAAGACATTCGCGCCGGCATCATGGCCGTTCCCGCTGGTGAAAAAGAGGCGGGGCTGGCCTTTGGCCTGACCAAATTCCAGCGCTACCGCTACATCATCATCCCGCGCGCGCTCAGTATCGCCACGCCGGTTCTTGGCAACGAAGTCATTTGCCAGCTCAAGGCCACGGCGCTGGTCAGCACCATCACGGTTCTGGACATGACCGGAGTGGTTCGCCGCCTGTCGGCCGCATCCTATACAACCGATGCGCTGATCATTGCCGGTGTCATCTATGCGCTTATCACCTTGCTTATTTCCCTGATCGTGCGCCTGGCCGAGCATCGTAATACGCGCTATTTGCGCCGTTGATGGTTTCGCTTCAAGGGCAGCACCCACGCTGCGGTCAAACAGCATACTGCCGCCTGTTTTTGCGGCCACCCGCCACAGCCTATCGCTAATATTTCAGCTTCTGTTTTCCATTTTCGGGAGTGCAATCCATGACCATCCAATCCCTGGCCGAGCCTTTACCAGCACGGCGTCATCGTGCGGCCACGCTGGCATTGAACGGCGGCCTGGCACATGACCCGGTCACAAATGCAATCGCACCGAATATCTCGATGTCGGTCAACAACGCCTTCAACCCTGGCGACGGTTCGTTTTCGGCCGACGGCGTCACAGACCTGACCGCCCTGCCCTTTCTTTATGCGGGCTGGACCAACCCGACCGTGCGGCAACTCGAACTGCGCCTGGCCGCCCTTGAAGGTGCCGACGACGCATTGGCTACCGCGTCAGGCACGGCAGCAGCCACCGCCGTTTTCTTCACTTTTCTCAAGTCCGGTGACCACCTGATCATCAGTGACGTCTGCTACGCCGGTGTGCATGAACTGGCGTGCAAACTGTTGCCCGACTATGGCATTGAGGTCTCGACCGTGAATCTGTCACGCCTGGACGAGGTGGTGGCGGCAATCCGGCCCAACACCCGCCTGATCCATGCCGAAACGCCATGCAATCCGCTGTTGCGCCTCACCGATCTGGCGGCGCTGGCCGAACTCAGCAAAACACGTGGAATTTTGCTGGCCGTTGACTCCACGTTTGCAACACCCGTGGCAACCTGCCCGCTGACACATGGTGCGGATCTGGTGATTCATTCCCTGACCAAATTCATCAACGGTCACGGTGATGCACTCGGCGGTTGCGTTGCTGGCCGCAAAGACCTGGTCGCACGCATGCGTTCGCGTGCCGGGGTCTATTTCGGCGCTGCGCTGTCGGCACAGAACGCCTGGCTGATCATGCGCGGCATCGACACCCTGTACCCCCGGATGCAGGCCATGTCGGCGTCCGCCAGCAGGATTGCGGCCCATCTGGAGGCGCACCCTGCCGTCAGTTCCGTGGTCTATCCGGGCCTGCCCAGCCATCCGCAACATGATCTGGCACAACGACAAATGCGGGTGCCGGGTGCCATGATCATTTTCCAGGTTCACCGGCCTGACGCCGTGGCCCAGCGCATGGCGCAAGAATCAGAGGTGTTCGACTACGCGTTCTCCATCGGCCATCAGCGCAGCCTGGTGGTGTTGCTCAAAACGCAGGATCTGCTGCGTTCGAGCTTTGCGCTCGACCCGGCCCAGCTGGCCGACTACCGCCGCTATGCGGGCGATGGTGTGCTGCGTTTGTCCATTGGCCTGGAAGACACGCAGGACCTGATTGACGACCTCGACCACGCGCTGCGCGCCTGATACTTGTGCCCACCGAAATACACACCATGAAACCAGCTCACTCATTTATTGACCCGATCCAGACCGCCCTGGCGCAACAAAAATCATTCATTCTGGACGGGGCCCTGGCCACCGAGCTGGAGCGGCGTGGTGCCAATTTGAACGATGCCTTGTGGTCCGCCAAGTTGCTTATCGATCAGCCTGAACTCATTCGCCAGGTGCACTTCGACTATTTCGTGGCCGGTGCCGATGTCGCCACCACGGCCAGCTACCAGGCCAGCTTCAAGACGTTTCAGGCGCGGGGCTACAGCCACGAGGAGGCAGCCAGGCTGATGCGCCTGTCCGTCACACTGGCGCTGGAAGCACGCGACGCATTCTGGGCCGACCCGGCCCACCGCGCGGGAAGAATCAAGCCTCTGGTAGCCGCTTCGGTTGGCCCCTACGGCGCCATGCTGGCCGATGGTTCGGAATACCGTGGGCACTATGGGCTGTCCAGACAGGCTCTGATCGACTTCCATCGCCCCCGCATGCAAGTGCTGGTTGACGCCGGTGCCGATTTGTTGGCGTGTGAAACACTGCCTTGCCTGGACGAAGCCTTGGCCATTGCAAGCCTGCTGCCCGAGTTTTCTGGCATGGCGGCATGGGTCAGTTTTTCCTGTCGGGATGGAGAACACAACAGCCAGGGCGAAAAATTGGCGGATTGTGTTGCCATGCTGGACGGGGTGGCCCAGATCGTGGCCGTCGGCGTCAACTGCACAGCACCCGGATTCATCCCCTCACTGATTGATCAGGCACGCGCGAGCAGCACCAAACCCATCGTCGTCTACCCCAATTCAGGGGAACAATACGACGCGGTCCACAAGCAATGGCAAGGCTGCAGCCATGCGCAGGATTTTGCCCAGCAGGCGCAGGGATGGTTTGCACGCGGTGCCCGCCTTATCGGCGGTTGCTGCCGCACCGGGCCAGAGGACATTCGGGCGCTGAGGCAAATGGTGGGCAGTTGAGCAACGGGGGCCGGCTCTACGCGGCTTGCGAAAAATCCACACCCCGGTACAAGTCCTGCAACGAAATGCTCAAATTGCCACCGCTCAATACGAGCGTGTCGGCAGCTTCGAGCACCGTCAGGCTCCATTGCCGCAAGTTGACGCGTTTGTAAACCTCGATGTAGGGACGATCCTGGGCCAGCAATATGTATTCACGCAGGCTGGGCAGTTTTTGATAAGCCGCCCACTTTTCGCGCCGGTCTGTGGACTCTGTGCTGGGTGACAAGACCTCGGCGACCAGGCAGGGGCTGGTCTTGAAGTAGGCCTCGTTGTCCAGCGGGTCGCAAACCAGCATCACATCGGGGTAATAAAAGAGGTTTCCGGCGTCCAGGCGCAGTTTCATGTCGCCGATAAAAGGCTCACAGCCGCCTTCAGCTCCCGACAAAAGGCGGGCGTAAAGATGGTCCGCAATCCGGTTGTGATTGGCGCTGCCGCCTGCCATGGCATACACCGCACCATGCACAAACTCGTGGCGCACAGACGCTTGCGCCTCACCAGTCAGGTAGTCGTCTTCAGTCAACGGTTTGAGCAGAGCCGGATTCATCAATTTACTATAGCGCAGCACATGTGAAAATAACAGCCATGAACCTCCCCACCATTCCCGAGATCATGCAAACCCTGGGTTTGCAGGCAAAAGTGGCTTCTGCGCAGGTAGCGCGCGCACCAGCAGCTATTAAAAACAAAGCGCTTTCCGGTCTGGCAAGCTTGCTCAGGCAAAACGTCGCTGTACTGGTCGCGGCCAACCAGCTGGATCTGCAGCGTGCCACGGCCAGCGGCCTGGCCGGGCCGATGCTGGATCGCCTCAAACTCACGCCCAAAATCATTGAAACCGTGGCTGTTGGCTGTGAACAGCTGGCCGTCATGCCAGATGTGATTGGTGAAATCATCGGAATGAAAGAACAGCCCAGCGGCATACGTGTGGGCCAGATGCGGGTGCCGATTGGTGTGTTTGGCATGATTTACGAAAGCCGCCCCAATGTCACGATTGAAGCCGCCAGCCTGGCCATCAAGAGTGGCAATGCCTGCATTTTGCGTGGCGGTTCGGAGGCCATCGAGTCCAACAAGGCGCTGGCCGCGCTGGTGCAGCAGGCGCTTGTGGGTGCCGGACTGCCTCTGGAAGCCGTGCAACTGGTGCCTACCACCGACCGCGCAGCCGTTGGCGAGCTGATCACCATGCCGCAGTATGTGGATGTGATCATTCCACGCGGCGGCAAGGGCCTGATCGAGCGCATCAGCCGTGATGCCAAGGTACCCGTCATCAAGCACCTGGACGGCAATTGCCATGTTTATGTGGACGACCCCTGCGATATCGCCATGGCGGTCAAGGTAGCCGACAACGCAAAAACCAATAAATACAGCCCTTGCAATGCTGCCGAGGGCTTGTTGGTGGCACGTGGAATAGCGCATCCCTTCCTGATTCAGATCGGGGCGATTTTTGCTGCCAAGGGCGTGCAAATGCGTTGCGATGCAGAAACGGCGGCAATTCTCCGTGGTGACGGGTTGCCAGATGTGGTCGTCCAGGACGCCACAGAACAAGACTGGTACGAGGAATACCTCGCCCCCATCATCAGCATCAAGATTGTTGAAGGTGTTGACGAGGCGATTGCCCACATCAACCAGTACAGCAGCCACCACACCGACGCCATCATCACCACCAACCACATCCACGCCCAGCGTTTTCTGCGCGAAGTGGACTCGGCCAGCGTCATGGTCAATGCAAGCACCCGTTTTGCCGATGGTTTTGAATTTGGCCTGGGCGCTGAAATAGGCATTTCAACCGACAAGTTCCACGCCAGGGGCCCGGTCGGCATCGAGGGGCTGACTTCGCTGAAGTATGTGGTTCTGGGGAATGGGGAAGTGCGGGGCTGAGGTAGTGGGTGAGTCCTGGTGCGGCCGGGTCAGAATCTGCTGCCCGTCAGCCAAACACGTCTTGCAACATCTGCACCCACCCCAATATCCCTAAAATTCGGACAGATATAACCGAATCAGCTAACAAAATCTTCTCCCCGAAAGTGGCCGCATGGTTCCGCACCTCATTACCGCCTTGAACGGCCCCATCAACGAGCTTGAGCAGCGCATTCTTGATTCCACACCGGCCATAGAGCGCTGGTTCCGGCTGGAGTGGATGGAGCACACACCGCCTTTTTACTGCTCGGTGGATGTGCGCAATGCCGGCTTCAAGCTGGCACCTGTCGATACCAATCTGTTTCCCGATGGCTGGAACAACCTGACGCAGGACATGCTGCCGCTGGCGGTGCAGGCCGGCATGGCGGCGATTGAAAAAATCTGCCCCGAAGCGCGCAACCTGCTGGTGATTCCTGAAAACCAGCCGCAAAGCACGTTTTACTGGTCCAACGTGCTGCAGCTCAAGCGCATCTTTCACCAGGCCGGGCTGAATGTGCGCTTTGGCTCGCTCAGCATGGACAGCGAGCAGCCCGTCACCATCCATCTGCCAACCGGCGAAAGCATCACACTGGAGCCGCTGATCCGTACCGAGCGCCGGCTTGGCCTGAAGGATTTTGACCCCTGCACGATTTTGCTGAACAACGATTTGTCGGCGGGCATTCCCGGCATTCTTGAAGACCTGAACGAGCAGTATCTGCTGCCGCCGCTGCACGCCAGCAGCTCGGTGCGGCGCAAGTCGCGGCATTTCAAGGCTTATGAAGAGGTTTCAAAACGCTTTGGCAAGCTGCTGGGCATTGACCCGTGGCTGATCAACCCGATGTTTTCGCATTGTGGTGAAGTCAATTTTGCCGAAGGCACGGGCCTGGAATGTTTGAGCACCAACGTTGATGCGCTGCTGACCAAGGTCAAACGCAAGTACAAGGAATACGGCATCAATGAAAAGCCCTTTGTGCTGGTCAAGGCTGACGGCATCATGGACGGAACCTGCGGCATGGGCATCATGACGGTGCGTGACATCAAGGACCTGGACGCGCTGGTTGCCCAAACCCGCAGCAAAAGCGCCAAGTACGCCAGCGGCAAAACTGGCAGCAAGACCAGCCAGACCTTGCCTGAAGTGATCATTCAGGAAGGTGTGCTGACCAACGAACGGGTCAATGCCGCCGTGGCTGAACCGGTTGTTTACATGATGGACCGTTATGTGGTTGGCGGTTTTTACCGCGTTCACGCTGACCGCAGCGCTGACGAAAGCCTGAGCGCGCCGGGCTCCAGCTACGTGCCACTGGCCTTTGCAGACAGCGGCCGCCTGCCGCAGCCGGGCGAAAAACCCGGATCCAGCAGCCCGAACCGCTTTTACATGTATGGCGTGATTGCCAGGCTGGCCATGCTGGCTGCAAGTTACGAACTAGAGGCCACCGACCCCAATGCCGAGGTTTACGACTGAAAGTCGTATCGCGGTTTGAAGTTACACAAGCCCTGCAAGGGGCTTTTCGCTTTTTGAACCAGAATGCAAATCTTTTCGACCTGTTGCACAAGTTTTATGGGCATGAATAGCTATACAAACAATAGCAACACTAACTCCAGCCAGAAGCCGGGAGATTCTTTTTTGTATCTGCGCAGCCAAGTCACGTGACAAATCATTACAAGTTGTTGCGCTGCAACAAATGCCGCATTTCTTGGATTTAGGGGTGTTTGCCGACTTGCAACCAGGGCCTCTGAGCGCAAAATAGCACTCCCAAAGTTAATCATTCCCGTCGCCGGGGACTTTGCTGCAGCGCGCCATGCCGATGGCCACAGCAAATGAAGCGGCCAAAGGGAAGTATTTGTGTCAAGTAAAAAATCATCCCTAGCGGCGCTCACACTGGGCGCCATCGGTGTCGTTTACGGCGATATCGGAACCAGTGTCCTGTATGCCATGAAGGAGGTCTTCGGCTCGGGGCATGTTCCTTTTACCCCTGACAACGTCTTTGGCATCCTGTCAATTTTTTTCTGGACGATGACGGTCATCGTCTCCATCAAGTACGTGGTGCTGGTGCTGCGCGCCGACAACAATGGTGAAGGCGGCCTGATTGCCATGCTGGCGCTGGCCTCGGTCGCCGTCAAGGACAAACCGCAGCTTAGAAAAGTGCTGCTGCTGATCGGTATTTTTGGCACCTCGCTGTTTTATGGTGACGGTGTGATCACACCGGCGATTTCGGTGCTGTCAGCGGTTGAAGGGCTTGAGGTCATCTCGCCGACCTTCAAAAAAGGCGTGATTCCCATCACTCTGGTAATTCTTTTCTGCCTGTTTGCGGTGCAAAAAAAGGGCACGGCGGGCATTGGCAAGTTTTTCGGACCCATCACCCTGGTATGGTTTGGGGTGCTGGCGCTGCTCGGTATTTCACAAATCCTGACCCATCCCGACATTCTGCGGGCGCTCAGCCCTCATTACGCGCTGATGTTCATGTGGGGCAATCCAGGCACCACCTTCATTATTCTGGGTGCGGTGGTCTTGTGTGTAACGGGTGCCGAGGCGCTGTATGCCGATCTTGGCCACTTTGGTAAAAAACCCATCCGGCTGGCCTGGTTTTCAGTCGTGATGCCTTCGCTGGTATTGAATTATTTTGGCCAGGGTGCCTTGCTGCTCAACAATCCGGCAGCCGTCAAAAACCCGTTTTACCTGATGGCGCCCGAATGGGCACTGCTGCCGCTGGTTGGCCTGGCCACCATGGCCACGGTGATTGCCTCGCAGGCCCTGATTACCGGCGCATTCAGCGTGACCAAACAGGCGATCCAGATGGGCTATTTGCCGCGCCTGAACATCCAGCACACCAGCGTGCGCGACACCGGGCAAATCTACATACCTTTTGTCAACTGGGGACTGTTTGTCACCATCGTGCTGGCGGTGGTGATGTTCCGTTCGTCAAGCAATCTGGCAGCGGCTTATGGCATTGCAGTCTGTACCGACATGCTGATCACGACGATTCTGACTTTTTACGTGATTCGTTACGGCTGGAAGTACCCGCTGGCACTGTGCCTGGCTGCAACAGGCATCTTTTTTATCGTCGACTTCGCGTTTTTTGCCTCCAACCTGATGAAGCTGTTTGCCGGCGGCTGGTTCCCGCTGGTCATTGGTGGCGCCGTCTTCACGCTGATGATTACCTGGAAGCAAGGTCGGCAAATGCTTAACGACAAGCTGCGCTCTGACGCGATTGATTTGCCCAGCTTTCTCGATGCCGTGTTTGTCAGCCCGCCAGCGCGGGTTGAAGGCACGGCGGTGTTTTTGACGGCTGACCCTGGCAGTGTGCCCAATGCCTTGCTGCACAACCTCAAACACAACAAGGTGCTGCACGAAAACAACCTGTTTGTCACTGTACGAAACCACGAAGTGCCGTGGATAGGGCTGGACAAACGGCTTGAAATCGAATCACTGGGCCACCACTGCTGGCAGGTTGTGATTCATTACGGTTTTAAAAACGACCCCGATGTGCCGCGTGCGCTGGAACATTTGCGTGGCCGTGGCTGCGAGGCCGAACCCATGAGCACCAGCTACTTTTTATCACGCGACACGGTGATCCCGACGATTGGTGGCGGCATGGCAGCCTGGCGTGAAAAGCTTTTTGCACAAATGCACCACAACGCCGGTTCAGCCGCTGATTTTCTGAATCTGCCGAACAATTCGGTGGTCGAGCTGGGCTCGAAAATCGAGATTTAAGGCGTTTCAGGGGGTTGCGCTTGTGCTGCGGACATGGCCTGCAAGCTGATTCATGGCTGGTTTGCTCGGCCCTTCTTTTTGAAGCACCCGGCCCTCGCAGAGCAAGCTGGCCATCTGCCAAAATCCCCGGCATGCAATTTTTCAAAGACCTCAACCTTTCGGCCTTTACTGCCGGTTTTGTGGCTGTTCTGGTGGGTTTTACCAGCTCGGTGGCGATTGTTTTTCAGGCCGCGCTGGCTTTCAATGCCACACCGGCAGAAATTTCGTCATGGATGTGGGCGCTGGGTCTGGGCATGGGGATTTGTTCTGCACTGCCGTCCCTGTGGCTTAAAAAACCCGTGATGGTGGCCTGGTCAACACCGGGCGCTGCGGTTCTGGCCACGGCAGGGCTGGCGGGTGGTTTTTCAATGCCTGAGGCGATTGGCGCTTTTATGGTCAGCGCTGCGCTGATCACCCTGTTTGGCGTGACAGGCTGGTTTGAAAAAGTGATGAACCGCATCCCGGTGGCAATTGCGTCTGCCCTGCTGGCCGGTGTACTGGCCAAGTTTGGCATCCAGACCTTTGCAGCAGCCGAGTCGGCCCTGCCGCTGGTACTGCTGATGCTGGCGATCTACCTGCTGTGCAAACGCCTGCTGCCGCGTTATGCGGTCGTTTTCACCCTGCTGGGTGCCATTGTCTATGCAGCTGCGCGTGGCCAGCTGGTCTGGGCCAATGTGACTTTTTCGTATGCAGTGCCGGTATTTGTGATGCCGCACTTCACTTTTGCAGCGCTGGTCAGTCTGGCGCTGCCGCTGTTTGTGGTGACCATGGCTTCACAAAACCTGCCCGGTGTGGCGGCAATCCGGGCCGCCGGTTACGGGCCGGACTCAGCCGACGGCGGCATTCCGGTTTCCAAAATCATCAGCCTCAGCGGCCTGGCAACGCTGATCCTGGCACCTTTCGGGGCATTTGCTTTGAACCTGGGTGCCATCACCGCCGCCATTTGTATGGGCAAGGAGGCGCACGAAGACCCGGCCAAACGTTACACGGCGGCAGTGTGCTGCGGTGCGATTTACATAGTGATCGGCATTTTTGGCGCGGCAGTCACTGGTTTGCTGACGGCTTTTCCGAAAGAACTGGTGCTGGCAATTGCCGGCCTGGCCTTGCTGGGCACGATTGGCAGCGGTCTTGCCGCAGCGCTGAAGGACGAATCGCACCGCGAGGCGGCGCTTATCACGTTTCTGGTCACGCTGTCTGGCGTGGTGATTGCCGGTATCGGCTCGGCCTTTTGGGGTGTGGTCGCGGGCGCGGTGGCGCTGTTTGTACAACAATACGGCCAGGCCAAAGTTGGCACATCTACCTGAGAACACACAATGAACATCCTTTTTGTCGCCGACCCGCTCGAATCCTTCAAAATCTACAAGGACACCACCTTTGTCATGATGCGTGAGCTGCAAAAACGCGGCCACAGCATCTCGGCCTGCGAGCCGAAAGACATTCGCTGGCAGCGTGGTGAAAAAGTCATCGCTTTTGTGCGCGACATCTTTCTGACAGGCGATGCTGAGGTCTGGTTTACCTCAAAGCAGGAGCATCCCAACGTGCGCCCACAGGCGCTGGCTGAGTTTGGTGCCGTGGTCATGCGCAAGGATCCGCCTTTTGACAGCGAGTTTTTCTACAGCACCCACTTGCTGGAACAGGCCGAGCGTGAAGGCGCAAAAGTCTTCAACAAACCGCGCGCCCTGCGTGACCACCCGGAAAAACTGGCGATTCTGGAGTTTCCGCAGTTTATTGGCCCGACCCTGGTGACGCGCGATGCAGCCGACATCAGAAAATTTCACACCGAACACAAGGACATCATCCTCAAACCACTGGACGGCATGGGCGGCATGGGCATCTTCCGGGTGAAGGAAGACGGTCTGAACCTGGGCAGCATCATTGAAACGCTGAACAAAAACGGCGCAGAAAGTGTGATGGTGCAAAAGTTTCTGCCAGAAATCGTCAAGGGCGACAAACGTGTGCTGGTGATCGGCGGCAAACCCGTACCCTTTTGCCTGGCACGTATTCCGCAAGGCAGCGAAGTGCGCGGCAATCTGGCCGCAGGCGGCAAGGGTGTGGCTCAGCCACTGTCAGAACGGGACCGCGAGATTGCTGAATACCTGGGTCCGATTCTGGCCAGCCGTGGCCTGCTGCTGGCCGGTGTGGACGTGATTGGCGACTGCGTGACCGAAATCAATGTGACCAGCCCAACCTGTTTTCAGGAAATTTTTGACCAGACTGGTTTTGATGTGGCCGCAATGTTTGTCGATGCGCTGGAGGCAGCCTTGGAAAACCCGCAGTGATTCCATTTTCAGATCAATTGTGAACGCGAAGCTACCTGACCATATTCATAACAGACGCAGAAAATTCCCGATTATTTCCCGGGCGTAAGGGCTGGCCACCTGCTCGACAAACACCGGGAAATCAATATGTGCGCTGTCATCGGCACGGTCTGAAATGGTGCGTACCGCTGCAAACGGCAAGTCGTAGTCGTGACAGACCTGGGCCACCGCTGCGCCTTCCATTTCAACCGCCAGCACCTCATGGCCTGCTGCCAGCAAGGTGCTGCGCAGCAATTCCGATTCGGCAGCACCCGAGACAAATCGGTCGCCACTGGCGATCAGACCCTGATGAATCCGGGCGCTGGCAAACCCGTTTTGAACTGCCAGCGCAGTGGCTTTAAGAAGCAGTTCAGCCAGCGCCGCATCGGCAGCAAACCGGGTCAGTCTGTACAAAGGCACTTCATAACGTGGGAACAGCGGCGAGGCGTCCAGGTCGTGCTGTACAAAATCGCTGGCGACCACCACATCACCCACATTGACACCGGGCTTGAGGCCGCCCGCCACCCCGGTAAACAGGATGCGCCGCACACCAAAGCGCTCGATCAGGGCTGTGGCCGTGGTGGCTGCAGCCACCTTGCCGATTTTTGACAAGGCCAGCACCACCGGCTGGCCATGCAGATGACCGAGCCAGAAATCACGGCCGGCGTGGCTTGTTTTATGTGCGTCGCCCAATTGCTCAATCAGGCCAAGCTGCTCCTGGGCAATTGCGCTGAGGATGGCTGTGGGGCCGCTGCGGGTGTCTGGATCAGTTTGTGACATGCAAGGATTTTGACAAAGCCTGGACGCAAAAAAGGGCGACTTGCGCCGCCCTGCAGAAAACCCGTCAACCAAGGTTGCCGGCGCTCAAAAAAACGATGCAGTTCCCTTATTTTTTGTCGCGCAGCTCACGGCGCAGGATTTTGCCGACTGGTGTTTTGGGTAGTTCGGTACGGAACTCAACCACCTTGGGCTGTTTGTAACCTGTCAGGTTGGCCTTGCAGAAGTCACGCACCTGGCCTTCGGTGAGTTCAGGGTTTTTCTTGACGATCACCAGTTTGACAGCTTCGCCGGATTTTTCATCGGCCACACCTACACAGGCGCACTCCATCACACCGTCGAGTTTTCCGACCACGTCTTCAATCTCGTTCGGGTAGACGTTAAAACCGCTGACCAGAATCATGTCTTTCTTGCGGTCAACAATCTTGAAAAAGCCTTTTTCGTCCAACACACCCACATCGCCCGACTTGAAGTAACCATCGGCCGTCATGACCTTGGCGGTTTCGTCAGGGCGCTGCCAGTAACCAGCCATGACCTGAGGGCCCTTGATGGCGATTTCACCGGGCTGGCCGGGTGCAACTTCATTGCCGTCGTCGTCCAGCAGCTTGAACCAGGTGCCGGGAATCGGCACACCAATCGTGCCGGTGAAGGCTTTGCTGTTGGTCGGGTTGCAACTGGCAGAAGGTGATGTTTCTGACAGGCCGTAACCTTCACAGATAGGGCAACCGGTTTTTTCAAGCCAGAGTTTGGCAACGGCGCTGGTCACGGCCATGCCGCCACCGAGCGAAACCTTCAGGTGTGTCCAGTCAACAGTGTTGAAGTCGGGGTGGTTGGCCAGGCCGTTAAACAGTGTGTTCACCGCCGGAAAGCTGTTGATCTTGTGTTTTGCCAGTTCCTTGAGCACAGCGGGCAGGTCACGCGGGTTGGGGATCAGTATGTTTTTGCCACCCGTACGCATGCCCAGCATCATGTTCACGGTGAATGCAAAGATGTGATACAGCGGCAGCGCGCAGACATAAACCGGCTGCACACCGGCCGGCATGCTGGCCATGGCCGGGCCGTTCCAGGCTTCGGACTGCAGCACGTTGGCAATGACGTTGGAGTGCAGCAGCATCGCGCCCTTGGACACACCCGTCGTGCCGCCGGTGTATTGCAGCACGGCCAGGTCACCAGGCTTGATGTCGGGGCGTTTGAGTTGTCCCTTGGTGCCACGCGCCACGGCGTCGTTAAAACGCACAGCGCCCGGCAGGTTGAAGGGCGGTACCATCTTTTTGACGTTGCGCACCACGTAGTTGACCAGCGCACCCTTGAGCATGCCCAGCTGGTCGCCCATGGCGCACAGGACGACATGTTTGACCGGTGTGTTGGCGATGCACTGCTCCAGCGTGTTCGCAAAGTTTTCAATGATGACAATGGCTTTGGAACCCGAGTCCTTGAGCTGGTGCTCAAGTTCACGCGGGGTGTACAGTGGATTGACGTTCACCACCACAAAACCGGCCCGCAAAATGGCCGCCACCGTGATCGGGTATTGCGGCACATTGGGCATCATGATGGCAACACGGTCACCCTTGACGAGGCCCAGGCCCTGCAGATAGGCACCAAAAGCCACCGACAGGCTGTCGGTCTGCCCGAAAGTGACGTCCTTGCCCATGAAGCTGTAGGCAACCTTGTCGCCGTTCTTCTTGAAACTTTCCTCCATCAGGCCAACCAGCGAGCTGTATTGCGCCGGGTTGATGTCGGTGGGTACGCCCGCCGGGTAGGCTTTTAGCCAAGGGCGGTCCAGGGTAGCTGCGTTCATGCTTGTCTCCATTACTGTTTACTGACTGCCACGGATTTTCATGGCCTGCCCGCTGCGTGGCTATTGCGTTTTCCCTAGGCAAGTCGCCCAAAGCGCATGAATTTGAAGAGGGCTGCCTCTAACTTTGAAGGATTAAGGATGTGGCGAGAAGCAATTCCCCAGTTTGTCCTGTCGGATTCGGGCGCGCTGCTTCGTTGCAATCCGTTTGCGTGGTTCACCACGCGGCACGTCTTGCGCCTCACATCGCATCCCGACTCCTCGGGCCAAACCGGGAAATTACTCCTCCCCACATCCTGCGGGCAGCCCGGCATGTCCCGGGCCACTTACCCTGAACTGACACCTACTCGATGGCCTTGCCCATGTCCTCAATGACCTTTTTGGCATCGCCAAACACCATCATGGTTTTGTCCATGTAGAACAGTTCGTTGTCCAGCCCGGCGTAACCAGCCGCCATCGAACGTTTGTTGACGATGACGGTCTTGGCCTTGTAGGCCTCCAGAATCGGCATGCCGTAAATCGCACTGCCCTTGACGTGCGCGGCAGGGTTGACCACATCGTTGGCACCCAGGATGATGGCCACATCGGCTTGGCCAAACTCGGCATTGATGTCTTCCATCTCGTGCACCTGGTCGTAAGGCACTTCGGCTTCGGCCAGCAACACATTCATGTGGCCGGGCATGCGGCCTGCCACCGGGTGAATCGCGTATTTGACGGTGATGCCTTTTTCAGTCAGTTTGGCAGCCAGTTCCTTGACGGAATGCTGGGCCCGGGCAACAGCCAGGCCGTAACCAGGAACGATGATGACGGTTTCGGCATTGCCCAGAATAAAGGCCGCGTCGTCGGCAGAACCCGACTTGACCGGGCGCTGCTCTTTGGCGCCCGTGGCTGCACCAGTGCTGGCATCACCACCAAAACCACCCAGTATCACGTTGAAGAAAGAACGGTTCATCGCCTTGCACATGATGTACGAGAGGATGGCACCTGACGAGCCGACCAGGGAACCGGCAATGATCAGCATGGAGTTGTTCAGCGAAAAACCGATACCGGCTGCAGCCCAGCCTGAATAGCTGTTCAGCATGGATACCACCACCGGCATGTCGGCACCACCAATCGGGATGATGATCAGCACGCCCATCACAAACGACAGCGCCAGCATGACAAAAAAGGCCGTCCAGCTGCCGGTCAACATGAAGGTCAAACCCAGGCCCAGGGTGATCAGGCCCAGCAGCAGGTTGATCTTGTGCTGGCCGGCAAAGGACACTGGCGCGCCCTGGAACAGGCGGAACTTGTATTTGCCGCTGAGCTTGCCAAAAGCAATCACCGAGCCGCTGAAGGTGATGGCACCAATGGCCGCACCCAGAAACAGTTCAAGACGGTTGCCTGCAGGAATCGGCAGGCCCTTGGCCACAATGCCGAATGCATAAGGCTCGGCCACCGCAGCCACGGCAATGAACACCGCTGCCAGGCCAATCATGCTGTGCATGAAAGCCACC
The DNA here is from genome assembly GCA_040384925.1 of Pseudomonadota bacterium. Taxonomy (GTDB): domain Bacteria; phylum Pseudomonadota; class Gammaproteobacteria; order Burkholderiales; family Burkholderiaceae_C; genus Polaromonas. Next base: position 2,053 of record JAZKIK010000302.1, on the reverse strand, counting down.
AGCTCGGGCATCTTGGTCATCTCGACACGTTTGGCCATCAGGGTGCCAGCAGCGCCGCCAACCACCAGCGCGCCCAGCACGTAAACCATGCCAAACGATTTGCCGCCAGAGGTTTCAACAATCAGCGCACCCGTCGTCAGCACGGCAATCGTCATGCCGACCATGCCGAACATATTGCCGCGCAGCGAGGTTGTGGGATGCGACAGGCCCTTGAGCGCCTGAATAAAGAAAACAGAAGCCACCAGATACAGCAGCGTGACGATATTCATGCTCATTTCGCGGCTCCTTCAGCTTGTGGTGCTGCTCCTTCGACCTTGCTCAGGACAGGTTTCTTCTCTTTTTTGCGGAACATCTCCAGCATGCGCCGTGTGACCAGAAAACCGCCAAACACATTGACCGCCGCCAGCGCCACCGCCAGCACGCCCATGGTCTTGCCAAGCGGGGTTTCAGTCAGCGCAGCCGCCAGCATGGCACCGACGATGACAATCGCCGAAATCGCGTTGGTCACAGCCATCAGCGGCGTGTGCAGCGCGGGTGTGACCGTCCACACCACGTGGTAACCCACGTAGATGGCGAGTACAAAAATAATCAGGTTGATGATGGTTGGGGAAACTGCTTCCATGATTGCCTATTTTGGAGTTGATGTTGTGACGCTGGTCGCAGCGAAAGTTACTGCCGGAACAGTCATCTTGCCGCTCATTGAATACACGCTGTCTTTGACTGCAGTTGTCAGCTCACGTGCCCAGGCCGCGTGAGCAGCTTTGACAGAAGGCGGCACCGTCAGATTTTCTGCAGATTGCAGTCCTGCAAATGCTGGCACCGCAATCAGATTGACATGCAGGTTGCTACCATTTGAATTACCGACTGTTGCACTGGTTGATTGAACAAAAGCGGGAAGCACCAAATGCTGCACTTCAAGCGCTGCAAGAGCTTCTGGCATTGCAAGCTTTAAATAAACATCCGTTTTTAATGCGCCAGTTGCCTTGCCGCACTCAAGTGCATTGGGATTGCTTGTCAGGCTCAGGGCGTATGTACGTTGGGTGCCGTTGCAAGTATTGCTCCAGTTGGTTGATATGCCCGAACCACTTTTTGATGAGCTGATGTAGAGCAGCGCTTTGAGCTCATTTCCAGAAGTCAGGACAAAGGCCTGGTTATCCATCGTGAGCGAGCCGGAAATTCCACCGTTCAGCAGTGTTTTTCCTTCACCAGCGGACAAGACCTTCCACGCCCCCTCGGGTAAATCGATGGATGCCCTGCCCACAGAGACAGTTTCTGCTGTCGCAAAACCTGTACCAGCCCAGAGTAAAACGATCACCCTGAAAAGCAATCTGGAGATCATTTCCTTTTCACCTCACCCGCCTGTGTCATCAGGCAGGCGGCCACGATGTCGTCGTCCATATCGACTTTCAGCGCACCTTCTTTTGTGATGATGAGTTTGAGGAAGTCAAGCAGGTTGCGGGCGTACAGGGCGCTGGCATCGGCGGCCACCAGGGCGGGCACATTGGTTTCGCCGATCAGGGTCACGCCGTGTTTGACCACGGTTTTGCCGGCTTCGGTCAGCGGGCAGTTGCCACCTTGTGGTGCGGCCAGATCGACAATCACGCTGCCGGGTTTCATGGCCTTGACCATCTCTTCTGTCACCAGCACCGGAGCTGCGCGGCCCGGAATCAGTGCGGTGGTGATGACCACATCGGCCTGAGCCACACGTTTGGCGACTTCGGCTTTCTGGCGTTCAAGCCAGCTTGGCGGCATGGGTCTGGCGTAACCGCCAACGCCTACGGCAGCTTCGCGTTCTTCATCGGTTTCGTAAGGCACGTCGATAAATTTGCCGCCCAGCGACTCAACCTGTTCCTTGACGCTGGGGCGCACGTCGCTGGCTTCAATCACGGCGCCCAGGCGTTTGGCCGTGGCAATCGCCTGCAAACCGGCAACACCCACACCCAGAATCACCACGCGAGCGGCCTTGACGGTGCCTGCCGCAGTCATCAGCATGGGGAAAAAACGCTGGTATTTTTCAGCCGCCATCATCACGGCCTTGTAACCGGCAATATTG